>NZ_CP015164.1:1825000-2125000 GCF_001766235.1 Acetobacter ascendens
CTGATCCCCTCAGAAGGGCCTTTTGATACGCATGCCCTCTATCAAGAACAACACGTATTGGCTGCTGGCGAAGGTATAACACTCCCTCACACGCGCCATTGTTCATGGGAAACCATCGGTCAGTTGCCTTTGGGGCTCCTTAACTCGCAAATGCGTAGTCGGCAGTTTATAGATGCAGCGTTTCGTGAAGCCGGCGTAAAACCGTACATCATGCTAGAAACAAATGCTTTGGAACTTCTGCACACAGAAGTGCTTGCCAGTCGCCTTGCAACCATCCTGCCGGTAGCCGCCCTTCCTGAACGCAGCGGTATATTACAGACACGTTTGCTAGGCTCAGGACTCATAGCCAGAACAAGACGGTTGCGGCGAGGCAGACTGCGGAGAAGAAGACGGTCGGGCATCTGTCATAGCGTGTTGCGACCCGTCTCCAGTCCTTGAGCCTGCCGAACATGATCTCGATACGGTTGCGTCTTTTGTATTTCCGTTTGTCGTATTTGACCGGTTTTGCGCGAGATTTTCGACCAGGAATACAGGGTTTGATCCCTTTCTCCTCCAGGGCCTCTCTGAACCAGTCAGCGTCGTAGCCCCGGTCTGCCAGCATCCATTCGGCTGATGGGAGACTGTCCAGAAGGGCAGCGGCACCAGTATAATCACTGATCTGACCTGCTGTCATGAAGAAGTTGAGCGGACGTCCGTTCCGGTCAGTGACAGCATGCAGCTTCGTATTCATCCCGCCTTTGGTCCGCCCGATCAAACGGCCTGGGCCCCCTTTTTTAACCGCAGGCTCGAAGCCGTGCGATGGGCCTTGAGATAGGTCGCATCAATCATGATTGTCTGAGGCTCTGCCTTGCCAGTAGCCAATCCCTCCATCATGCGGATGAAGATCCCCATAGCACTCCAGCGCTTCCAGCGGTTGTAGAGCGTCTTGTGTGGACCGTATTCCCGGGGGGCATCACGCCAGCGCAGACCATTTCTGTTCACGAAAATGATCCCACTCAACACACGACGGTCATCAACGCGAGGTTTGCCATGGCTCTTCGGGAAAAAGGGCCGCAGACGATCCATCTGTTCCTCGGTCAGCCAATACAGGTCACTCATCTTCAGTCTCCTCACAGAGGCTGAATCAGATTTCCGCAATCAAATCAATGGGTCCTGAGCCTAGAAATGGGCCCGCATTCTCATGCCGCGGATCATGCGCGTGCAGCTTTTGCAGGCATGATTACCATGCTGGCCCGCGGATATGGCCTTGCCCTGACGCATCAACTCACACCAACAGAACGCACCATGCTGGCTGATGAAGCAACCATTCGCCAACATATTCAGGCCTGCATGTACCCAAAATCAGGAGATCATTTCCGTTTTAAGCTGCAATCTCGCAGGCATGCCGTAGAAGCCATGGATAACGGTATCCGGGCCTGTTTGGGCATTCTGGGGGCGTGGCTTGTGTGGGAAGTGACGGCATGGCCCGCTGGCCCTACGTTTTTTTCTTTTGTTTCGCTCGTCTATGGCTTGCTGGCCACGCGTGAAAATCCGCTTTTAGCGGCCGCCCCTTTTTTTAAGGGTGCTTTATGGTGCGGGCTCATTGCTGCTTTGTACGCGCTACTGGTTATACCCGCCATTACAGCGCCAGAACTTCTGGTTCTGTTCCTGTTTATTCCGATGATTATTGGCGGGCTGGCTGCGCGACACACACACACACAGCAGGATATGCTTTTTCATTCAACATGTTCCTGCCTGTGCTGCTTGGCCCTGCCAATCAGGGCCGATTTGATGAGCAATCTTTTTTCAACACCATTCTGGCGTTTCTGGGGGCTGTATTGTTCGCCCGGTGGACTTTTCTCATTATCTTTCCCTTCCGGCTTGATTCTCACATGCGCCGCACACGCAGATGGATAGAAAAAAGCCTTAATCACCTAGCCCGTACAGGTGATAGAACCCTGCCCCATATCTGGCTTTCCAGAAATGCCGAAAGCCTTGTAAGAATTATCAACACCTCCAAGTCTCTCCCTCAGGAAAAAACGGAGCATTACATTCAAGAACAGATCTTATACATGGTGAAAGGCCTGTATCTGATCTTTCTGCGGGATACTTTGAAAGATAAAACACTTCCCGAGGCTTTAAAAACCGAACTCAAAAAAATCCTTCGGATCTGGGCATCCGGTAGCCCTGTGCGCATGCAACAAACTCAGGATTTTCTAAACAGACTGAAGCAGGAAGATTTCCCACCTTCTACTCCAGCCCAAGCGCTCATGGAAAAAATATGCACATATCTGCATGTTCTGGCTGCCCCCATGAAATAATGGCTTTTCAGCCCCGTTCACGGTTTTGCATATTTGACGCTGAAAAACTTACAGCCCGAAAGAATACTCCGTATGCCTCAACCTAAAAACCATACACCAAATACGGATCAGGCAACACACCGGACTGCTAAATCTCAAACAAGAGCCAATTTGGGGAGCGGCGCCGGTATTACCGCATTTTTAGGTTTTATCGGATTTATTGCTTCCCCTCGGGCAAGCCTACGTAGCCTATTGGAAGATGCAAAAGACCATTACCGCCGCAAAAAGTAATGCTCAGCGAGACAAGCTGTATGCCACCAAAACTATCAATAATTTTAAGGGATGGTGGACCCGGCGCGATTCGAACGCGCGACCTTTGCCTTCGGAGGGCAACGCTCTATCCAGCTGAGCTACGGGTCCGTGCGCCTTCCCTAACGCAATTCAGGGGTATTTGCCAAGCCTCTATCTGCATTATCCTGATAACTTCCGCAGATGGCGTTTGCTCCGTATTCCGGCCCTGTGGTTCTGGATAGATAGATTTAACGCGCCAAACCATCGAACCATGAGGCCGGAAACCACTTTCCCTCCGACTTTACCGGGTTTTGTGCCTGCCATGTGCTGGCCGCAACATCTCCACCTGATGGCAAAAAACTGTCTGGTTGCGTGATCCAGCTTAGCATGTCCTGCATCACCTGTTTGCCATTTTTATCACGCAGCAGCAAATGGTGGCCGCCGGAAATCAGATCCAACCGCGTGCTTTTGGGCAGGGTTTCCCATACTTTGGCCATCGCTTTGGAGGGCACAAGTTGATCTTTATCCCCATATACACAAAGCAGTGGCCCTTTCATCTGCGGCGCCACGGCAGCGGCCTGCCTCATCAAGCTCACCAACCCGCGTAAGGCCTCTAGCTGGGTAGCTCTCAAAGTAAGTGGATCAAAATACAGGCGCAAAAGGGCTGCCGGATTATCACTTGCCACCACATGCACGGGCAGTTCCCGCCCTGTAACCAAGTGGTGTGGGAAAAGCGTTGCCAGAACATCCAGCGGAATATCTGCTCCAAGCCCCAGATTCCACACAGCAGGCGCTAACAGCAACGTGCCTGCAACAGATGGAGCATCTGACTTAGACATGAGAAGCATGAGAATAGCGCCCCCCATACTTTCCCCAGTCAGATAAAGCGGTATCTGGGGATTTTCTTGCTGAAGAATAGCTATTTCTTCACGCACATCCTGCACCATACGCTCTGCACCCGCCCATTCTCCACGCTTTGGGGCTTCTCCAAAACCGCGTTGATCAGGCGCCACCACCGTTATGCCTTGTCTGGCAAAAAATGGCGCAGGTTGCTCCCACGCATCACGGCTATCGTTAAACCCGTGCAGCGCCAACAATATGCCCCGAGGCTGCCCTTGTGCCTTCCATACGCGTGCTGGAAGCACCACCCCATCCGCTAGCGTAAAGATGCGATCAGGCGGAACCAGCCGAGCAGCTGCAGCAAAACGTGGTGAAGGCTTTGGGGGATCAGGAAGTTTCATACTGCATCCTGTCAAACTCAAACACACAACCAATAACGCGCAACCGTATCGTCCATATCTGCTCACGCGCATGGGAAGATAAGAAAGGTGCAAAACCATAGCCCAGACAGCTATCATGCACACAGCCAGCACATGTTGTTCATTTGGGCATCATAGCAAAAAGGGAATACCACACCTATGTTGATACAGCCTGCCAACCCTGTGCCGCATCCCAAACTAGGGCATGTTGAAACCATTATGGTGGACAAACGCAAAATTGCCTGCGATGGCGGCTTGGGCGCGCTTGGGCACCCGCGCGTATGGCTGAAAATTGGCGGGCATCAAACCGTATGCCCCTATTGTTCACGCCTGTTTGTACTACAACCAGATGCCGAAGCCCCAGCAGAACACTAACTGCTTTTTCTACATCCTGCGTCTTCAACAACATCAGCTTACAATTACAGGTGAGTTTGGCCTATGCTGCGCGCTCCTTACCGCAGAATGCACCATGAGTTTGCCTGTTATGCCCTTTTCGCGTCTTACTGCCTTTAGCCTGCCTTCTGCTCCTGCCTCGATGCAGACAAAAGGCAACGGGCGTGGCCTTGTAGGCTGGTTGACTCTTCCTGTTGCCATTTTGGCAGCAGCGCTTGTTTATTCACATCCTTCAGCCGCAGCAGAAAGTTCTCAGGTTAAAACCGGCCATAGCATTGCAAGCCTGATAACCGCGTCTGATACAGTTGGCGCTAATAGCCCCTTACACATTGCTTTGCGGCTACAACTTCAGAATGGTTGGCACACATACTGGCAAAATCCGGGAGATGCGGGAGACCCTCCAGCTATCACCATCAATGCTGATGGCGCGTTGCAAGGCAGCACGCAAACCATCCAATGGCCGGTTCCGCAACGCATCCGCGATTCTTCACTTATGTCTTACGCCTATACTGGCGATGTAATCCTGCCTCTGGAACTTCCTCTTCAATCAGCAGATCAGAAATCAGACAAGGTCAACATCATGGCGCATGCAAGCTGGTTGGTGTGTGAGCATGTATGTGTGCCCGAAGAAGCTGATCTTGCGCTCACATTGGATAAAGGCCCACCTGCACCTTCTGCTCAAGCCACTTTGTTTGAGCAAACATCGCAGCGCACCGCTGTGCCTTCACCTTACGCAGCAACTTTTTCCTCTAACGGCATTTTACAGCTAACTGGCAAAGATCTCAGTCCTTCATCCGTATCCGATGCGTGGTTTATGCCGGAACAACAAGGAAAGATTGCCGAAGCCGCTGAGCAAAAAACCATCATCCGCAATGGCTCTGTAACGCTGCATCTTAAGCCGACTACAAACTTTTCTGCCCTGCGATCTTTATCTGGAATTGTGGTTTTAAAGGATAAAGCCGGCACAGAACGCGCCCTACAAATTCATGCCAGCCTTGGCACACTTACCGATCCAGCAGAAAATACACTCGCTGCTTCTGCCGGATTTGTGCAGCAAATGCTGTTTGCCTTTATTGGCGGCCTTATCCTAAACCTGATGCCCTGTGTATTTCCGATCTTGGCCATGAAAGCTCTGGCAATCACCCGGCTCGGACATGCGGCAAGACGAGAACAAATTCTTAGCGCAGCATGTTATGCAGTTGGGGTTATCGGCAGCTTTACTCTATTGGGCGCCACCATGATGGCGGCTCGTCTAACAGGTTCTGCCGCAGGCTGGGGCTTCCAGTTTCAGTCCCCTCTTTTTGTGGGAATGATCTGCTGGTTGCTTTTTGCCATGGCCCTGAACCTTCTGGGCGTATTTGCTTTCTCTGCCGTATCTCTCAATAGCTCACCTCATACACGCCACCACTTGTGGAACGATATTTTAACAGGTGTACTTGCTGTTGTTGTGGCCTCCCCCTGCACAGCCCCTTTTATGGGCGTGGCTATTGCTGGGGCTCTGTCTGGCCCTCCTATTGCTGGGCTTACCATATTTGCAGCACTCGGGTTGGGTTTAGCCCTGCCCTACCTGCTGATTGCAACATTCCCTTCCTGTGCCAGAATTCTGCCGCGCCCCGGCGCATGGATGGTCTATTTGCGCCAGTTTCTGGCATTTCCCCTACTGGCATCCTGCGTATGGTTGTTATGGGTTGCCACGCTGGAAGGTGGCGCTTCCATAGTTGTCTTGCTTGGATCTGGCATGGTGCTTTTGGGGTTGGCCGCATGGGTGTATGGTCTGGCCCAGACACATCAGAACACATTATCTGATCGCAAACGCTTTGCCTTGCACGGTTTGGCATTATTGGCATTACTTGGGGCACTTTCTCTCCTGCCCGTATTACGCCAACAAGCAGCAGCTCCATCTTCTGCCCAAGGTATGACCTTGCCCGAAGGCGTAGAAGCTTTTTCCACCGCGCGTCTACAAACCCTACATGCCAGCGGCAAAGGCGTGTTTGTAGATATGACAGCCGCATGGTGCATTACCTGCTTGGTAAACGAACGCGTGGCGTTAGATGTGCCGGAGGTGCGCGAGGCCTTTAAAACCCAGAACGTCAGCCTGCTGCGTGGAGATTGGACAGCGCACGATGCCGCCATTACGGCCTTCCTACGCCAACATGGGCGCGATGGTGTACCTTTTTACCTGTTCATTCCGGCTAACGGAGCGCCCATAACGCTGCCACAGGTGCTCACACCGGGGTTGGTTATTAAAACCATCAGTTCCACACGTTAATGTTGTATGGAACCTGAAAACAGATTGATAACCAGCACCCCAACCATAATTAGGCCAATACCAATAAGGGCTGGTGTATCTAGCATTTGTTTGAAAAACAACGCACCAATGCCAGAAACCAGCACAATACCTACCCCACTCCAGATGGCATAAACAATGCCCGTTGGAATGGTTTTGAGAGGGATGGATAGAAAATAGAAAGCACACCCATACGCAGCCAGACTGGCAACAGCATAACCCCAACGTGCAAACCCGTGCGAGGCTGTGAGCAAGGATGTGCCGATAACTTCAGATACAATGGCAATCGCCAAGTATAAGGAGGGTTTGGAAACCATTGTATCTAAGCCCTATTTTTAGCTGATTTTTTCAACGCCCCCCATATATGGGTGCAGAACATCCGGCACGCTAACAGAGCCATCTTCGTTCTGATAGTTTTCCATCACCGCAATAAGGGTGCGGCCTACAGCAAGGCCAGAACCATTCAGCGTATGCACAAAAACAGGTGCAGCACCCGCCTGCGGACGATAACGGGCATTCATGCGACGGCCCTGAAAATCCCGTGTATTGGAGCACGAAGAAATTTCCCGCCAAGCCCCCTGCCCCGGCAGCCATGCTTCCAGATCAAAGGTTTTAGCTGCGCCAAACCCGGTATCCCCTGCGCATAGCAGCACACGGCGGTAAGGAATATTTAGCTTTTCCAGCACCTTTTCTGCACAGCGCGTCATGCGCTCATGCTCGGCATCGCTTTCTTCTGGCGTGGTTACGGAAACCATTTCCACTTTTTCAAACTGATGCTGGCGGAGCATTCCACGCACATCTCGCCCAGCAGCCCCTGCCTCGCTTCGGAAACACTGGCTCAGTGCTGTCATACGCAATGGCAGTGCCGATGCTTCCAGAATATCGCCAGAAACAGAAGCTGTAAGCGGCACTTCTGCTGTGGGAATAAGCCAGCGGCCATCTTCCGTGCGGAAAGATTGATCTGCAAATTTTGGCAGCTTGTCTGTTCCGTACATGGCATCATCATTCACCATGACAGGCACTTGAGTTTCCGTATAACCATGTTCGGTAACATGCAGATCCAGCATAAACTGGCCCAGTGCACGTGCCAGACGCGCGATACCACCACGGAGCACTACAAAACGTGAACCAGAAAGCTTGGCTGCTGTTGCAAAATCCATCTGCTTCAGCGTTTCACCCAGCTCAAAATGCTGCTTGGGTGTAAACGTAAAGGCAGGCTTTGCCCCCCATTCATGCTGCACCACGTTTGCGCTTTCATCCGGGCCTTCAGGCACGGTAGCATCCAAACGGTTTGGCAGATTGGCCAAAAGTGCTGTGCTTTCACGCCCCAGCACATTCACCTGTTCTTCCAGCGCTTCCATTTCTGCGCGCAAGGCCAAGCCTTCGGCTTCCAGATCACTGCTATCACCACCATTCCGCTTCAGGGTTCCAATTTCACGCGCCAGTGCTTTGCGACGCCCCTGCTTTTCCTGCAACACGGTCTGGGCCTGGCGGCGTTCTCCATCCCATGCCAGCAATTTGGCAGAAACAGGCTCCACCCCACGGCGGGCAAGATCGGCATCAAAAGCAGCGGGATCAGCCCGCAGGGCGCGAATATCATGCATGGGTCAAGGAACCTCCTGCTGGGTGTTGGATGTATCTTCCGCTTGGCTGGCCTTCCACTTCGGTTCGACCAAGCGCGCGCAGATAATGGAAATTTCGTAAAGTAAGACCAACGGCACGGCCAGACCGATCTGGGTAATGACATCTGGCGGCATCAGAATAGCGGCGATAACAAAAGCGCCCACAATGGCGTAGCGACGAAACCGGCGGAGCATATCTGCCGTAACAATGCCCACACGTGCCAGAAGCGTAAGCACCACTGGCAGTTCAAACGCCACGCCAAAAGCCATGATCAGTTTCATGACCAGAGAAAGATATTCGGAAACCTTGGCTTGCAGTTCAATCTGCACGCCATCATGTCCTGCGCCTGCTGTTTGGAATGACAGGAAGAAACGCCATGCGATGGGGAAAATAAAGTAATAAGCCAGCGATGCCCCAACCAGAAACAGAATAGGCGTTGCAATTAAAAACGGAGCAAAAGCGCGCTTTTCCGATCGGTAAAGGCCGGGGGCTATAAAAATCCATGCCTGCATGGCCACAACAGGAAAAGACAGAAAAGCCGCGCCAAAAAACGCTACACGAATATAGGTGAAAAATGCCTCATACAGAGCAGTGTAAATGAGATGCGGCTGTTCACCCTGCTGGCGCATAATTTCACCCAACGGGCGCGCCAGAAACAGATAGATATCACCTGCGTAGTGGTAACACAGCGCAAAACACAGAATAAAAGCCGCACCTGCCCACAATAAACGACGACGCAATTCCAGCAGATGTTCGATCAACGGCATTGGCTGATCGTGAATAGGATCTTCCCCCACGGTTTCGTTTTCGTTCATGGTTGATGATCCATTATCTGCTGTTCTGGCTCAGCCCCTTTTGGCGGCTCTGGCTGTATATCCACATCCTGCTGCCAAGCCGACCGGCTTGGGCCAGATACGCGCCCCAATCTTTCACCCGGCGCCACACTGCGCCCACCGTGCATGATGCGCACTGGTGGCAAAAATGCTGGTGGGTGTAAGCGTTCCTGCTCTTTCAAAATGCGGCGCACAATATTGGGCGGCAATTCTGGAGGGGCACTGGCAATATCTTCATCGGTTACGGCTGGCTCATACGTGCTGGGCACATAAGCAGAAACATTGGTTGTGCTTTGTGTGCTGGAAGCTGGCATATCCAATGCACGAGGGCCTGCGGGAATATGTTTTTCAGCAATTTGTGGTGGAGGGGCGAAGGAGCTGCTTAACGTGCCATCGGAATCAATGGCCTTCATGATCCGGTTGCGTACATTGAGATTTTTGAGATCTCGAACCTGATCGCGCACTTCTGTCAGATCAGCTTCACGCACCATTTCATCAACGTGAGACTGAAACTCCCCCGCCAGTTTGCGTGCCTTTTTCACAGCCCCTGCCAGCCCACGAATGGCCACGGGCAAATCCTTCGGGCCGATGACGACCAGAGCCACGGCGCCAATCAGCGCGATTTCAGACCAGGCAAAATCAAACATGGGCAGTTCCGTTGCTGCACGCACCGCACGGGAAAAACAAAAATGCCCGCGCAACTAGATGCAGAGTATCTATCATGAGCCTTCTGGCGCGGGAACATGCGGTTTTATGCTTTCTTCCGCAACTTCTGGCGTTATCTCTGCCTGCGCATCTATATTTTCAGCACCTTCGGCTAGATCAACCTCCGTTTGTAACGCACTATCCGGTTCTGCATCAGCGTCTGATGTATCAGGCGTATGTTCCGTTTGGTCTGTGGACTCTTGCGCGCCTTTTGCAAAAGCAATTTCTGTTTGTGGCCGCCCCATTGCCCCTGCATTTTCAGGCACTTCCACCAACAGTTCTTCCCTACGTGGCAGGTCAGCCAAAGAGCGTAAACTAAAGTGACGTAGAAAATCCTGAGTTGTGCCCCACAACACCGGCCGCCCCGGCACTTCCTTGCGCCCTTTTGGCATGATGAGTGCAGATTCTATCAGCGTATCCAGCACATTCTGCCCAAGGCTTACGCCACGTATTTCTTCTATTTGCACGCGCGTGCAGGGCTGGTGATAAGCAATAATCGCCAGTGTTTCCATAACCGCGCGTGAAAAACGGCGAGGCCGTTCAAGCACACGCGTAAGAGCTGGCGCCAAATCTGGCGCTGTCCGAAACTGCCACCCTCCGGCTATTTCAACAGGCATTACACCTCGGCCATTGTAACGCTGCACAAGGGCTTGCAAAACGGCCGTAACAAAAGCGGCCAGATTATCTACACCATCTGGCACAAGCTGGCGCAATTCCAGCAACTCCGCCAAGCGGCGCGCACTTACGGGTTCGGTAGACGCAAAAATAAGTGCTTCAGCCAAGCGTAGAGCTTCTTCTGAAACCATAGTGTTTTCAGGCTGAACCACCTTAATGGTCTCTGCACTTTCAAAAGCAGTATTATCCGCTGTGTCAGTGGTCATGCATTTTGTGCTTCTTCTGTGGAAAGGGTGCTTTCAGCGCCATCATGCCCAGGTTCGTGAGTTTCTTCATGCGGGCGCAACATAATCTGCCCAAACACCTCTTCCTGCCGCAATTCCAGCCTTCCACTTTTTGCCAATTCCAGCCCTGCAATAAGTGTACCTGCCACAGCAGCACGCCGTTGGCGCACAGCATCTGCACCTTCTGCCTGTTCAGGCAAGACATCTGGCAAAAAAATATCCAGACTGCTCCAGCCCGGTGGCGTTTCTCCTAACAGACGTGTCAGCCTGCTTAAGGCATCTTGCACTGTCCAGAACCGTAACGTGCGTGGCGCATAAATACGCTTGCGCGCATTACGCCGCATGGCTGCCATATAGGCCCGCATAAGCTGTGGCATATCCAGCGCCAGACCAGAACGGTCTATTTCTACCAGATCTTCTGCTACACCACGGGCAAACACATCCCGCCCCAATCTGGGTCTGTCATCCAGCCAGCGGGCCAGTTCACCCATACAGGCAAGCTCTATCAGCCGCTCCTGCAACAGTTCTGCGGCTTCTTCACCTTCTACGGCGAGTTCATCATCCGGGGGAAGTAGCAGACGGGATTTAAGCCATGCCAGCCATGCCGCCATAACCAACCAGTCTGCGGCCAGTTCTAACCGAACCCGACGAGCATTTTCTACAACGGCAAGATATTGTTCTACCAGTTGCAGAATAGAAATACGCGCCAGATCAACCTTTTGCGCCCGTGCCAGATCAAGCAGAAGGTCCATAGGGCCTTCAAACCCCTCCAGACGCAACAAAGGCACACGTGGCACCTGCTCTGCCTGCGTATCAACATGAGCGGGCAGCACACCGGAAACCTCTGCTGGGCTTAGCGCACTTTCAACATCTGCCTGCGTGTGTCCTGCTTCCATTCTGCCAGACCAGTTACAGCTTACTGCCGCACTGCCATACACGCCATGCCGCGTTCTCGCACTGCAGAACAGAATTCACGCGCAGTTGCCACAGAAGCAAAGCCTTTTACCCGCAAGCGATAGAACGTGGCATTATTCTGCTCCGTCCGCACGAAGGAAGGCGTGCTATCTCCGAATAAGGTGGGATAACGAGACTTCAGGCGTGACCACTCCTTACGTGCCTCATCTTCGTTCTGCACCGCAGCCAGCTGCACCTGATACTTTCCACCCTCTACACCGCCATGTGGCACAGTTGATGTTTTTGTATCAGCCGGCGCTGCTTTACTTGTTGCAGCAGTATCCTTGGTTGGAACAGGCGTGGCTGGCTTGGGTTTCGGGTTATTTTCAACCGATTGCGCAGCCGCAGTATCCCCTTCCTCTCCGCCAGTAGAGGCTTCAGTTTCTTCCTGCGCAGGAGTGCTTTGTGCATCTGCCGAAGGTGCCGCTGCCGTTGGTTCTGCACCTGCTCCTTCAGCTCCTATTGCCGGAACTGGTGCCCCCTCTGTCTTACCAGAATCATTCCCTCCCTGTGCGCCGTATTGGGCAGCCAAGGCTTCGGGATTAGGTTTTTCTGGGGCCGGAACAGGGTGTGCTTTTGGGTCACCTTCCTCATCCGGCATGGCAACAGAATCAAGCTGCATTCCACCCGGATCAACCGGCTTTGTGCGCATAGAAACCGGCGGCGGCCCCATAATGGCGATGCCATGCTGATGGTGCCCCATCAGCGCCCAGCCACCAATACCCAACACCAGCAAACCACCCAGACCGGCAGCCCCATAAACCAGACGCCGCGTGCCCGTATCACTACTTAAAAAGCGGGTCAGCACGTTCTCCGTTGGGCGGCTACCCACAGCAGATGGCCGCGTAGGTGCTGGATCTTCGTAATCCATGCTCATGCGCTCACGCGCACGGCTGATCCTGTCATCTGCTGAAAATTTGGGGCGGTCTTCATCACTCATCAGCGCATTTCCTCCACGGGTTCCACACCCATGACTGCAAGACCAGAGCGGATAACTACCGCCGTAGCTGCAACAAGGGCAAGACGCGCACGGGTGGACTCTACGGCATCAGGCTGAAGGAAGCGCAAAGAGGCATCATCCCGGCCACGATTCCATAGGGCATGAAAATCACCCGCCACATCGGCAAGGTAGAAGGCCACACGATGGGGTTCCCGCGCAAGCGCTGCGGCTTCCACCATACGCGGCCATTCTGCCAGACGGCGGATAAGCGCCATTTCGGCATCTGCTGTCAGAGATTCGAGCGATGCAGAGGCAAGAGCACCATCGTCCGTATCACCATACACGGCGGCTTCTGCTGCGGCCCGCAACACGGAGCGGCAGCGTGCATGGGCATACTGCACATAAAACACCGGGTTATCGCGCTGCTGCGCTACAACCAAATCAAGATCGAACTCCATCTGGGCGTCGCTCTTGCGGGTCAGCATGGTAAAGCGCACCGCATCACGCCCGACTTCATCAATCAGATCACGCAAAGTAACAAACGTACCAGCACGTTTGGACATTTTAACGGGCTGCCCATCACGCAGAATATGCACAATCTGGCATAGCACCACTTCAAGCGGCACCGTATCGCCCGTAATTGCCTTAACGGCGGCCTTCATGCGTTTGACGTAACCACCGTGATCGGCACCCCAAACGTCAATCATCATCTGCGCACCGCGCGCTACCTTGTCTGCATGATAGCCAATATCGTTGGCAAAATAGGTATTGGTGCCATCAGACTTGCGCAGCGGGCGATCAACATCATCCCCAAACTGAGTGGAACGGAACAGAAGCTGCTCGCGCTCTTCCCAATCTTCCGGCAGCTTGCCTTTGGGTGGCTCCAGCACGCCTTCATACAACAGGCCCTGCTGTTCGAGCTTGCTGATAGCCGCATCTGTTACGCCACGGCGCAGCACTTCGGCTTCTGATGTAAACACATCATGATGCACGCCAAGGGCTGCCAAATCTTCCTTAATAGCCGTGAGCATATGCGCCACGGCAAAACCGCGCACTGTTTCCAGCCATGTGGCTTCTGGCGCTGGCAGAGGCGCCCCATCGGCATCAGTTTCTGTCAGCTTGTTTCCGTATTCCGCAGCCAGTTCCATACCTACGGGAATAAGGTATTCCCCTTGATATTGCAGGCCACCCGGTGCCAGCGCAGAAAAATCATCCTGCGTCATTTTGGTACCAAGGGCTTGCAGGTAACGCCAGTAGGCTGCCCATGCCAGCGCCCTGACCTGTGCACCGGCATCATTAATGTAAAATTCCTTGGTAACAGCAAAGCCTGCCTTGGCCATAAGGTTAGCAAGGGCATCCCCCACCACGGCGCCACGGCAATGCCCAACATGCATTGGCCCTGTTGGGTTGGCGGAAACATATTCCACATTCACCCGTAGGCCCTTGCCTGCCTGAGATGCCCCATAGGCTTCACCCGCATTCAACACTGCGGGCAGGATGCCGCGCATGACATCGGGCTTGAGCGTAATGTTGACAAACCCCGGCCCTGCAGCGGCTACAGAGGCAACTCCTTCTACCTTTTGCAGGGCGGTTACCAGATCAGCCGCAATATCTGCCGGTTTACGGCGTGCCACCTTGGCCAGCAGCAGAGCGGCATTGGTTGCCATATCTCCGTGCGAGGGGTCTCGCGTTGGAGTCAGTTCCACGCGGGCCAGCGTTTCTTCCGGCACATTGGGCAGCAGTTCCTGCACAATGGCCAGAACATGTTGACGGTAACGCTGAAACACACAGTCAGACATAAAACACTTAACCCCGTAATAGTAAGAAAGCGCTGGAAGCGCGTTTATCAGCCTGCAACAGACAGGTCCGTCAACCGTCTATGTTCTTCCATCGCATAGCGATCTGTCATGGAAGCTACATAATCCGCCACCACACGCCGTAACCCTGTGGCATCTTTTCCCTCTGCCTCCCGCTGCCATTCAGCCGGCAACAGAGATGGCGACTCCGTAAGCGTATCAAAAAGCTCCGCTGTAACGTGCCGGGCTTTATGCGTCATACGGTTCACACGCCAATGCCGATACAAATGAGCAAACAGAAACTTACGGATACCTTTATTGGCCTGAGCCATGGGTTCGTGAAACGCCACGACTGGGCCGGAAGCAGCACGTATATCCTCCACATGCCGAGGCGCCAGCCCCTGCAAGCGTTCACGCGTGCAGATCAGCACATCCGTAACCAGTTTATGAATAACCCGGCGCACCATTTCATGGCGAATACGTTGTAAGGTCCGCTTATCCTGAGAAGGCAGGTCAGCCGCAGCCTTCCGCACTTCAAACAGTTCTTCCCCCACCACTGGCACATCCACCAGATCATCCAGCGAGAGCAGGCCCGATTTCACGCCATCATCTAGATCATGCCCGTGATAGGCAATGTCATCTGCCAGCGCCGCAACCTGCGCCTCGGCTGAGGCATATGTGGAAAGTTCCAGCGGGAACAGCGCATCCAATTCCAGCAATCGCGCAGGCGCACGTTTAACTGGGCCATTATGTTTGGCCAGCCCTTCTAACGTCTCCCACGTCAGGTTCAATCCATCAAACGCCAGATATCGGCGTTCCTTCAACATCACCTGCCGGAGGGCCTGCGTGTTATGGTCAAACCCGCCCCATTCCTGCATATGAGCAGACAGTGCATCTTCTCCTGCATGCCCAAAGGGTGTGTGCCCTAAGTCATGCGCCAAAGCGACGGCTTCTGTCAGATCTTCATCCAGCTTTAGAAATCGAGCCATGGAGCGAGCCACCTGCGCCACTTCCAAAGAATGCGTCAGGCGCGTACGAAAGAAATCTCCCTCATGGTTCACAAACACCTGAGTTTTATATTGCAGGCGGCGAAAGCCCGAAGAATGAATAACCCTATCCCGATCACGCTGCCACGGTGAACGTGTAAGAGATTCTGGCTCATCATACAGGCGGCGCGCTCGGCCTTCTCCCGGTTGAACGGCATAGGGCATCAGATCCCTGCATTCTGTCGTGTCTGGCACCCCTGCGGTTTCCTTTGCTGCACGGTCCACCAGCCTATTGCCGGCATCTAATCCGAATGAAACTTATAGGAGTTTAGAATATTCCGCCAAAGTTGACTATTCTTGGCATCTTGCCCCTTCAAACCAGAGGGCGCGCAAGCTATTTAAGAGAGTATGACACAGCCAACACCCTTTTCCGTTTCGGAATCTGCAGCAAACCGCATTGCCAGCGTGATTGCCAAAAAGCAGGTCACTGCCGCCCCAGAAAATCCTGCACCGGTTGCCATGCGCGTATCTGTAGAAGCCGGGGGATGTAACGGCTTTCAGTATCTTTTTACACTCATCCCTGCGGCTGATATTGCAGCGGATGATACGCGCATAGAAAGAAACGGCGCACTGGTTGTGGTTGATCCTGCCAGCATGGATTTGCTGGCAGGCGCAGAGCTTGATTTTGCAGACAAGCTGATGGGCGCACATTTTGCAGTGAACAACCCTAATGCTGCGTCTTCCTGCGGCTGTGGCACAAGCTTTTCTGTGGCATGAAACTCGCAACTTGGAACGTAAACTCCGTCCGGCAACGCCTGGATCTGGTTTTGGATTGGCTAAAGCGCGAACAACCAGACGTGCTGATGATGCAGGAAATCAAGTGCGAGACGGACCTGTTCCCTAAATCTGCGTTTGAGGATGCTGGCTATGGTTGCGCCGTAGTAGGGCAGAAATCCTACAACGGGGTTGCCACCCTTGTGCGCGGAGATTTTAGCGTAACGACTGATCATCTCCCCAGTTTTTCAGACCCAGCAGCGCGGTATGTAGAAATACGCACCCAAGGTGTTGTGTTAGGTAATCTGTATCTGCCCAATGGCAATTCGGGCGGAGAACAGGGCTATGCCACCAAGCTTGAATTCTTAAACGCCCTTACAGCCCGCGCGCGCTTGTTGCTGGCAGAAGAAACAGATTTTGTATTGGCGGGTGACTATAATATCTGCCCTGCCCCCATAGATTGCGCCCCCGGAGCCCTTGGCCCAGAAGATGCGCTTGTACGCCCACAAAGCCGGGCCGCGTATCGGCGCCTGTTATGGTTGGGGCTGACGGATGCTTTACGGGCAGTGCACCCAACAGGCGCAGCTTACACATTCTGGGATTATCAGGCCCGCGCGTGGGAGAGAGATTGTGGGCTGCGGATTGACCACATGCTGCTTTCGCCTCGCCTTGCAGAACGGCTGCAAACCGCTGAGTCAGATAGAAATGAACGCGCTATGCCGCGCCCATCTGACCATGTGCCATTTATTGTGACGTTAAAAGACCCAGCCAAACCAAACGTTTAAAACGTAAAAACCCCGGCGTAATTCTACATTGCGCCGGGGTTAAGTTACGTGCCTAAAATATCAAACTCTTGCGTCTTGAACCGAGAGAAAATCCTTTAAAGCCGCGTTAAACAGCTCTGGTGCCTGCAAAAAGGCGAAGTGGCTTGTATCTGGCAAGAGCATCAAAGAGGCATCAGGAATATGCGCGGCAAGATAATCCAGATGTGAGCGGTTGATCATCTCATCCCTGTCTCCATCCACAATCCATGCCGGGCAGCGGATAGCAGCCATCTGATCTTCCGTGAACAGTGCATCGTGCTGCCACTGCCAAAGGCCCCAAACATCTTTATAGAATGTCCCGAACTGGTCAGGCGTAGGAGAAAGCCGCTTATAATCCTGCTCAGCACGTTTCACAAATGCATCCACCACTGGGTTATCACCACATTGCATGTTCAAGCCAGCCAATGACATATGTGGGCCATATGCAAAAATACGTGCAATTTTATCCGGATACGTTGCCGCCAGAATAATACTCTGCACGCCACCATCGCTCCAGCCGATAATACTGGCTTTAGGGATTTCCAGATGTTCCATGAGCCGTGCAATGTCATGCGCCATCTGTTTGTAGCTCATGGGTTTATCGCCAAGCGTGCTACGCCCATGCCCCCTGCTATCAACAATAATCACACGGTGCGTTGGGGCCAGAAATGCCGCCTGCAAACCCCAGTAATCTGAGTTTGCCATACCACCATGCAGCATGATGACGGTATCTGCCCCCGCGCCACCTACTGCATAATATAACGAACACCCATTGATCTGAGCATGCTGCCCCTTGAAATTTGCCAAGGGTGCGGGCGTTGTCGGCAATGTTTGCCAACGTAAGTGTTTGCGATCAGACATGCCTCTTCTCCTTAAATCACAATGCAACGGGATATTTTCTGCCCGTTCATTTCTTCAATTTAGGAGCTTATTTTGTTATAACAACACCAGGGCAACCCATCATACCAGTTATACAGAATTTCTTTCAAACCATTGGAGGGGGTGTTTGAAAATCTGCGGCTTTGCCTGCTTTTACGGCCTGCACAATCAACTTCCATCTTCTATACACTAAGTGTGGATGCTGGAAATGATAGTAGATACTCTGCTTGTTTTTAAAAATAATCTTCGACAAAAAATATAAAATAATATTCGCATCATAAATATACTTATTTTTTACAAACTTTCTTTCAATATAAACACGATTCCGAATGGAAAAATAAGTTCGGGAAAAGTTTTCTTCTTCACGCAGCCAATGCTGTAATGCGGAATCATTGACCTGCCATGATAGTTCCAGATCTTTCAGGACACTATTCTGGCACGCCCAAATTTGCCCTCCGGTTTCTGTAATCCGCAGAGTAAAGTCATAATCATCAAAATAAAGAAAAAGACGCATATCCGGCAGGCCTATTTTTTGAATCCAGCTTTTATGAAACCAGAAACCACCATAAGCCGACATCTGCATTTGCAAACATTTTAGCCCATCCTTCTGCCAAACCTTTGCTTTTTGCTTCCGCAGCAACGTTTGCATGGAAAAGCCAAAAAATGAGTTTTTTGTAATGCCGTGATACTTACAGGTTTTAAAAAGTTTCTTATATGTTGTTTTATCTTCTCTAAAACTGCTTAGGCATATTTGCGCATTTGCGCCCATACCTGTCCATGCTTTGGAAAGGGCATTCAGGGAATCTGGCTCAGGCCTGTTATCATCATCCAGCACCCAGATATGCTGTGTATTTTCACGCGCCGCCGCCGCTTGAATAGCAGCATGAAAACCACCGGCAGAACCAGTGTTGGTTGGCAAACGCACAATGGTGAGACGATCTGTCCCGAATATTTCTGGCAATCTGGCAATTTCTGCCGCCACACTTTTTTCCGTGCCGTTATCTACAACAACGGCAGACCCAGCACCTGCACCAAAAACACCTTCTAAAACCTGCTTTAGAAATGGAACTCGGTTACCATACGTCACAATGGCCGCGCATGTTCCTTGCAGAACTGTCTGCTTATTCCGTTCAAGAGTATCGTGCATGCACCTGTCTGCCCGTTGTGAAATGCCGTTATAAGTCGTCAGCCGAAACAGACTTCCTAAAGGCAGAAACCATAAACGTGGCAAACATTGCCACACTATCCAGCATATCTAATGCTGATGCTTATCTGGCAATAAACAAAGGCAGTTTCATGATACTCTCATAACATTTTTGCATATCATCATCCCGCCGGGGTGCATCTGGCTGCCATCTCAACATTTGTGCAGAAACCTGCGGTGTTACCAAATGGATATAATTCTGCTTGGCCAAAGTGGAATGCCACTTATCAAAGCATGTTCCACTTCCCAGCCAACCACGGCGTACGAACCCGTTGCGGATATTTTGCAGCCCCCACCGATCTACACTGGCTTGCAAGCGTGTCATGAAGCTGTGCTTAGGCCGTAATGGAAACAACCATACAGGCACACCTGTGCGGCACGCATCTGCCAACATGGATGCACTGTCTCCGGTTACAACAAACCTGCCAGCTTCCCGCAAAAACTTCTGAAACGGGTTAACACCTTTCCGGAACGTGTAAATCTGCATTGGAATGGTTTTGCTGATATCTTCCAACCACCCTTCAGCCTCAACAGGGGTTCTTGGGCTTGTAAACACATGCAAAGGTTCATGATGCGCTTGTGCCAGTTCATGGCTGAAACGTAGCAGTTTATATGTGTCCTGCTTACTCAGAAAAAACTGCCGCGATGGCGCGCCATATAAAACAATGGTACCACCATGCCGCGTAGATGGGTCTATTTGCGGGATAAACGTCTGGCTTTTATTTGCACCATTTAAGGGAAACCTTAAGCGTACTACATTGGATGCTGCTGGATAATCATCTTGCGGCAGAATAATTATCAGATCCAAATCGGCTGCGGGCACATGGCTTGGCCGCCCCAATTGCACAATAGCTGGCATGCTTTTACAATGTGCACGCAATGCCAATGCAGCCTGCACTGCATTCCCAAAAGACAAAATCAGCCGAAGGTTTTGAGTATTTGGAATCTGCTCCGGCAATCTGAAATTTGCCTCAAGCGGAATAATTTGGCACGGCAACCCAAGCATACCTGCCAAGGCCCTACACTGTGCCATTTCACCGGCGCGGTGGGTATCCAGTATCCATACCTCAGATGTATCAGAAACCGGAGCTACCTCAGCCATTGCCTCTTCCAAAATCCTGCTTTCGGCTCATCAACAGGTAAGGCACAAGGCGCGTCAGGAAGATCACCAACTCGCCTATCAATGTTGCCAGACCTGCCCCAGTCATCCCCAATCCTGAAGTTAGAAAATACAGCAAGGGCAGTGTTACGCACATTGTAAACAACCGCCCCAGCAAAATCTGATGAGCGCGGTTGAGAGAAACCAGCAAAGGCTCTAGCGGCACATCCCATAAATCCAGAATGGCAGTTAATATCATCAACAGCAAAAGCGTGCGGGTGCCAGACCACGGCACAGTCAGCAGCACGTGCAATAACCAAGGCCCCAGCACAAAAACAATAGCCAGCACCGCTGCCGAAAATACGCCTAGCACTTGCAAGATACGGTGCGTGACCTGCCGAATGGATGCCCAGTCTCGCTTATCTTTCAAAGCCACCAGTTCTGGATACAAGGCTGGAGTCATCATCTGGGCTGGGCGAGCCAGACCATCAGAAATTTGCCATGTCACGTTATAAATGGCGGCACTCTGCGGCCCAAGAACGGCACCTACAATCATCACCGTCAGACGGGAAGAAAGCCGTGCAAGCGCCTGATTGATGCTGACAGAAAAAATAAAGCGCCAGATACCTTTGATAGGGCTTACCCAAGGCACGCCAAATATACGGAAGTTCTGCAAACTATCGGAGCGTAAAAGCAGATACGCGCCCATTCCGTAATTGATAAAGAATGATGCCGCCGTTGAGATATACCAGATCACCAAAAAGCTGGTGAAAGACCAATGCCAAAACAGCCCGGCAAGGCTACCTACCAAACGGATCAGCCCACTTCCGCTATCTGCCAGCACTGAAAGTTCATACCGATCCAGCAGCCGCATAACGCCCATGGCGCCGCCTGTGTTCATGAACAAAATAACAGTCATGTACCAAAACGGCGTGGCAGAAGAGGCATCTCCCCAGCCCAAAAGATTTCCGAACCATTCACACAGCAACAAGGCAACGCCCATACCTGCCACCGCACCTACGCCATCTAACAACATGCAATGGCGTAAGAGCATCTGAAACGGATGCCTGTCTCCATTACGGTACAAACTGCTGCCGTATTGCAGCAATGGTTGCCAAGATTGAAACCGCAACCCAGCCGAACAGGAAAGAACAAAGGAATTGATAAGCAGTAGAACACCGTAATCCTGCAAGCCCAATGCGCGTGCGGAAACAGCCGTGGTTATAAGTGACAAAACAGCGCAAAACCCGCGCCCCCCCAGAATATACCCGGTATTGCGAAAGACACGGACAAACAGCGCCTTAACCTGACTACTCATCATGCGTGCGTCTTACCCCAACCGCGTATCTGGTCATTCATCTGTTTCCTCCCCGGCATAGTTACCCCGCTGGGCTAAGGCCTTGCCTGTGTGGGCTGCTTTAGAAGACTCCGTCAGCCAAGACAAATCTTGCACACATTTTGTGCGGTTGCGGTGTACAGCCCCTCTTTTATTCACAGTTGCGTGAAAATAGGCCCCCTACCCGCCTGTTTGGAGGGTAAAATACTTGCGTGATAGACATTTTTCATCACACTGCAAGGCGCAAAAGCGGCTTTTTCCTGCGGATCTTTATCTCAAGAACCTGTAGGAATCTGCGCTGTTTCAACTCAATCAAGGAGACAGGCTCATGGCTTGGACTGCACCAAAAGTTACCGAAATCCCGTTGGGCGCTGAAATCAACAGCTACGTTTGCGGCCAGAAGAAATAAGTCAGGGTTATACCCAGCTTAGCCGCCAGCCATTACCGGTTTTAACGCCGGTTTTGCACTGGCGGCTTTTTTATTTAGATGTGTTGTTATGCTTGAGATTGTTGTTCTTGGTGCAGGTGCAGGTGGTGGTTTTCCGCAATGGAATTCTAACGCCCCCGCTTGCCGCCGTGCCCGTGCGGGAGACCCCGCAGCCCTTTCCCGCACTCAGGCATCCATTGCCGTAAGCGGAGATGGCCAGCACTGGTATGTGCTCAATGCCTCGCCCGATCTGCGCACCCAGATCAACCAGACACCGGATATGTTCCCGCGTGAGGGGCTACGCTCCACCCCTATTTCTGGCGTTGTTCTCACAAGTGGAGAAATAGATGCCATTACAGGCCTGTTAACTTTGCGGGAACGGCAGCATTTCAACCTCTATGCCACACAGCCTGTTCTGGATCAGCTCAACGCAAACCCTATTTTCAATGCCTTGGATCGCACACTTGTTCCGCGCCATGTCATGCAGCCAGAACACCCTATTGCCTTGATGCCTGCTGGGTTTAGCATCACGCCATTTATTGTGCCGGGTAAAGTGCCCCTTTACGCAGAAAAGGCTGAAAACCCTGCTGAAATCATGAGCAATGGGGAAAACATTGGGCTGGAAATAACGGATGGTCACGCCCGCGCCCTGTTTATTCCCGGCTGCGCGATGATGACGGATGCCCTACGCAATCGCATAAACGGTGCAGATGTTGTGTTCTTTGATGGCACATTGTGGACGGATGATGAAATGATCCACGCCGGCCTGGGCAGCAAAACCGGCCACCGCATGGGCCATATGTCCATTGCAGATGCGCCAGATGGTACCATTGCTGCCTTCCGCCCCCTGCATGTGAAACGTAAAATTCTCATCCACATCAACAATTCCAATCCTATTCTGCTGGCCGATTCTCCAGAACGCCGTGCCGTAGAACAAGCTGGATGGGATGTTGCATTTGATGGAATGAAAGTCTCGCTATGACCAACCAACCGCTCACACCAGATGAACTAGAAAAAGCCCTGCGTGCCATAGGCGCAGAACGCTACCATAATCTGCACCCTTTCCATCGTGCATTGCATGACGGCAAGCTGAATAAAGGGCAGGTTCAGGCATGGGCGCTGAACAGATATTATTACCAGGCCAGCATCCCCGCTAAAGATGCCTCTCTCCTTGCGCGCCTTCCCACTGCCGAACTGCGGCGTGAATGGCGGCGACGACTGGAAGACCATGATGGCACAGAACCGGGTTCTGGTGGCGTAGCCCGCTGGTTGAAGCTAACAAATGGGCTTGGGCTGGACCGTGCCTATGTAGAATCGCTTGAAGGGTTGCTACCCGGCACGCGCTTTGCGGTAGAGGCCTATGTGCATTTTGTGCGTGAACGTTCTGTGCTGGAAGCTATTGCATCTTCCCTGACAGAACTGTTCTCCCCCACCATTATCAGCGAACGCGTTTCGGGCATGTTGCAGAACTATGCCTTTATTACTGAAGAAACACTGGCTTACTTTAAGCCGCGCCTCACACAGGCACCGCAGGATTCTGCTTTTGCGCTTGCTTACGTAAAGGAGCACGCTCGCACAGTAGAACAGCAGCAGAGTGTATTAAACGCACTGAAATTTAAGTGTGGCGTGCTGTGGTCCATGCTGGATGCATTAGATTATGCTTATGTCACACCCGCTCGTATTCCACCGGGCGCTTTCCGCCCAGAAACTGCAGCATGAGCCTAATATCTGATACTTCAATGGTTTCTAAAAACAGCATCCTCCGCTTTGCGCGGGGTACACGCCTGCAATATGACCGCGTGCGAGAAGTATGGTTCATTCAAGCACCTGAACGGGCCTTTCATGCAGACCCTATCGCGGTTGAAGTGCTGCAACTTATAGATGGCACCCGCAATGTGGAGCATATATTGGATCTGCTCTGCCAAAAATTTTCTGCCCCGCGGGACGTTATCGCACGAGATGTACTGGATCTTTTACAGGATCTGGCCACCAAGCAGGTTTTGCTAGCAGTATGAGTGCTCCTCCACCGCCCATGAGTTTGCTTGCAGAGCTAACGCACCGGTGCCCTCTGCAATGTCCTTACTGTTCCAACCCCTTGCAACTAGAGCCACGCACGCAGGAGCTTAGCACTCAAGACTGGAAACGTGTGCTGAGTGAAGCTGCTGAAATGGGCGTGTTGCAGGTTCACTTTTCTGGTGGTGAGCCTATGGCACGGCCAGATCTGCCCGAACTTGTGGCCCATGCAGCCAAAGCAGGATTATACAGCAATCTGATCACCTCCGGCGTGCTGCTTCACGCCAAAAACCTGCAAGAGCTGGCTAATTCTGGGTTAGACCACATTCAGCTTTCCTTTCAGGATTCCGAAGCTGAGAGCGCAGACCATATTGCCCATATGAAGGGTGCCCACGCTAAAAAGCTTGAAGCAGCACAGCTTATTAAAGCCGAAGGCCTGCCTCTCACACTTAACTTTGTAATCCATCGGCAAAACTGTGAGCGTGTGCCTACCATGCTGGCCTTGGCTGAACAGCTTGGGGCCAGACGCGTAGAAATTGCGCATACGCAGTATTATGGCTGGGGGCTGCTCAACCGTAATGCGTTATTACCCAGTCGTGCTCAGGTGGAAGATACAGAAAAGGTGGTTGCAGAAGCGCGCGTGCGCCTTGCTGGCCGCATGAGCATAGATTTTGTAACACCAGATTATTACGCAGATAGGCCCAAACCCTGCATGGGTGGATGGGGCCAACGTTTTCTAAACGTTTCCCCCGCAGGCAATGTGCTGCCATGCCACGCAGCAGAGAGTATTCCGGGCATTCAGATGCCTTCTGTTGCAGAAGGATCTCTCGCTAACATTTGGGAAAATGCGCCTTTGTTCCGCCTGTTCCGTGGCACAGATTGGATGCCTGAACCATGCCAATCTTGTGCATTCAAGGAAGACGATTGGGGCGGATGCCGCTGCCAAGCTTTGGCACTAGCGGGAGATGCTACAGCGACTGACCCTGTATGCCACCGTGCACCGGATCATGATCTTATTGCCCAAGCCATAACAGAGCGTCCAGAAACGCCGCCGCCTTTTCATTATAGGCGATATGGCAACGACAAAGTTTAAGGCAGATAAAAAATCACCCAGCCAATCCGAACAAAATAATCGGTCTGGCTGGGATAATCTTAAAACAAATTAAGCTGCTGTTTTACGGTTTGCCTTGAAGACACCGCTTGCGAATTCCCAGCACCTTCCGACATCACGAATAACGCGTGCAATGGCAGGCGTGGTTGTGGGGCGAAGCAGGCGCGGATCATAGCCGGAAAAACGCCGGTCATCCTCATCCAGACAAAGCTGCATGAAATCAGGCAAATTGATCTGAATATTGGTAACTTCCTTGGTGCCAGTTACCGTAAAGTTGTTGTCCTGCGTATGTACCTGGCCTTCATCATCCACCGTACGCACAAGAGACAAGCGCTCGTAACCAAGGAAAGCCCAAACAGCCAGAACCTTCAGTTCAAAGTAAGGCCGCCGCCACCAAGGCATAACAGCTCGGTTCCATGCCAGCCAGTTGGCAAACAGAAGGATATGGCGGCATTCCTCCTGCATAATGGGCTCAAACGTATCTGTTAGTTCAGGCGGAAAATAGCCGGAACGCTTGGCCAGCTCAAACATGCCAAAAGCAAAAAAACTATCTGCACATTCAGAAAAGCCTGTCACCAGATAAGCCCATTCAACGTCCTTAGGCTCAACGTAAGGTGGTTCCGGCGCCATGGGAATATCATAGGCTGCCACCATTTTGGACAGCACTTCCTTATGCCGGTTTTCCTCCCACGCATTGCGGGAGATGGCATCCTTCATATCCGGGTCTGTAACCAGATTGGCATAAGCAGCCATACGCAGGCGGGCCTTGCCTTCTGTCTGTACGGCAATATCCCAGATCGGCAGGGAGGTCACGCGCTTGAGCGTTTCCGGGTCCAACTTAGGCCACTTAATAACGGATGGCCTGTAAGGATTAAACGTCTCGCGGAACATGGCCGCCAAGGCCTGTTTATGTGCCTCAGACCCCGGCTTAAGCGGCCCTTTTACGGGGCTTACCCAATGGCGGGCCCGATAATCAGCCTCTTCCACTGCTGCCTCATTGGGCGGCGGGGGCAGATCATCCATGCTTTCAGGCAGATGAGAATAGATATCGCTCAGAGAACCCATGTGAGGAACCTGTTTTCTAGGGATCTCGCCTGATACGACACCCAACCGTTTGGGCAGACATTCTGGCAGATCCAGTAACGCAAACGCGCCTGCCTCGCCCAATCCAGAGATGGAAATGCGAAGCAGGCGCGATGTGTATTAGTGCAGATCAGATAGCTTTGAAATGATCTTGGTCACTAAGCCGTAATCAATCGCTTCCTTGGCGGACATCCAGTAGTTACGATCCGTATCTTTTGCGACTTTTTCATAGCTGTGGCCGGTTTCCTTGGCGAAAATCCGGTTCAACCGTTCACGCATCTTGATAATTTCACGTGCTTCAATGTCGATATCCGTTGCCGGGCCACGCACACCACCCATCGGCTGATGCAGCAAAAAGCGCGTATTTGGCAGGCAGAATCGGCGATCTTTATGGCCAGCAGCAAAAATCAGCGCCCCAGCAGACGCCACCCAGCCTGTACCAATCATGTTGATTGGTGCAATCGAATCGACAAAGCGGATCATGTCATGGATCGTGTCACCACTTTCCACATGCCCACCGGGAGAGTTGACGTAGACATCAATCGGCTGGTCAGATTCACCTGCCAGCGCCAAAAGGCGGCCCGTTACATCACGGGCGATTTTGTCATCAATCCCGCCAAAAATCAGCACTTTCCGCTGCTTGAACAACTTGTGTTCCAGTTCGCCATGCGGGGCGCCGGCTGTTTTTTCTTCTGCCTTCTCCGGGGTTGCCGGAGTTTCCGGTTCGTCATCCATCTTGATGGCGTTACGGGGGAAAATGCCCGTCATTGCTTTCTCCGCATGTTCTGTATCTGTGTACATTTCCTTATCCTGCGCTGCCTAAGCCTGCCTGCCAAGGGGCAATCATGTGCTGTCTCGCCAGCCGGGACGGAAAAGGGTAAGGTGCGCTCCGTCTTACTGTCTGGTTTCCATTAGTCGGAGTATCCGCGCTGCCATGCCGCAACCCTGCTTAGAACACAAGCGGACACTCCGCAGCGCCATAGGTCTAAAACCTGCTGTACGGCTTGGAATGCTCATGGCCTCTGGTGCGCTTCTTCTCGGCGGGTGCAGCCCCCATAAAGATGCGGTTGATGGCACGCTTTCTTGGGTGCAGCACATGCGCGGTGGGGTTATTGCCTCCCAACGGCCACCGCCGCCGGGCATTTATGACCCCTACCCGCACGTTGGCCTTACCCCCACACAAGCGCCGGAAATGCCTTCTCCCCAAGACCGCGCGCTGGTGACTCAAGGACTTATTCGTGAGCGCAATCTGGCTTATCGGACAGTAGCTGCCAATGGCAGTCTTATCCCCGATATTCCGCCCCCGCCTTCTGCTGCGGCGCAACCTCCTGCAAAAAGTGCGGCGCCTGTATCTAGCTCGTCCACCCAGTCAAATGGCGCTGCACAGGATGGTTCTCAACAAGCCAGTTTGCCGGAAGGCGTAAGCGGCGCCATTATGGATGCAGCGGATTCCTCACCAGACCAAAACGCACAAAGCTCTGCTTCCCAAGCCGGCAAAGCGTCTTCCAAAGATAGCCATGCCAATAAGAAGCAGGATAAAACAGCGGAAACCGAGCCAGAAGTTGGTTTGCCAGAAGTGCGCCCAAAAGCCGCACAAACAGAAATACCTGCTTCCGATATCCCGCAAATTCCAGATGGGCCGCCCACAGCACCATCATTTCCGGGTTTTGATGTGCCCTCCGATGCGCACGTGCCGGATACCATCAAGCCAAACTATGATCTGGTTGATGTAAAAGGCACTTCGTTCCACTTTGTGTCGCAGTCAGATGTGCTATCCAGCGGGCAGGAAAATACTCTTAGCAAGCTCAAGGCGGATCACCCTAATGGGCCATTCTTTATCCGTGGGTTCGGTAATGCCCTTTCATTGAGCGCTCAGGATCAGTCCGATGCCGTAAAACTTGGGCTTTTACGAGCACAACGCTTAGCAGCAGCTCTGATAAAGCTTGGTGTGCCTTCCGCCAGCATTCATGTGCGGGGTGATGCCTTTGGCACGGGCGCTAAAGTGGCTGCCAGCCCATAAAACCTCATATAAAAGCGTCATTCCAGCATTTTGGGCAGTGTGAGGAGTTGCCTGTTCTGTTCTGACGATTACTATGCTTCTTCCCACAAACCTGCGGGGGTTCCTTACCCCCTGTTTCTTTAGAGCATCAGAAACCCATGACTGAAGAGTTCCATCGCATCCGCCGCCTGCCGCCTTATGTATTTGCCTCGGTAAACCAGGCCAAGGCAGCAGCCCGCGCGCGGGGCGAGGATATTATTGACCTCGGCATGGGTAATCCTGACACTCCTACCCCGCCACATATTGTCAATAAGCTGCTAGAAACGGTGCAGGACCCACGCACCCACCGTTATTCCGTCAGCCGCGGTATTCCAGGGCTACGCAAGGCGGTTGCGGGATATTATGAACGTCGCTTCCATGTTGGGCTGGACCCGGACAAGGAAGTGATTGTCACACTGGGCTCCAAGGAAGGTCTGGCCAATCTGGCTTCGGCTATTACCAGCCCGGGGGACACCATTTTGGTGCCTAACCCCTCCTACCCCATTCATCAGTTTGGCTTCATTATTGCTGGGGCTTCGATCCGCTCCATTCCGGCAACACCGGATGAAAACATGCTGCGTGCGCTAGAACGGGCTGTGCGCCATTCCGTGCCCAAGCCTACTGCACTGATTGTAAACTTCCCATCCAACCCAACTGCGTATCTGGCTGATCTGGATTTTTACAAGGAACTGGTTGCCTTCTGCCGGAAGGAAGAAATCTGGATCCTGTCTGATTTGGCATATGCTGAAATCTATTTTGGTGATCTCGTGCCCCCTTCCATTCTGGCCGTGCCGGGTGCGAAGGATATTGCCGTAGAATTCACATCTCTTTCTAAAACCTATTCTATGGCTGGATGGCGCGTTGGCTTTGCCGCAGGGAATGAGCGCCTGATTGCAGCACTTACCCGCATTAAATCTTATCTGGACTACGGCGCCTTCACCCCTATTCAGGTGGCTGCTGTAACGGCCCTAAATGGCCCGCAGGATTGTGTGGCTGACTTGCGCGCTCTTTATAAAGACCGGCGCGATGTGCTAATCCGCGGCTTGCATGGAGCTGGGTGGGATGTTCCCTCCCCAGAAGGTTCCATGTTTGCTTGGGCTCCCATTCCTGAGCCGTTCCGTGAAATGGGCAGCGTTGCCTTTTCCAAACTTCTTCTAGAAGAAGCTGGCGTAGCTGTGGCCCCCGGCCTTGGCTTTGGTGAATATGGTGATGACCATGTTCGCATCGGGCTGGTTGAAAACACCCAGCGCCTGCGCCAGGCCCTACGTTCTATTCGTGGGTTCCTGTCCGCACATGGTATCTCGCCGTCTTCTTCTTCCTCTACCAAAAAGCCGGAGCCTGTTGCACCGTGACATCCTGTTCCAATTCTTCTCCTCTTCGTCTTGGTATTGCCGGTCTGGGCACGGTTGGCGCGGGCACTATTCGCCTGCTGCGTATGAATGCAGATCTGCTGAGCGCACGCGCAGGCCGCAAACTGGAAGTGGTGGCCGTAAGCGCCCGAGATCGCACGCGCGACCGTGGTATAGATGTTTCCACCCTGCGTTGGCATGAAAACCCGTTGGATCTGGTTTCAGACCCAGATGTGGATGTTGTTGTAGAGCTGATTGGCGGAAGCGAAGGCCCAGCCCGTGCGCTGGTAGAAAAAGCGCTATCTGCTGGCAAACCTGTTGTAACCGCCAACAAAGCTCTTCTTGCTGTGCATGGCTCTGCCCTTGCCAAGCTTAGCGCAGACAATCACGCACCACTGCTTTTTGAAGCTGCTGTGGCAGGCGGTATTCCTGCCATTAAAACAGTGCGGGAAGGTCTGGCAGCAGACAAACTTCTGCATGTTGGCGGCATTCTGAACGGCACATGCAATTACATCCTAACCGTAATGCGTGAAACGGGTAAGGATTTCGATCTGGTGCTGAAAGATGCGCAAGATCTGGGATATGCAGAAGCCGATCCTTCCACCGATATTGATGGTATTGATGCCGCCCATAAACTGACAATTCTGGCTGGTTTGGCATTTGGCCGCCCTGTGGCGTTCGATTCCGTGCAGGTAGAAGGCATTCGTCAGATTGGCGCCATTGACTTTGCTTTTGCCCGCACCCTGGGGTACCGCATCAAACTTCTGGGCCTTGCCCGCCTAACAGATGCTGGCCTTCAGGCACGTGTTGCGCCATGCCTGCTGCCCCACAATGCACCTATTGCGCAGGTAGACGGCGTGTTTAACGCTGTTGTGGCTGAAGGTGAATTTGTAGGCCGTATCATGCTGGAAGGCCGCGGTGCCGGTGCTGGCCCAACGGCCTGTGCTGTAACGGCTGATCTGGTTGACATTGCCCGTGGCCACACCATTCCGGTATGGGGCGTGCAAGCCAGTGCGGAACCCGCATTGCGCGCTTGCCCGGCTGGCACCGGAGCAGGTGCTTTCTACCTACGCCTGATGGTAGAAGACCGCCCCGGCGTTATTGCAGATATTACAGCAGTCTTGCGGGATTGCGGTGTTTCCTTGCGCAGCATGCTCCAGCATCCTGCAGAAAATGAGACAACACCGTATGTTCCGCTTGTTCTGGTTACGCATCAGACATCGGAAGCCGCCATGCAGGATGCCATCACCAAAATAGATGCCCTGAGCGTGGTGACGGACAGCCCTGTGATGATTCGGATCGAAACAGCCTGATTCTAGCCACCTTTTCCGGTATCATAGACTTTGCCACCTTTTCCGGTATCATAGACTTTTAAGCAAGGATCCTGTTTCTGATGTCTGATTCCATAGGCCCCTCCCCTTTTGTTGTTTCTGACCGCAATCTGGCGCTTGAGCTGGTGCGTGTAACGGAAGCCGCTGCTCTGGCTTCCGCCCGATGGACAGGGCGCGGCCGCAAGAACGATGCTGATGGCGCTGCTGTAGAAGCCATGCGCACAGCATTTGATACTGTCGCCATTGATGGCATGGTGGTGATTGGTGAGGGGGAAATGGATGAAGCCCCCATGCTTTATATTGGTGAAAAAGTTGGCTCTGGCGGCCCCGGCATGGACATTGCCGTAGACCCTCTGGAAGGCACCAACCTTTGCGCCAAAGATATGCCAAACGCCATTACCGTGGTGGCATTGGCAGAGCGTGGTAACTTCCTGCATGCGCCAGACATTTATATGGACAAGATTGTGGTCGGCCCCAATCTGCCTGATGGCGTTGTTGATCTGGATAACTCCATTGAGAACAACCTGAAAAATCTGGCCAAAGCCAAAGGCAAAAGTGTTCAGGACCTTCTGCTCTGCACGCTGGACCGAGAACGGCATGAAGACATGATTGCCCGTGCCCGTGCTGCTGGTGCGCGTGTGCGCCTGCTTACAGATGGGGATGTAGCTGGCGGCATTGCTGCCTGCCTTGATACCAGTCAGGTTGATATTTATGTGGGCTCTGGCGGTGCACCTGAAGGTGTGTTGACTGCGGCTGCCATTCGCTGCGTAGAAGGGCAGATGCAGGGTCGTCTGCTGTTTGAAGATGATGGGCAGCGCGAACGTGCCCGCAAAATGAACCCCGGCAAAGACCCAGACCGCAAGTTAGGCCTGCATGATCTGGCTGCCGGATCTGTGCTGTTTTCTGCCACAGGCGTTACCACTGGCACATTGCTGCGTGGTGTTCGGCAGTTGCCGCACCAGGCCATTACGCACTCTCTGGTCATGCGTTCCAAATCAGGAACGGTGCGCTTTATCGAAGGACACCATAACTTCAAAACCAAAACATGGGCTCCGCAATAAGCAGCTCTGAATTTTGATGCAAAGCAACACCTTGCAACTTGCCGAACACTCTGAAGAAGCTTCCACCCCTGCTGTATTGGGGGTGGAAGCCAGCTTTATTGGGCGGCGTTGGGTTTGGCGTGCCGGAGCAGAAGACCCTGCTCTGATGCGCTTGGGCGCTGCTTTGGCACAACAACTGGGTATTCCGGAAATTGTTGGCCGTCTGTTGGCCATGCGCCAGATCACACCAGATCAGGCCCCTCATTTTCTGGAACCCAAGTTGCGGGCACTTATGCCCGATCCTTCCAATCTCACAGATATGGATAAAGCTGCCGCCCGCATGGCCAAAGCTATCCAGAACAATGAAGTGATTGGTATTTTTGGTGATTATGACGTGGATGGCGCCTGTGCCTCCGCCATTCTTGCCTCATTTTTTGAAGAACTCGGCTGCACCGTTCATACTCATATCCCGGACAGAATGACCGAAGGATATGGCCCTAACGTAGCCGCACTGGATAATTTAGTGGCGCAAGGCGCTTCCATACTGATTTGTGTGGATTGCGGCACCACTTCGGCAGATATTCTCTCTCAAGTGACAGATAAAGCCGATGTGATTGTGCTGGACCATCACAAATCGGAAGATGCCCTTCCCCCTATTCTGGCAACAGTTAACCCCAACCGGCCTGACTGTTCCTCTGGCCTGCACCATATTTGTGCCGCAGCGCTCGCCTTTCTGGCCGCAGTTGCCACTACGCGAGACCTAAGGCGTGCAGACTGGTTTACAGCAGACCAGCCTCCGCCCGATCTTATGCGCCAGCTTGATCTGGTGGCCTTGGCAACGGTTTGTGATGTTATGCCGCTACATGGGCTTAACCGTGCGTTTGTAACGCAAGGGCTTAAAATTATGGCCCGCCGCCAACGCACTGGCCTGAATGCCCTTATGGAAATTGCTGGCGTTACCAAAGCTCCGGATGCTTTTTCCTGTGGCTTTGCATTGGGGCCGCGCATCAATGCAGGTGGCCGTATTGCAGAAGCTGCCCTAGGCCTCCGCCTGCTCCGTTGCCCAGATAATTTTGAAGCACGCCAGATGGCCGAACGTTTGGATGCTGTAAACCGCCGTAGACAAGGTGTTGAGGCCGACATTCTGGATCGGGCCATGCAACAGGCTGAAGCTCAGAAAGAAGCTGGGCATGCTGTTATTATGCTGGCCGGAAAAGATTGGCACCCCGGTGTTGTTGGTATTGTAGCAGGACGTATTAAGGAACGGTTCAATCGGCCCGCCCTTGTTGGGGCTGAACAGGAAGATGGCACCATTAAAGGTTCTGGCCGTTCTGTTCCCGGTTTAGATCTTGGCACCGTGATTATTGCGGCACGCCAAGCAGGAATGTTGAAAACCGGTGGTGGCCACGCCATGGCTGCAGGTTTTTCGCTTACCGCAGATAAACTGGAAGATTTTCATACCTTTCTGGATACGCGGTTGGCACAGGCGGCCACACTTCCTGAAAAAGTGCCTCTTACAGTGGATGCAGTGGTAGCCATTTCTGGCGCCACAGCAGAATTGGCGCAGGATATGGGAGCCCTTGCCCCATTTGGTGCCGGAAACCCGGAGCCTCTGTTAGCTATACCCCGTGTAACAGTCATACGGGCAGACCGCATTGGCCGAGATGGCAACACGCTGCGCCTGCTTTTAAAGGGTGAAAATAATGGCCGGTTGAAAGCGCTACTGTTCCGTGCGCATGAAAACCCTTTAGCAGCCAAACTGGAAGACACAACACGCCCTGCCCTGCATCTTGCTGGGTATCTGCGGGCAGAAAGTTGGAATGGCAGAACAGATGCCACATTTTTTATTCAGGACGCTGCGGCTGCCTGATAGTAAGCCTGCTTAATACACACCCAAACAAATAGAGCGCGTATAGGCGCTTCCTGCCTGCATGATCTGCAAATAGGAAACGCCATAGCCCTTTTACGTATTCTGGGCCGTTTCTTCGCGCCGGGCCTGAACTTCCTTTTTCATGGCCGCCTGCACTTTTTCAAATGCACGTACTTCAATCTGACGCACCCGCTCGCGCGAGATACCATATTCGTGCGCCAGTTCTTCCAATGTTGAAGGATCATCCTTCAACCGGCGTTCCGTAAAAATCCGGCGTTCACGCTCATTAAGGTTTTCCATAGCGGAAGAAAGCAGTGCTTTCCGGCCAGAAAGTTCTTCGTTTTCAGCGTAAACGTCTTCCTGATTAGTATGATCATCAACCAACCGGTCTTGCCATTCACTATCCTGATCGGCCCGCATAGGCGCATTCAAGCTATGATCTGGCGCAGCCATGCGGCGATTCATATCCACCACATCCTGTTCAGATACACCTAGCGTAGTGGCAATCTTGTTCACTTGTTCTGGCTTCAGATCACCATCATCAATAGCCTGCATCTGCCCTTTCAGGCGCCGCAGATTGAAGAACAGCTTTTTCTGAGCCGCCGTTGTGCCCATTTTCACCAAAGACCAGCTATGCAGAATATATTCCTGAATAGCTGCCCGAATCCACCACATGGCATATGTGGCCAAGCGGAATCCTTTTTCAGGATCAAACCGCTTTACAGCCTGCATCATGCCAATATTACCTTCACTAATCAGCTCATTGATTGGCAGGCCATAGCCACGGTAACCCATGGCAATTTTGGCAACCAGACGCAGATGAGATGTGACAAGCTGATGCGCGGCTTTAACGTCTCCCTTATCGCGCCATAGACGTGAAAGACTGAGTTCCTCTTCTGGTGTAAGGAGAGGATATTTGCGGATTTCCTGAAGGTACCTTGAAAGATTGTTTTCAGGCCCAACATTGATAACGGAAGATACCATGTGTTGACTACTCCCCTGAACTGGAAACTCCCTTGAATGCTTTAGGTTCCCGTAACGACCGCAAAACATTCATAAAATGAGGCAAGATCCAGTCATGCGATGGACAGATGTCTTAATCCTCAATCCCTCTGCCCTCCGTATGAGCGGCAAACTGAAAAGAGGTTCTCCCACTAGTTCGGCTACGGTTTCCTAGGCTTAGTGGGTGCAACAGGGTGCGCTGGAAAAAGCACACGTGTCAAGAATTCTAAGATGCATGGCAGAAGACAGCCACATTTCTGGACCTGTACGGTCCTGTTTACTGCTTCCGAATCGAAAAACCTATTCCTGATCTGCTTTTAGGCTATGCTCCAATGCCTGCATATCTTCAGGCATCGGGGTTTCAAACAGCAATTTTTCACCCGTTCTGGGGTGTACAAATCCCAACCGCGCCGCATGCAGAGCCTGACGTGGGAAATCCAGCGCAGCCGCACGGGCCGCAGTTGGCAGAACACGAGACGCTGCGGGAATCCGACGCAAATACAGCGGATCACCTATTAAAGGGTGTCCGTTTGCAGAAAAATGCACGCGGATCTGATGGGTACGCCCTGTTGCCAGCTTACAGGCTACAAGCGCAGCCCCCGTGCCAAAAGCCTGCAATGTGCGATAATGCGTGAGCGCCCATTTCCCGCCTTTGGGCGTAAGCGCCATGCGCTTGCGGTCTCGCTTATCGCGCCCGATAGCTCCTTCAAAATCTCCTTCTGCTGGATTGGGCAGTCCCCAGCAAAAAGCCAGATAGGCGCGGTCTATTCGGCGTGCAGCAAAATCTTCAGACAAAGCCTGATGCGCCATTTCTGTTTTGGCCGCCACCATTACGCCAGAGGTATCTTTATCCAACCTATGCACAATACCGGGCCGGCGTTCTCCGCCAATGCCCTTCAGGCTTTCCCCGCAATGCGCAATCAGGCCATTTACAAGTGTGCCTGTTTCATTTCCCGGTGCGGGATGCACAACCAGACCGGCCGGTTTATCCAGCACAATCAGATCATCATCTTCGTACAAAACAGTAAAAGAAATATCCTCACCTTGCGGCACTGCGGGAGCGGCGGGGGGAATGGTGAGCACCACTCTCATGCCTGCACGGGCTATGGCTGCGGGCTCCCTTATGCACACGCCATCACACACAAGATGTCCTTCTTCAATCAGGCTTTTGATGCGTGAGCGTGAAAGCGTTTCTATTGTGGCAGACAGAAAACGGTCAATCCGTTCCCCAGCCTGCTCTGGCGGTACTGTAAAGGATGCAGGTGTTTCCTTTACAGGCAAAGATGGATCATAACCATTTTGCATTATAACCATCTGTGCCAACACCCATCCGTTTTTTAAGTTTCATGCAGAAGGAAAAGATGAAAACGCACAAAGCCTTTTCCACTGCACACCGTCAAGCGCAGGATATCATGCCGGGCACCAAGAACACGCCGCCAGATATCACTGCTGTGCAAACCATATATCGTGCCAGCATCTACAAACGGCTGTTTATCCTTGTTTGTCTGGCTGCGGGCGTTGTGCTTTCAGTTGGTGCCAATTTTATGGTTGGACCAGCTCACCTCTCCCCAACCCTATTTTTGCATACACTGTTCAACCCAGCTTCTGTGCCGCAACAAACTGCCATTATTGTGTGGCAGATTCGGATGCCTTACGCCCTGATGGCAGCCTGTATAGGTGGCGCTCTTGGCTTGGCAGGCGCAGAAATGCAGACAGTTCTGGCCAACCCATTAGCCAGCCCGTTTACATTGGGCGTTTCCGCCGCCGGGGCTTTTGGGGCTTCTTTAGCTATTGTTTTGCAATGGCACATTGCAGGCGTGCCCGATAACTGGCTGGTCGCTGGGTGTGCCTTTGTATTTTCCGTATTTTCCGTTTTTGCGCTAGATATGCTGACACGCTTTCGACAGGCAGATACCAGCACAGTTATTCTATGCGGTGTTGCTCTTGTTTTCTCGTTTCAAGCACTTGTTGCTCTCATGCAATTTGTCGCCAGTGAAGATACGCTACAAGATCTGGTTTTCTGGACACTTGGTAGCCTAAGCCGCGCCACATGGGCCACTCTGGCCTTATTGGCTGGAAGTTTAACTCTTATTTTTCCACTGTCTCTGCGGTCTGCTGGTAATCTAACTCTTTTAAGAATGGGGGAAGAACGTGCCGCTAGCCTTGGGGTGGATGTTCCTCACCTGCGTCGGGCAGCCCTTTTACGCATCAGTTTTTTATGCGCACTTTCCGTTGCGTTTGTAGGCGTTATCGGATTTGTGGGACTAGTAGCCCCTCACATTGCACGCCGACTGGTGGGAGAAGATCACCATTTTAGCCTGCCTGCCAGCTTACTAACTGGCGCACTTGTTTTGTCTGTTTCTTCTTTGGTTGCCCGTATTTTGGTGCCGGGTATTGTTGTGCCTCTTGGCATTATTACATCACTGGTGGGTATTCCATTTTTTCTGGCCATTATCCTTAAACAGCGGCCAATGGTATGACAGCAGATAAACCTTTTTCAGGCCTGATAGCGCACAATCTTACTGTCCGTTATGGGCGAACTATGGTGCTGGATAATCTGACAACACCTTGCTTTCCACATGGGCATATCTGCGCTCTGCTTGGGCCAAATGGTAGTGGCAAATCCACCTTACTACGTGCCATGAGCGGCCTATTGCCCGCCCAAGGGTGTGTTACGCTTGATGGTATGCAACTTACCAGCCTGCGCTTGCCTGAACGCTCCCAACACTGTCTGTATCTCCCGCAAGCGCTTCCCGCGCCCGTCAACATTACTGCGTTGGAAGCCATGCTGGCTGCAAAACGCACCACGCCCAACAGACAAGAGCAAAGTTTTACAGACACCCCAAACGGGGAAGATATTCAGGTTTCCCTAAACCTTCTGGAACAGTTTAATATTGCCCATTTGGCGTTGCGAAAATTGAATGAGCTTTCTGGAGGCCAACGCCAGCTTATTGGTCTAGCACAGGCTCTTGGCCGCCAACCGCACGCCCTGTTGCTGGATGAGCCACTTAGCGCACTAGATCTGCACTATCAGTATGCCGTCACAAAATTGCTCACGCAGATCACCCGCGCAAATAACCTTGTCACGTTGATGGTGCTACATGACCTGAACATCGCATTGAACTTGTGCGATCTAGTGTGTGTGCTTCACGAAGGCCGCATTATTGCCTCTGGCCCTCCGGCGGAGGTTTTAACTCCAACGCTGCTCCGCACCGTGTACCGCGTAGAGGCACGCATTGAAACGACAGCCGATAACCACCGATTTATTGTCATTACCGGCTGCATATAAGAAACTACTCCTAACCTTATTACGTCCCGCAAAAGGTGTATCTTACGCGCTCTTCAGGCTGGGGTGGTTGCGTATACCGCATCATACCTGCCTGCTTTGTATAAGGTGAAGCTGTAAGGCGCAGCATTTCTTCAAACAACGTGTAGTCATCATTGTTTACGGCTGCACTTATCATGGCCTCTATCAGATGATTGCGCGGGATATAACACGGGTTTACGTGGCGCATATTTTCCGCCCGTATAGCTGGAGCGTCCTCCGCTTCTTGCGTTAAACGCTGCCGCCATTGGATTAACCATGGCTGTAAGCCATTTAGTGTATCAGACACATATTCACCTGTTATCACGCGCTCATCACTCAAGCTGCGGAATGTATTGGTGAAATCTGCCTGGTGTTCCTGCATTTGAGCAAACAAAGCGTGAAAGAATGTTTCATCCTCCGCTTGCTGTGTCTTCAAACCAAGCTTTGCACGCAATCCCGCAAAATATGCGCCATGGAATAACCCACCAAATTGCTCAAGCGCCTGCCCTGCCAAAGCAACACTTTCTTCTTCATCTTCAGAAAAAAGCGGCAGCAAGGCTTCCGCCAAGCGTGTAAGATTCCATAGGGCAATTGTCGGCTGGTTGGTAAAGGCGTAACGCCCGCGTTCATCAATAAAGCTAAACACGGCATTAGGGTCATACTGATCCATAAACGCACATGGGCCGTAATCTATGGTTTCCCCTGATACAGCCATATTATCCGTATTCATCACACCATGAATAAAGCCAACCAACATCCACTGAGCTATAAGCTTGGCTTGGGCCGCAATAACCTGTTGAAGAAACGCCAGATACGGCATTGGGGCTTGTGCTGCCTGCGGGTAATGCCGGGCAATGGCAAAGTCTGCCAAAATCCGCAGACCTGCCACATCCTGCCGTGATGCAAAATACTGAAATGTGCCAACCCGGATATGGCTGGAAGCCACACGCGCCAGAACAGCCCCAGGCAACATGGTTTCACGTAAAACAGTCATGCCTGTTTTTACGGCCGCCAATGCACGGGTTGTGGGTATACCCAAAGCATGCATGGCTTCACTCACTACATATTCACGCAGTACGGGCCCCAGCACAGCACGGCCATCTCCCCTACGGGAAAACGGCGTGGGGCCAGAACCTTTAAGTTGTACTTCCCATACGTGGCCCTGAGCATCCTGTACATCTCCCAGTAACAAGGCACGACCATCCCCCAAATGCGGATTAAAACTGCCAAACTGGTGGCCTGCATACGCCGTGGAAAGCGGATCCACACCTTCTGGCATGGCGCTACCAGCTAACATGGCCACGCCCTGCGGGCTGGCCAGCCATTCTGCGTCCAACCCTAGTTGTTCTGCCAAAGCATAGTTCAACCGGATCAGCTTAGGAGCTGGTGCAGGAGAAAGAGGTGCATTGGCATAAAACCGCTCTGGCAATGCTGCATAGCTTTGTCGGAAAGGAAGTGGTGCCATAACTCATTTCTCCGGAATAAAGACGGAAAGTGCCTAGGTGGCTCAATAACGGCCTGTGTTGCTGAAAACAGCATCCATTCCGCCAGATGCAAACCCGCCCCACGGGGCATGTCTACCTGGCTCTCTGGCACATAAAGCATGAACATGATAGGAAAAGCCCCATCACGCCTGCCAACTCAGACCTATGATATAAGAACGTCTGAAAGCAAAAAAAGAACCGAGGCAACGGAGCCGCCAGACTATCTGGTTCAGACCCCACCGCCGTGGAGACAGCAGAACCCATGACCACCGAATCTGACACCGCCTTCAAGATTACCCGCAAAACAGACATCACTCCCGCAGCAGAGCGGGAAGCCATGCTGGCCAATCCGGGTTTTGGCCGCGTTTTTACCGACCACATGGCTGTTGTCACCTATACGGAAGGTAAGGGCTGGCATTCTGCTGAAATTCTGCCCCGCCAACCGTTGATGCTGGACCCAGCGGCATCCGTACTGCATTACGCGCAGGAAATTTTTGAAGGTATGAAGGCCTATCGCACACCCGATGGTAGCGTGCAGCTTTTCCGCCCAGATGCTAACGCTCGCCGCTTCCGCCATTCTGCCGAACGTATGGCTATGGCGCAGGTGCCTGAAGACCTATTTCTGGATGCGGTAACCCAACTTGTGAAGCTGGATAAAGACTGGGTGCCTAAGCCAGAAATCGGCACGCTGTATATCCGCCCATTCATGATTGCGACGGAAGCTGCTCTTGGCGTGAAGCCGGCATCTGAATTCAAGTTTATCGTGATTGCTTGTGCCGCTGGTGAATATTTCTCCAAGGATGCTGGCCCAGTTTCCGTATGGGTAGAAGAACGCACTGTACGTGCCTCCCGCGGGGGAACCGGCACTGCCAAATGTGGTGGTAACTACGCCGCCAGCCTAACGGCACAGATGGAAGGCAAGGAACACGGCTGCCATCAGGTTCTGTTCCTTGATGCGCAGGAACGCCGCTGGCTGGAAGAAATGGGCGGCATGAACGTGATGATGGTGTTTGAAGATGGCACCTTGCAAACACCTCCACTGGACAGCGGCACCATTCTGCACGGCATTACCCGCGATTCCCTTCTAACCTTGGCGCGTGACCGTGGCCTGAAGGTAAAGGAAGAACGCTACGCTATTGATCAGCTTTATGGTGATGCCGATTCCGGTAAGCTGAAAGAAGTATTCGCCTGCGGTACCGCTGCTGTTGTGACACCGATTGGTACATTTAAAAGCACAGAAGGCGGCTGCACCATTGGCAATGGCCAGACTGGTGAAGTTACCAGCAGCCTGCGTAAGGCTTTGTGCGATATCCAATTTGGCCGTGCAGCAGACACGCATGGCTGGGTTAAAAAAATTGGCTAAGTTGCAGATATTCTTCCTGTAAACATACCCCTATACCCCGGCCTTGGCCGGGGTATTTGCCTGTTACGGACCTTAACAGCCGACAGAAAGCCGGGTGCCCAATGCTGGACATCAAAACACAAGGGGCATATCCAAACCCTATGGCATTCTTTCTGCCTTCCCTTCCGCTTACACGGTTTGCATTAGTATGACAGAAACACCCCATCTGGTTCTGGTAGATGGCAGCGGCTTTATTTTCCGCGCCTTTCATGCCCTCCCGCCCATGACCAGCCCAGAAGGTGTACCAGTAAATGCCGTTTACGGCTTTACCACCATGCTGGCTCGCTTGCTGAAAGACCATGTAGGCACGCATCTAGCTGTGCTGTTTGATGCCAGCCGCCAGACATTCCGTTCAGAAATCTATCCACAGTATAAAGCGCATCGCCCCGAACCGCCTGAAGACTTGCGCCCCCAGTTCAGCCTGATCAGGGAAGCCACACAGGCCTTCAATGTGCCGGGCATCGAACTCCCTGGCTGGGAGGCAGATGACCTGATTGCATCTTATGCAATGGCCATTCGGGCACAAGGCGGCACATGCACCATTGTTTCATCTGACAAAGATCTGATGCAACTAGTGGGAGACGGCGTTTGCATGCTGGACCCCATCAAACAAACACCAGTTGGCCCTGCTGAGGTAGAAACTAAATTTGGTGTCCCCCCCACAAAAGTGGTGGATGTACAGGCCCTGATGGGAGACCCCACAGATAATGTACCCGGCGTGCCCGGCATTGGCCCCAAAACAGCAGCAGCTCTTGTGCAGGAATATGGCACGCTGGAAGCTGTTCTAAATGCTGCGCCGGAGATGAAAAAATCCAAGCGGCGTGACATGCTCATCGAACACGCCAATGCTGCACGCGTTTCTCTCCAGTTGGTCACCCTTGCCACTGATGTTCCGCTGCCCGTGCCAGTAGAAGAACTCAACACGCGTGAGCCAGATATGCTGATTTTGGCAGACTGGCTGGACCGTATGGGATTTCGTTCCATCCTCAGCCGTATGGGGCTTGGCCACCCTTCTGGCGCCCATGCACATCGTGCTGCCAGAAAAGTCGCCGCGGCATCAGTGGCCGGAGCTACCACACCCGCTGATGCGGCATCGGCCCCCGATGCATCTGTGCTTTCTGCCCCGTATCATGATTATGAAACTGTGCGCACAGCAGAAGCCCTGCAAAAATGGGTAAGCACAGCACAAGAAGCCGGTATCTGTGCGGTGGATACAGAAACGGATGGACTAGACCCGCTTGCCGCCAATATTGTCGGGTTTTCTATTGCAACGGCTCCGGGCAAAGCCTGCTATGTGCCTTTAAAACACGAAGGTACTCTAGAAGCACCTACAGGCGAACAACTTGCGGTTGATGCAGCCCTTAAACTTCTGGCGCCTCTTTTGCAGGATGATGCCGTTTTAAAGATTTTCCATAATGCCAAGTTTGATCTGCTCATTCTGGATCATGCAGGCATTCCGGTATCCAGCATCACCGCTGTAGATGATACAATGCTGATCTCTTACAGCCAGTCTGCTGGGCTACATGGGCAAGGTATGGATGAACTTTCTACCCTGCATTTAAGCCATACACCCATCACGTATGACAGTGTAACAGGCACAGGCCGCAACCGCCTGCCTTTTGCGCAAGTTCCTGTTGAGACTGCCACCAAATATGCAGCCGAAGATGCCGACGTAACTTTACGCCTATGGCATGTGCTGCATCCTACGCTGCGCGCCAACAAAGCTCTGGCGCTTTATGAGCAGATTGAACGCCCACTTTCGGCCATTCTGGCTGACATGGAAAAAGCTGGCATTGCCGTAGATCGGGCAGAGCTTGATCGGCTTTCCAAGGATTTTGAAGCCCGTATGCTGGGCATGGAAAACGATATTTACGAAGCCGCCGGGCGACAGTTCAATATCGGCTCTCCCAAACAACTTGGGGAAATCCTGTTTGATGAAATGGGCCTGAAAGGCGGCAAACGGGGTAAGGCTGGGGCTTGGAGCACAGATTCCTCTGTCTTGCAGGATCTGGCTGACCAAGGGCACGATCTGCCTGCGCGTATTTTGGCATGGCGGCAGCTTGCCAAGCTAAAATCCACTTATACGGATGCGCTATTACGCCAGGCTGGGCGCGATGACCGCGTGCACACATCCTTCCAGATGGCTATTACCTCCACAGGGCGTTTATCTTCTACTGACCCCAACCTGCAAAATATTCCAGTACGCACGGAAGAAGGCACACGTATCCGGCAGGCCTTTATTGCGCCACCGGGCAAGAAACTGATTTCTGCTGACTACTCGCAAATCGAACTGCGGCTACTGGCCGATGTTGCCAATATTCCAGCTTTGCGTGAAGCTTTCCAGCTTGGGCAGGATATTCACGCCCGCACAGCATCGGAAGTTTTCAATATTCCACTTGATGGTATGGATGCTCTGACACGACGGCGCGCCAAAGCTATTAACTTTGGTATTATTTACGGTATTTCGGCTTTTGGGCTTAGCAAACAGCTTGGTATTCCTGCGGGTGAAGCACGCACTTATATAGATGCCTATTTTGCGCGGTATCCCGGTATCCGTGATTATATGGAGCGCATGCGAGAAGAAGCACGCACCCACGGATATGTTCTGACACCTTTTGGCCGACGTTGTTATGTGCCTGGTATTCATGAAAAAAGTGCTGCCAGACGCCAATATGCTGAGCGGCAAGCTATTAATGCCCCCCTACAGGGTGGTGCTGCAGACATTATAAAACGCGCCATGGTGCATTTGCCGTTAGCCTTGCAAAAGGCAGGCTTTGGCGCAACACGCATGCTCCTACAGGTGCATGATGAACTGTTGTTTGAAACAGATGAATTAGAAGCCAAAGCTGTGGCGGCAATTATTAAAAACGTTATGGAAGCAGCGGCAGATCTTGCTGTACCGCTGGTTGTAGAAACCGGAATAGGCCAGAATTGGGCGGAGGCACATTAAGACCATGACACCGGCTGGAAAACGTATAGCCCTCATGACCTTTGGCGTGCTGGCTTTGGCAGCTGCCGGAGGTTACACCGCCACTCATCTGGCCTTAAAACACGGCGTGCAGCTCAACACTTATGGCAACGAGGTTGGGGGGTCCTTCCGCCTTATGGATTCCACAACAGGCACCATGACGGATCAAACCTTCCGTAACCGTTGGATGCTTGTTCTGTTTGGTGCCACGCATTGTGCAGAAGATGCTTGCGCCCCTGCCCTGCGTAATATGTCTGCGGCATTGGACCAGATAGAAGGTGGCAGGCACAACGCTGTTATCATTTTTGTAAGCCTTGACCCAGATAGAGATGATGCAGAACGCCTACGCCAATATGGTGAAAGTATTGGCCCGCGCGTTGTAAGCGGCACAGCAGCTCCCTTTGCTTTGGCTGATCTGGCAAAGGAATATCATGCTCCTATTGAAAAAGTACCAGATCCTGAATGGACATATACCATGCGGATGTCCCCACAGTTTGTAGTTATGGGGCCAGAGGTACGTTACAAGGGGATGATTGATGCCCGTGCAGATAGTACCCATATGGCTGAAGATCTGCGCCGTATCATGCAATCTCAGAACGGTGGGTAACCTACGCTAATCTATTGCCCCGCGCTTTATACGCTGTGGTGTAATATACGTGTTATGCTTGCCTTCTCTTTCTGCCAGAGCTGTACTGTTTTCTCATGTCGTTGTTTTCAAAATTGAGTACCAGCTTACGGTTTTATGCATCGCTTGCCGTTATTGGTATTATTTTTCTGGCACTGGATGCAGGCTCTTTCCTGCTCCGCCATGGGCTGCCAGAAGGGGCAAAACGCCGCAGAATAGGACAGGCATGGCTCTGTTTTATGGCCCGTCTTGCTGTGCGTTATCTTGAAGCTGCCGGTATTTTGGAATGTGACCTCGCAGAGCTTAATACCCTTAAGAATGTCCCCAACATTATACTGGTTGCTAATCACCCTTCACGGTTGGACAGCCTTATTCTGGCCTCTGCCCTGCCGCATCTGGTTTGCGTTACCAAAGCCTCCATCTGGGAACGCCCAACTTTGGGTAGCACGTTACGGACTGCAGGCTACGTTCGGCATGATAGCCTTTTGCGGCTAATTGGGCCAGCTTCTGAACGCCTGCAAGAAGGTAATCAGTTATTGTTGTTTCCCGAAGGCACGCGCTCCCGCGCAGGCACAGAACCCAGCCCCATGCAGCCAGGTTTTGCAGCTATTGCGCAGCGTACCCGTCTGCCAGTGCAGACTCTCTTGATCAAAACAGATTCACCCTACCTTTCTCAGGGCTGGTCTTTCCTAAAGCAACCTCCTCTCCCCATGCGTTACCAAATACAAACTGGCCCACACTTTCCTGCTCCTGCCAGAGATGAAGCCAGCGGACGTGCGTTACTTGAGGCTGTAGAAAACTGGCTGAAAGATCATCTGGCCTAAATGCAAAACAGGCTCAGCATGAAAATTTCATGCTGAGCCTGCATCATAGCGACAGTATTCCGAAGTATTTCCGCTTTATCTTATTCCTGATGGATAGGCGGCAACGTAGAATCTACTGTGATAGGGTGATCTCCCTGAAGGATCTTTTTAACTTCAGCCTCACTCCCCACTGCTGGTGGTGAGCCACGCAGAGGCATGCAAGCCGTTTCCTTCACTGTCAGCATTGTAACAATACCAACAACACCCGCAAACATGAGATAATAAGCTGGCATAAGCAGGTTGCCTGTGTGCCCAACCAGCCATGCTGTTACCAGTGGTGTTGTGCCACCAAACATGGAAACAGATACGTTAAACGCCATAGAAAGCGCAGTATATCTGATAGGCGTATAGAAAAGCGCCGGCAAAGTGGATGGCATGCTGCTGGTAAAGCAGACAAGAGCAAGACCAAGAAGCATCAGGCCCGCAAAAATCAGCCAATCATTCCCGCTCTGCAAAAGCAAAACAGAAGGAATAGACAGCACCAGAAGAGCAATACAAGCACCAATAATCATGGGGCGGCGGCCCAGTTTATCGCTTAAATACCCACCCATTACGTTCAATGGCATCATCATCAGCATGACGATGATAATCAGCAAAAGACCTTTGCTTTCCGCGTATCCTAAAGCCACCGTCAGATAGCTAGGAATGTACGTCAGCAACATGTAGTCGGTTACGTTAAATACCAGCACAAGGCCCATGCATTTTAGCAACTGCCGCCAATGCACACGCAGCAGTTCACCCCAACCCGGTTTTTCATCATCCCGCTGCGCAGCCTGTTCTGCATATGCCTGAAAAGCTGGCGTTTCTTCCAACCGGGAGCGCATATACACACCTAGCAGCCCCAATGGGCCGGCAATCAAAAAGGGAATACGCCATCCCCATTCCAACATGGCCGTATGGCTAAGGCCAATCTGCAAGGCTGTGACAATACCTGCACCTGCCACATAACCAGCCAGAGTACCAAACTCCAGCCAACTCCCCATAAGCCCGCGATTTTTATCGGTGGAATATTCCGCAATAAAGGTGGCGGCACCAGCATATTCCCCACCGGTTGAAAATCCCTGCACCAACCGAGCCAGCAGCAATAGCAACGGTGCCCATAAACCAATGTGAGCATAAGATGGAATCAGGCCGATAGAGAACGTGCCAATTGCCATTGCAATCATCGTAAAAGCCAGCACTTTCTGGCGTCCGTATTTATCCCCCAGTGGCCCAAAAACCATGCCACCCAGAGGCCTGACCAGAAATGCCACAGTAAACGTAGCAAAAGTTGCAATCAGACGGGTGGCAGCATCATCCGATGGAAAAAAGACCTGCCCCAGCGTAACGGCAATATAACCATAGACACCAAAGTCGAACCACTCCATGGCATTACCCAAAGCAGCTGCGCCCACTGCCTTGTTTAACATCTGGGCATCAACAACAGTAATGTCCTGCGGTTTCATCTGTTTACGGCGCTTAAACCAACCAAAATGCGCATGCGCCGTTCCAGAATCCTTCATAAAATATTCCCTCACCTCTTATTTCATACGTAATTTGCATCTAAAATATTATCATTATGCAGAAATTTATTCAATATTTTTCTAAGTTATACTATTTTACAAGATTCAATGTGGTATATTCATTTATATATTTAAAAACAATACTTTAAATAATTATCATGATCCTGCCATGTACAAAACAAATCCACATATCAAAGACGCAATACCAGTATGAACGTTGCATTTTTTTTGAATGAAAAATTCTTTGCACTCTCAAAGGAACGCCTCATATCCTTAAGCGGTTATAAGTAAGCTTCTGTTTTGATGGGTTCATCCTTTCTCATTCGCCTATACTCAGCAAAGAGAAATCCCTCATGTCACACATAAAACAAATCATGTACACGGGAATAGCTGTGGTGTGCTTTACAATGCCTACTTTTGCACAAAGCACTCCTAAACCGCAGAAGCCTGCACCTGCGCCCCACTCTTCCATTTACTCTGATGGAACAGGTGATAATATGATCGACAAGCTTAACAATGCCCAGCTCGATCAAAATTATCAGGGGCTTTACTATTTCCCTGGGCAAAAAATTCCACCTTTTAAAAGCACGCCGACCAGTCAATTAGAAAACTCTCGACCTGCCTCTAAAAATGACAAAAACACTTCAACAGAACAACAAAAAGAAAATACCGTTATTTCAAAATAAAATATCGTTTTTAAAGCATTCCCCCTCTTTGCAAGAAAGTAGGGGGGACTTAATGCCGAACTTATTTAGGGATCATCAGGTGTAACAAAGAAGCCCCAGCAAAAAACACTGCGGTGCTTAGCGTCCAGATTGCTACAAACCATCCAATCCGTGCCCCAATATTCTTTGGGGCACCATCTCCGTTTCCCTGAACAATTTTAGTGATAGCCATCTGTTTCCGTTACCTTTCCGCGAAACACACGATAGGAATAAATTGTGTAGGTTAGGATAATGGGCAGCAGAATAACTGTGCCTACAAGCTGGAACAATTGACTACTTGGAGGGGCCGAGACATCCCAAAGTGTCAGACCTGGCGGAACAATATAGGGCCAAACCGTAATGCCCAAACCAGAAAGGCATAAAAAGAACCAGCCCAAAGCACATAGAAATGGTCCTTTAGAATGCTCATGGCGCAAACCGCGCACAAACAGAATACCCAGCACAGCCACAAGAACCGGCACCGGAAGAACAAAAACAATATTTGGCCAATCTGTCCAACGGCGCAAATAGGGAGCGTGCAAAAGTGGTGTCCAAAGACTTACCGCTACAATCCCTACAAACAACCCTATAGCCAGCTTACTTGCCCAGCGGCGGCAAGATGCTTCTAGTGCTCCGGTGGTGCGCCAAATCAGCCAAGTTGCTCCCAACAAGGCGTAACCACACATCACGGCTAGACCACATAAAATGCTAAAAGGTGTTAGCCAATCAAGCGCCCTTCCGGCAAAAGCACCATCAACAACTTTTACACCCTGAACAACGCCACCCAGAATGGCACCCTGACAGAATGCAGCAATGCCAGAGCCGACCATGAAACCGACATTCCACAGTTTCTCGCGCCCTGTTCCTTGCGTCATGACCCGGAATTCAAACGCCACACCACGAAAAATCAGCGCCAGCAACATCAGGATGATTGGTAGGTAAAAAGCTGGCAGAAGCGTGCCATATGCTCCCGGGAATACGCCATAAAGTACAGCCCCACCCAACACCATCCATGTTTCATTGCCATCCCATACTGGTGCAATGGTGCTAACCATCACATTGCGTCGGCCTGGATCACGCTCCAATGCAAACAGCATGCCAATGCCAAGATCAAAACCATCCAAAATAACGTAGATCGAAATCGCCGCTACCAAGATAACGGCCCATATAATCGGGAGCCAATATGTAAGGTCCATTATATTCAAGCTCCTTTACCAGAAGAAGATTCAATAACTTCCGGATGCATACGTTCTGCCAAAATATCGGATGCATTTGCGGAGCTTGCTTCCTGCTCCCCTTCTTGCGGTTCATGCCCTAGTTGGCGCACCAAAATGCCAATGCCAGAACCGAACACAATGACATACACCACAACAAAAGCTGTCATTGTAACAGCCATGCTTGGCAGCATAATTGGTGAAACGCTCTGTGATGTTCTTAGCAGACCATAAACTGTCCAAGGCTGCCGTCCCACTTCTGTAGTGACCCAAACCACACAGCAAAGCAAGAAAACCCGCTGGAGCCATACACACTGCAACACGATGGAACACAGCGTTCGTAAACAAGGTGCGTGTGCGCCGCAGCCACAAAGACCAGAAGCCAACCAACATCATGAGCACCCCAAGTGCAACCATGATACGGAAGGAAAAGAAAATAACCTGTGAAGGCGGACGTTGATCGCGCGGGAAGTCTTTTAGCCCCGGCACTTTGCCTTCCAGACTATGCGTTAAAATCAGGGAACCAAGCAGCGGAACTTTTACCGCGTAATCCGTATGCTCGGTTTTCATATTGGGGATACCAAACAAAAGCTCTGGAGCACGGGCAGTGGAATCCCAATCCCCTTCCATGGCGGCAATTTTTGCTGGCTGATACTTTAGCGTATTCAGACCATGCGCATCACCCGCCATGATTTGTAGAGGGGCCACAATAGCTGCCATCCACATGGCCATGGAAAACATGGTACGTACTGGAGCCGTAGCCGTTTTTCCTTCACGCCGCGCTTTAAGCATATGCCACGCACCTGTTGCGCCAACAATAAATGCAACAGACAAAAAAGCCGCTAACCCCATATGCACTAAGAGCCCTTTTGGAAAAGGCCGATGACGCCGAAATAAGTATGGACGAGACCTCTACATTAACACGAGAATGACGGAAATCCGTTATTTCCTGATGCTATATGTGCGCTCAGTGAGGCTGATTTGGCGTCAGATTACGATTTTCCAAAAGGGCTCTAAACGGAATGGGAAAGAAGGATTAAAGATAATAGCCAACCAATCTGCTGGCATAAAACGCCCTGTTGTGGGGTCTATCATATAACCACGCGGCGTTTGCATCCAAGAGTTGGAAGACAGAATCCACGTCATGGAAATTAACGTGCCTACCGATACGCAGCACGTAGCAGCAAAATGCAGCTTACGCCCAACCTTGTTCATGCCGAATAGCATGATGCCAAGAAATCCGGCCTCAAGAAAAAATGCTGTCATAACCTCATAAGACAAAAGAACCCCTGTAATGGGGCCTGCCTTTTGAGAAAAAACCGACCAGTTTGTGCCGAATTCATACGACATCACCAGACCGGAAACGACGCCCATACCAAAAACAATTGAAAATACCTTGATCCAGTACCGATACAGATCAAGAAAAACAGAACGTCCAGTTTTCAGCCAGCATCCTTCCAATACAGCCAAGTAAGCTGCCAGCCCGATTGAAAAGGCCGGAAAGATGATATGAACACCTACAGTAAAGGCAAACTGGAAGCGCGCCAAAAGAAGCGCAATATCATGCGCAGGTTGCATAGGTTCTTTCCAAACTTATAATTATGGTGTTTTGACCGAAAATTGACGTTGGATATCAATAAAAACTCTATCTATACGCCATAAATTCTACGGATATGCATTATACATCGGAAATAACACCATCATGATTTAGCATTTAAGCTAAATCAATAGAAAGTGTTCGTCCAAGATATTTTGTTTATCTTATGATAAAAGATGCTTATCACAACAATTCATCATCTGATGGATGTGTTTATTTGATACCACCTTCCACCTTGCCACAAATATTGATCTGCCTATGCTAGGCATTAGAGCCCTTTTGGAAAAGGCCGATGACGCCGAAATAAGTATGGACGAGACCTCTACATTAACACGAGAATGACGGAAATCCGTTATTTCCTGATGCTATATGTGCGCTCAGTGAGGCTGATTTAGCGTCAGATTACGATTTTCCAAAAGGGCTCTTAGTCGTAATTTTATAACGCATCATATATTTAGGAGTTCCCTCACAGTGGTTACACCGCAGCCAGTTGATACGAAATTAACACAATCGGCCCTCTTTCTTGTGATGACCCTGAATGATGCCCCTGCGGTACGCACGCAGGTGCTGGACCTGCTTGGTGATATTTCTTCACTTGTACGCGGGGTCGGGTTTCGTATTCCAGATGGTAAATTAAGCTGTATTACCGGTATTGGATCAAATGCATGGGACCTACTTTTTGGCGCACCACGCCCCAAGGAGCTTCACCCTTTTCAGGAAATTAACGGCGTGCATCATGCCCCCTCAACACCGGGGGATCTTTTGTTCCATATTCGCGCTACGCGTATGGATTTATGCTTTGAACTGGCAACGGCCCTTACGTCCAGACTGGAAGACGTGGCAAAAGTTACAGATGAAGTACATGGTTTTAAGTATTTTGATGCACGAGATCTGCTTGGTTTTGTTGATGGCACCGAAAACCCAACCGGACAGGCAGCTTTTGCGGCAACAGTTATTGAAGATGAAGATCCATCCTTTACGGGCGGCAGTTACGTTATTGTCCAGAAATACCTGCATGATCTAAAAAAATGGAATTCTATTCCGACTGAAGTTCAGGAACACATTATCGGTCGCAAAAAAGTATCCGACATAGAATTGCCCGAAGCAGCCAAACCCAGCTATGCGCACAATGTTCTTACCAACATTGAAGAAAACGGGCAGCAGCTTCAGATTGTGCGTGACAACATGCCTTTTGGAGAAGTGGGGAAAGGAGAGTTTGGTACATACTTTATTGGCTATGCACGCTCCCCTGCACGCACAGAGCAGATGTTACAAAATATGTTTATCGGAAAGCCACCGGGCAATTACGATAGAATTCTGGATGTCAGCACAGCGGTAACAGGGGCACTTTTCTTTATTCCCACAAGTGAATTTCTTGACGATGCTCCCAACATGAGCACAGAAAATACGCAGGCATCTCCAGAACCTACATCCGCTCTTCACAACACAAAAGCACTTCATGGTTCTCTCGGAATTGGATCATTAAACAATAAGGACGCCTGATATGAACAACCTGCATAAACATCTCGCCCCTATTTCCCACGCAGCTTGGGCCGAAATTGAACAGGAAGCCTCTCGCACCATCCGCCGCAATCTGGCCGGACGGCGCGTGGTGGATACACCAGAACCAAAAGGCACAGCATTTTCCAGTGTCGGCACTGGCCGCAATAAACCGATCCAGCCCCTAAGCGATGGCATACAGGCCGTACAGCGCGAAGTGCTTCCTGTTGTTGAACTGCGTGTGCCCTTTACCTTATCACGCGAAGAAATTGATGCTGTAGAACGCGGCTCTCTGGATTCCGATTGGCAGCCCGTTAAAGATGCCGCGCAGAAAATTGCTTTTGCAGAAGACCGCGCCATTTTTGAGGGTTATGCTGCCGCTGGTATTACGGGTATTCGGAAAGCATCATCAAACCCTCTCACAAAACTGCCAGTTGCTGCAAAAGATTACCCTCGGGCCATTACCAATGCATTGGACACATTGCGCCTTGCTGGTGTGAACGGCCCCTATGCGCTCGTGCTTGGCACAAAAGCTTATCAAGCTGTGAGCGGCGGAGATGATGCTGGTTACCCTGTTCTCAAGCATATCGAAAGCCTGATTGAAGGTGAACCAATCTGGGCACCCGCTATTGAAGGTGCCTTTGTTATCTCCAAACGCGGTGGAGATTTGCAACTTGATATCGGGCAGGACTTTTCCATCGGTTATCTAAGCCATACGACAGAAACCGTTGAATTGTATCTTCAGGAAAGCTTTACCTTCCGCGTGCTTACAAGCGAAGCAACTGTCTGCATCGAGTAACTTTTTGGAGAGGTGTCGTGCCATTTACAATAAGATGGTCACGACATCTCACTTAAACATCCAATAAATATCACTATTTATCCTATTTTATGAATTAGCCATTCATTCGTATTTGACAAAAACAACTCTTGATTTAGATATTATAATATATTTTTAACTCCGATATATAATATATAAAAAAATTTTTACTTTATTATTTCAAATTATATTTAAGTAAATATAAATACACTCACTAAAATATTCCATATAAATTCAAATAAACCCTGTTGAGTTTATTTTTAAAAAACAATATATACATCAATTCTACGGCATTTCGATTCTGCAATGACTTCCCTGAATCTGCGATTACTGTTATTGCATTATCGAAACAAGGTGCGTTCCATAAAATATATTGCAGATTTCGCACTGTCTGTTGTCATGGAGATAGAAATTTTGGACACAAAAACTTCTTCATCCCACCCTCTTCAACAGACTTCAGAAGGATACAAACAAGCTTTAGGCAAACGTCAGATCCAAATGATCTCTATCGGAGGTGCCATTGGAACTGGCCTTTTTCTTGGTGCGGGAAGTAGGCTTCAGGCCGTAGGCCCTTCTCTTGCAATCGTTTATCTGGTTTGCGGCGTTTTTTCCTTCCTTATGCTCAGAGCATTGGGGGAACTGGTTATGTACCGGCCTACCAGCGGCAGTTTTGTTTCCTACGCGCTGGAATTTCTTGGGCCGCGCGCTTCTTATGTAGCTGAGGCACTTTCGTTCTTCAGTTGGGCCATGACGGGTATTGTCGATATTACCGCCATTGCCCTTTACATGCATTTCTGGGGTGTATTTGCTGCCGTTCCACAATGGGTTATGGCGTTAATGGCCCTTATGGTTATTACATTAATGAATCTTATTGGTGTAAAATGGTTTGGCGAGATGGAGTTCTGGTTCTCGCTTATTAAAGTTGCAGCACTTTTAATTTTTCTTGTTGTCGGAAGTGCTATTTTAGGGCTGCGCGTACCAATTGATGGACACACGACAGGCCTACAACTGATTACGGAGCATGGTGGCCTGTTCCCTCATGGGGCTCTGCCTGCGCTTGCCCTCATGCAAGGTGTTGTATTCGCCTATTTCGGCATTGAGATGATTGGCACTGCCGCCGGTGAATGCCAGAATATACGTGAAATTCTGCCATCTGCCATTAACAATGTTATTTGGCGGATCATTATTTTTTACGTTGGTACTGTTACTCTTCTTGTGCTGCTTCTGCCGTGGTCATCTTATCAGGCGGGTATTAGCCCATTTGTAACGTTTTTTTCCAAACTCGGTATCCCGGGGGTGGATTCCCTTATGAACATTGTCGTGCTCACGGCAGCACTCTCCAGCCTGAACTCTGGCCTTTATTCCACAGGCAGAGTGCTTCGGGCTCTGGCACTTAACGGATCCGCGCCACGGTATCTAACATATATGAACACACAGTCTGTTCCAGCAGCAGCCATTCTTACAACTGTTGCCATTTACCTGGTAGGTGTTGGACTAAACTACCTTTTGCCATCACAAATTTTCGAAATCGTACTCAACATGGCCTCTCTAGGGATTATCAGCACTTGGTGCTTTATTCTCTTATGCCAGATCAAATTACGTCAGGCTATTAAGGCTGGTCGTATTGCTCCTACGGGTTTTGCAATGCCCGGTGCTCCTTGTACATCATGGCTAAGTATTGTATTTTTTCTCTGCATTTTACTGCTGATGGCACTGGATTACCCAACCGGCACCATGTCTATTGCCGCCATTCCATTATTGGCTCTTGTGCTGATTATTGGATGGAAGTTCTCCAACCAGAAACCACACAATATTGTTCCACAAACACTCTCCTCGGTGGAACTTACTGATGATGCAGACTTTCCATGTGCGGAAAACACTCAAGTTTCCAAGGAGCACATTTGATGAGCAGCATTTTCAAAAATTTTCTCTATAAACCTTTGCGTTTCCTACTGCCTCTTGCCTTATCAGCCGTTACTGTAACAACATACTCCCCTAACGCACACGCGGCTGATCAGTGGTACACTGGGTCTCTGGTTTCTCCGTCAGGCCCCCTCTCTAAACAGGGCATGTTTCTTTTAGAACCTTATATGTACTACTCTGTACCTTCAGGTATGATAGGGCCACACAATAACAACGTGCCTATGTCCTCCCCTCGTCAGCAATCGGTTACCAGTTTTACCATTTACCGATATGCCCTAACGGATTACCTGAGCATTCAAACCACTCCGGCCATCAGTTATCGGTGGAAACATGGAGACACAACCAGTAGTGGCCTGAAAATGGGGGATGTGCCAGTTGATCTGATGTGGCGCTACCTTACAGCAGATCCCAAAAGGTTTATTCCCACACTTAACCTGATTACCGGCGTTTCCTTTCCTACGGGTGATTACTCTCACCTAGGACGTTCGCAGGATGGTGTTGGCAGCGGGGTTTACACATATCGCGCAACGTTAACCGAACAGTCCACTTACACCATGCCCAATAACCACGAGCTGAGGTTACGGTTATGGGCGACCTTCCGCCGCGCGCTTAACTCTGCCCATCTGAGAGATGTTACGTAACGGGCCGTTCTGGGCCGCCTTGATTATGCGACCTGTCTGTGCGGTGTATTCAGGGGTTGCCAATTCCATGGCAATAGTTCGTGGAGCCGATTGATCTTGTGCTCGTTGATACGGGCCAGGACGTCGGCGAGGTAATCGTGCGGGTTGATGCCTGAGAGTTTTGCGCTTTCGATAAGCGTCATGGCATCAGCGATGTTGTCGCCCCCGGCGTCTGAACCGGCAAACAGATAGTTTTTCCGCCCGACGCATACCGGTCGTATGGCCCGCTCGGCAGGATTGTTGTCGATGGCAACACGACCATCTTCGAGGAAGAGGGTAAAGGCTGCCCACCGGTTGAGCGCATAACGGATTGCTTTTGCCAGTTCCCCCTTGCCTGGGATACGGGCGAGCTGTGTTTCGCACCATGCGTGGAATGCTGTGACACGAGGGCGGCTTTTTTCCTGTCGGACAGCCAGACGATACGGAGCAGGAGACCCGGTGAGCTGCCGCTCGATATCGTAGAGTTCCCCGATCTGCTCGAGTGCTTCCCTTGCGATTGTCGAATCACTGCCCTTCCAGACATCATGGAAGGCCCTGCGGAGATGAGCCCAGCAGGCCGCTTCGCGCACATGCACGGTTCCCGTTGCATCGGGTTTATACAGATCCCTGAACCCCGCGTAGGCGTCAGCCTGCAGAATGCCCCGGAACTGTGCCAGATGGGTCTGGGGATTGATCCCCTTGCGATCGGGAGAGAACCAGTAGGCCACGGCGGGCGGATCACTCCCGCCCCAGGGGCGGGGATCGCGCAGATAGGTCCAGATCCGCCCTTCCTTCACACCACGTGGTTTCCCAGCCTGACGCAGGCGAGGATCAAGAACCTGGATGGGTGTATCATCGGCATGCAGCAGGTCTGCCTTTACGACATCCTGACGGATCAGATCTGTGAGAGGACGCAGAACGGCAACGGCCTGACCACACCAGTCGATCAGGGTTGAACGGGGAATGTCCACACCCTGACGGGAAAAGATCTCATTCTGACGATAAAGCGGAATGTGATCATCGAATTTTGAGACCAGGATATGGGCCAGCAGCCCGGGGCCAGCCATGCCCCGTGGGACAGGGCGCGACGGTGCTTCAGGCTGTACCATTGTTTCGCAATGACGGCAGGATTTCTTCAGCCGTGCCGTTTCGACAACTTTCAGTTTTGCCGCAATAAAGTCCAGTATTTCGGTGACATCTTCGCCAACGAGGCGTAGGGGACCGCCACAGGCGGGACAGGCCTCGCCCGGGTCGAGAACAATACGCTCCCGTGGTGTCGTGTCGGAAACCTTTGGTTTGCCGCGCCATCTGGGGGAAGAGACCACACCATCGCTGTCATCGTGCTCCCTGATGTCAGGAGAAGGATCGGCTGCCGCGATGGCGATTTTCACATCTTCAAGAAGCAGTTCGAGCTGTTCAATCTCACGGTCTATCTTTTCTGAACTGGCCCCGAATTTCTGTTTCTGAAGACGCGCGATCCGGATTTTGAGAGACTGGACAAGAGCTTCATACGCACGGGCTGAAGCGGAAAGCCGAGCCACTTCAGTCTGCAGGGAAACAATCATTTCCCTCAGGATATCTGGATCATCAGGCAGGACCGCGGGCGCATGCGTCATTATGAAAAAATAGCAGAAAACCCAATAAAAGACAAAAGGTTCTGCACGATCACGCCATAAAAATCAGGCCACGCGAGACGGTGGCGCAGACCAGGAAGGTCGTCTCCACTCCATGCCTTCCCACAGCATGGCCATCTGTGCGGCTGTCAGGCGTGCAACGCCATCTGCCGGCGAGGGCCATGGAAAACGTCCCTTCTCAAGCACCTTGTAATAAAGACAGAACCCCTGACCGTCCCACATCAGAAGCTTGATCCTGTCCCCACGGCGACCACGAAAGGCAAAGAGCGCTCCCGATGTCGGGTTCTGACGCAGCACGTCCTGTGCCAGTGCAGCCAGACCCGATATCCCCTTGCGCATATCCGTAACCCCGCAGGCCAGATAGACGCGCACACCGTTGCCCACGCCAATCATGCTGTCTCGGCAATCCGGATGATCTTCGCCAGAAACTCTTCTGCAGGATGTCCCGTCACCTTGATACTGCGGCCATTACGCAGCATAATGGCCAGCCCTTCATTATCATCGCCAGAGACCAGAGCAGGTGTCTTCACTGCAGCGACAGGAACAAACGCCACAGACTGATCCGGGGAAGACAGTCTGTGGCGGAAAGACGTCCGCCATTGGTAAAGATGTTGACGGGTCAGGTCATGCCGACGGGCCACATCCGATACACTTGCCCCGTCCACACCAACTTCAGCCAGTATCGCAAGCTTGCGTTCATCCGACCAGCGGCGACGGCGTTCAACGCCAATCAGGATTTCTTGAGCCATAGCTACCTCCCAAACAACGTCAATAACGACGTCGTTAACGACGGTAACTTACCAGGCACAATCCTCACTCATAAGGCGGTCTCAAGCGGCCGCTTACTAAATAGTCATCATCTACTGTTCGTCTTGTGGTGTCGTCGCAATGACTACATGCCGATAGAACGTGAACAATGAAAACATCCGGATGCCATGCATGAGATCAATAGCAATTGACTGCCATCCGGATGTTAATGTATAAAATTAATAATTAAAAATTCTATTGTTTAATATTATAATAAGAATACACTTTTGATTTGACGCCGCTAAGTTGTTTAGATGGAAATTCCCAATTTTCATCTAAAGCGATTTCATTCAGATAATTTGTATGAAGTTTCACTTGTTCATAGAATTCGTTCGACCGTAACTTGATGCTCTCAAAAAGAACTTCGATTAAACATTCTGGGTTTGGCCGTTTTTTAGGATCAATTTCCATGCAATTTTTAACTATATCAAATATGTCTTTATAGCATACATCAAGATTAGCATTTATGGGACACCCTAAATTAATCCACTCACGCCATTTACTTTCCCTATTAAGATTTTTAAAAGCTTCACCTTTTCCTAGATGCCATGGAGTAAAATCTGACCCTTCTGGATGGTAGCCATTGCTAATAAGCTCAAAAAGCATAATTCCAATAGTAAAGATGTTGGTTTTCTCGGTGAGATCCGATTTATTCCATTCAGATTTATCTTTCCATTGCTCTGGGGCGCAATACGGTGCTGTTCCGCGGAATATTGGATGTTCTTTAAATAAATCAACACTCCCAAAATCCCCAATAAGTGGAGTTAAGGGTATGTGTTGATTGGAGTTCAATTGATGTGTCTTATTATAATCACGAAAAAAAATGTTTTCTGGCTTTAAATCTTGATGGCAAACTATATTTCGTTTTGAGAGGTGTATTAACCCGTATAATATTTGGATTATAATGGCTATTTTTTCAACATCAATTATAATGTCGTTATTAATTAATTTTGACAAATCTCCTTCCCAAAATCTAAAATATGCGACTGGTGTTCCAAGATGAAAACTGAAATTATGAGGCCAATGTATGTTAGGATGATAATAAGCCTTACTTTGCAATTCAAATTCTCTAATAAATCGTATTGCAGCTTCATTGGGAGGTATGCTTTTTTTTGATATCGGAAACTTTGCACTTACTTTTTGAGGAAAAACATCGTTTCCATTATTCATGACAACAATTGTTCCGGAAAGCCCTTCCATTCTTTTCAAAACGTCTTCAGAATTAATGAAATTTGTGAGTATTTTCCCCTGATCTTCATCTGATAACTCTTCGAATTTGCTGCGGGGGAAATTTTTCATTGTCATATATAGGGTCTTTCCATTTTGGATTGGCATCAATACACGTCTATTTTGCAATATGACGTATCTCGTGTCATTTGATAAATAATTCAGAATACAGCACGAGAAACTTCGTACATATTCGCCTATGCGTCACACTAAGCTACAAATACAAGTCAATGATTGAACTCCCCCAGCGTGTCAATAATAAGAGGACATTCCGCTTTCTCCCAATAGACTGCCCGTCTGCTCAGGGATGCCGACGCCTCATGTCAGCCATTCAGTCTGCCAATCTTCTTCCGCCAGAGCAGACAGTTCGCCGGCACAGCGAACTGATGTCGTTTGCGTTTGAAAGGGACGTCCTTCGACAAGTATCAGCTTGACGCACTGGAATTTCGTCATGCGACCTTCTCCTGTCGGACTCGGATATTAGCGATCCATCTCTCCAACGTTTCGATTTCCGTTTGGATGGCACTCGGCGCGGGAATACGCGGGTTAATCTCGCCGGGTTGGCTGTGGAGTAGCGCCGAGCATCTGCCAAAGGCCTCTCGCATCGTCGTGCAATCACCATCAGTGAGAGCGGTGAGCTTAATGAGGCCGGTGGTATCGACCTTACGCGACAGTCGCCGGATCACCGGCCCGACGACTTCCTCGACGGCACGCTCCCATGTCGTGCGCAACTGGTCCTGAAAAGAGGTCACCTCGCGCAACCACTTGGCTTGATCGCCGCGTTCATAATGGATTGTCACGTTGGAAAGGTGCGACTTCATGCCGTCGAGCACCTTGTCTAGCGGCATGACAGTAGCGGGTGGTTCTTGATGGCAAAAGCCTGAATTGTTGGCGCCTCTGCTGACAAGGCGATAGGTGACGGGTGTAGCTTCGAGGTCTTTGGTAGCCCGACACGCTTCATCGAGTAACAGCAGGAAGGCCATGTCGTGAGTAAAGACTACGACCTGTCGGGACTTGCCGGCTTCGGCCAGGCGCGTCGCTACGCGATCACGATGGAGATGATCGAGAGACGAAACGGGGTCATCAAACACGATTGCGGACTGCGCGTCGATTGTGGAGAGTTCCGCCAAGAACGCAGCGAGAGCTACGCAGCGATGCTCGCCCTCGCTCAGAACCTTCCCAACTGGCTCGCTCGGCTTGTTGATGAGCCGAACCTGAAAGAAGGGGACACCGGCAGTCGTCTTTGCCTGCTGGAGCTCAATGGCGAGCCCTGCGACGCCGAGCTTGTCTACTTCAACCGCAAAACGCCCACGCAGGCGATTAGTAACGAGGGCCTGCGCAATCCGGGCGCTCTGTTTGGTGATCTTGTTTGTAGCCGTGTCCCTGCCTGCCTTTTCGAGAGTCGCTATGGTCTTGAGACGAGTGATCTGTGCGAGTACATCGGGCAGAACGACGCCGAGCCATTTGCGATCGGCAAGCCCATCGCGTTCGGCGATAAGCGCAATTCGCTGAGGTGAATTTGTCTCCGACCTCAAGGCATTCATACGGGTCTCCAAACCGGAAAGGGCGCTTCGCAAGGGATTGACAGAAAGCGCAACAGCCGGCGGCAACATTGGAACGGTTTCGGAACGATGCATGCGCAGGATGGCGCGCAGACGCCATGCGAGAACCAAAATCTCGCGACGAACCGATGTGGCGAGGGTCTCTTGTCCAAGATCGTCCCGGATTAGCGTGATGATTGTCGGGAGTTCGGACATCGCGATACCCTTCGACGTGGCATCCTTCAGTGCTTTCTCATAGACCCTCTCGGCCTCTTCCTCTCGACGCTTGCTCTCGTCCTGGACGAAGGCTTCGAAGCTGCTCAGGCGTTTCGAGGCTTCTTTGCTGAGAGGCTGCTGGCAGAGAACGCAATGCGCGCCGGCGTCGGTAACGGGAAAGCCTTTCTCCGGATAGGCTGACGCACGGGAATAGTCGCGGGCTGCCTCCCAGAGCGACTTCCACACGTCTGACCCGATGTCGGGCAGAGGTTCGTCGGCGAAGAGGTTCGCGGAAGCAGCAGCGACCGCCTGACGTGCCGTACCAAGACGTGCGTAGGCGTCGTGCAGTGCGGTCCGGGTTTCCTCAGCCACGACAGCCGCCAAACGCTCCAGACGGTCAATGGTCGTCTTGAGGTGGGTCTCGTGACCCTGAAGCTGGCGTAACGTGCGCGCCGGATCGCTGGCGAGATCAGTGACCAGAGTCTGAAGCTGGGATTCCTCATCGACATTGATGCCCGCCAATTTCTCGACGGTTTCAGGCTTGGTCTTCCCTGAAAGGGCGGCGACCAGCTTGCCGACCTCGGTTTCGGGCTTGCACTCGGGGTTGTAAAGAACGGCTGGCGTTTGCTCCTGCAGGGTCTTGATCTCGGCGGCGAGCTTAGCCTTCACGTCCAGGCAGGCCTGCGCGAGGCCGGCGAGGATGCGGAGAGGAAGAGGCGTGTAGGCAAGATCGTTGGTGTTCTCGACATGGACATTGGCGGTGCGTGAATCGAATACGCTGACCGCCGAGAGCATCGCGTCGGTCGGTGAGCCTTGCGTCCATGAGGCGTTGTGCTTCTGACCGCCAATATAAAACTCGACATGAGCGGACGGCGTGCCCCCATCGGCCGCGTAGATGTTAGGTAGGATCGCATCACCCTTGGGAGAGCGAGCCCTGCAGAGCTGTTTCAGAACACGAGCATAGCCGGACTTGCCGGCACCGTTGTCGCCGTAGATGACTGTCAGACCAGCCCTTCCAAAGGACAGACGTTCGCCTGGAGCGAGAGCGTTGACGTTGGACAGGCCGTGCAGCGCACCGAGACTGACGACGGCATGGCTGGCGGCGGGATCTCGAACGTGGGTCGCATCCAGCGGCGAGCCTTGGTTGGTGCCCTTGCAGATGGCCACGAGCGACGTCAGGTCCGCCGGCTCCAGCTTCGCCTGACCACATAGCCGCCGTAGGGCGTCCCGTTGCCAAGCGGGGATGTCCGCTGACCATCTGAGGATGTCAGCAAGAGCCGCCGCTTCAGTGGAGAGATCTCTATCCTGTCCGTCCATCTTTCGCCTTCATTCCAAAACATATAGTCTTTCAGATAGCGGCCATAGTACCACGGCCATCTACCGATAGTAGTTTGCCCATGTTAACTGTCAGGGTAGCGTGCATCGCCTATCGCGTCCCGAAGATCATTGCTGGCGAACAGGTGGCTTCGATATCTGAAATATTAGGCTATGAGACGCCAAGTGCATTTGCAGCCAGGTTCAGGCGAATTATGGGAGTGACGCTTGGTAACTATCGCTAGAGAGGTGGTCCCCATTTTTCGGACAGGGCGATAAGCTATCATCTGGCCTGAACGAGGACGGGTTTTATGGGCAAGGTTACGCGGAAACGGTATGCGGCAGAGTTCAAGTCACGGGTTGCGCTGGAGGCGATCCGTGGGGAACTGACGCTGGCGGAACTGGCTTCGAAACATGGGGTACATCAGACGATGATCGCCCAGTGGAAACGGCAGGCGATCGAGGGGATGGCGGCGACCTTTTCCGGGAAGACGGTGGCTGAGCCCCCGGTCAGCCCAGCTGACGTGGAGAAACTGCACGCGAAGATAGGCGAACTTCTCGTGGAACGGGATTTTTTACGCGATGCCTCTGCTCGGTTGGGCGTGATCAGAGGCGGCAGATGATTGACCCGAAGCGAGCGCGTCTGCCGATAATCCGGCAATGCACGCTGCTGCAACTCAACCGGTCGCGCGTCTACTATCGGCCTGTGCCACAGAGCGAGGCCAATCTGGAGCTGATGCGGCTGATCGACGCCCAGTTCTTGGAAACGCCCTATTATGGCTCACGGCAGATGACATGGCATCTGCGCCGCCTGGGACATGAAGTGGGCCGCAAGCGGGTCCGGCGGCTCATGGCGATCATGGGCCTGCGGGCGATCTACCAGAAGCCGCGCACGACCGTGCCCCATCCGGAGCATCGGAAATATCCATATCTTCTGCGGAATCTGGTCATCAATCGGCCTGACCAGGTCTGGTGTTCCGATATCACATATATTCCCATGAAACGGGGATTTCTCTATCTCGTGGCGATCATGGACTGGTTCACGCGCAAGGTCCTGTCCTGGCGTCTGTCGAACACGATGGACGTGGAGTTCTGTATCGAGGCGCTACAGGATGCCCTCATGCGCTATGGCGCCCCGGACATTTTCAATACTGACCAGGGGTCGCAATTTACGACACCCCGTTTCACCGGGATACTGGAAGAGCGTCAGATCCGCATCAGTATGGACGGGCGTGGGCGATGGCTGGATAACGTGTTCATCGAGCGTCTGTGGCGGTCGCTGAAATATGAATGCGTCTACCTGCACGCGTTCGAGACCGGATCAGAGCTGAGGGCCGGGCTTGGCAGATGGATCGCCCATTATAACGAAAGGCGTCCGCATACGGCGCTGGCTGGACGAACGCCCGATGAGGAGTATCATAACGTGCCGACGCCATCTGGTCCGGGGTTAACCCCGGACCAGATGGCCAACAGCAACGCCGTCAGAAGGGCGGCATAACAACAACCGGGTATAGCTTATCAAGCCCGCAAAACTGTCCGAACGGACGGGACCACCTCAGCCTGCCTGTGAGTTTCATTGGTCATAGAACTATAATTTGTCTTGCGCGTCCGATGAAGATATGCTCAGGACGTGCATCTTGGACTCCTGATAAGTCTCGATTTCCCAATTTGCTGGTTGCTCCGCCATAAACCTTTTCTCAAACTGCTCACCGTCTTGGGGTTTACCTAAAGCGTATGCGCAGTTTGCGAGTGTTGCCAACACCCAACGTCTGTCGACTCGCTCATCGAAGGATGGTGTTTCAATCAAGAGCAATAGGGTTTCGAGCAGCGCCGTGCGAATTTTCCGTGCGCTCAGGCGATCATAAAGGGCCTCGTCCGGATCGGTCTGCAACCCCTGTCGAAATTCATAGCAGAGTGCTAGATTTTCGCCATTATAGTAGTCCCGTCTGACTTCGAAACCCCGTCCATAGTAACGGATAGCGGCATCAAGCTGAGGACGATCATTCGTCAGGTGCCAAAGGCGTTTGTATATAGCTCCAGTAATACCGAGCGTCTCCGGATCGTTGGAGATGTCTGGACTTAACTGGTTTATGATCTGCACACTGGCTATCAATGCAGCCAAGGGCGAAGGCTTTTTTGCTTTATAAGTAGCCAAAGCCAGTTGCTGGATGATGAACGGATCTGGCCCCTTCAGATGGGCAGCCGCTTTAAATGCGTTGACCGCAACCTCGGGGTTGCTCGCCTTCATCGCGGCCTCCCCTTTTTGCATTAATTCTGAAAGGCTTTCCTGCGCAGCCTCAGTCTCGTCAACTAAATCCGAAAACTCTTCTTCGTTAAGCTTGGGCTGCATGAGCCGGGGCAGATAAGTGTAAACTGGACTATCCGTCTTGCCCGATGCCATGACCTCCTTGATCAAAACCCCCAAGTCGCGGGTGGCGCGTCGTGCTTCACGTGCTCCGATATCTTCACCAAGATGATCGTACTCGAAGGTATTGACATGATTCAGATCGAAATAGAGTCTACCCTCACGCTCCTTCATAATAATAGTGCAGTTTGGCCGCAGCGCATGCCGCACGCCGAGTTCGTAGACAGCGTTGATGTTACCCGTTGAGATATCGGCGATAACGAGGTCTGATTGAAGCAGCATCTCATACATTGGCGTATCAATGATGCCGGAGTGCATGATTTCATCGGCCCTGATGCACCGTAAATTATGCTTGGTTGCGGCGGGTTCAATGATGGCCTCGTAGGTCGCATCCAAATCGATCGTCCGCCCGGATTCAAAATCCGTCTTCTTGCCGAAACCCATCACGACAAAACATATTGCACGACTATCTTCGTTCATATGATCTTTATCACTATATCTCTAATAATAGTTCTCAGGCCTAACTCTCTGCGGATCAGTATCCAACTTTAGCCTCTTTGAGAGCATCGACGATGCGGTCTCGTTCAAAGCTGGTCGCCCAAGATGTGCCGACGTTTAATAGACCGGCAGGGGTGATGTTGGTCTTATTCAGTTTTACCGCAGCTAACTTAAGCTTGATGTCATCCTGCTTGGCTCGTGCGATCTCCCATCCTATCCAGTCGCTGGTACTGCTCTTCTCACCCACAATCACCAACAGATGCGTTGCAGATTTAAGTAACTTCGTCAAAGATGCCTTAATCACCGCTGAATCGTCACTATCGATTGGAATATTTGGACCACGACTATCGAACTCAAAGTCGAAGTCCTCATTGGCGTCCCATGCTTGAAGAAGATATTTGTATAAAGCGTCCTCTGAATGATCATAGCTAACGAAAACTTTTGTCTTTGCCATTGCAGGTTTCTATCACTCTCAAATTCATTAAGACTTGTGATTCGTAGGTAGCATCACGACGGTGGTGTGGCGATACTTATCGCGATTTTTTAGCTCGCTTGCGCGCGGACCGCAAAATTGTAAGTTCCGATGTGACCTGCCTACCTCAATCCTACACGCCTATAGCCCGGAATTATTACTAACCAAACCAGAGCATGACTTCTATAAATATCGCATTTTTCTTATTCTAATAACATGAAGGGTATCGCGGTGTGGCATCTGGGTATAACCTTACATCACGGTCAGGAGGTACGCCAATTCGCCTTGCGCTAAGCAGGACGGTTTGCTTTAATAAGTGAGGTGGTCCCGTCCGTTCGGACAGTTTTGCGGGCTTGATAAGCTATACCCGGTTGTTGTTATGCCGCCCTTCCGACGGCGTTGCTGTTGGCCATCTGGTCCGGGGTTAACCCCGGACCAGATGGCGTCGGCACGTTATGATACTCCTCATCGGGCGTTCGTCCAGCCAGCGCCGTATGCGGACGCCTTTGGTTATAATGGGCGATCCATCTGCCAAGCCCGGCCCTCAGCTCTGATCCGGTCTCGAACGCGTGCAGGTAGACGCATTCATATTTCAGCGACCGCCACAGACGCTCGATGAACACGTTGTCCAGCCAGCGACCGCGCCCATCCATGCTGATGCGGATCTGACGCTCTTCCAGTATCCCGCTGAAACGGGGTGTCGTAAATTGCGACCCCTGGTCAGTATTGAAAATGTCCGGGGCGCCATAGCGCATGAGGGCATCCTGTAGCGCCTCGATACAGAACTCCACGTCCATCGTGTTCGACAGACGCCAGGACAGGACCTTGCGCGTGAACCAGTCCATGATCGCCACGAGATAGAGAAATCCCCGTTTCATGGGAATATATGTGATATCGGAACACCAGACCTGGTCAGGCCGATTGATGACCAGATTCCGCAGAAGATATGGATATTTCCGATGCTCCGGATGGGGCACGGTCGTGCGCGGCTTCTGGTAGATCGCCCGCAGGCCCATGATCGCCATGAGCCGCCGGACCCGCTTGCGGCCCACTTCATGTCCCAGGCGGCGCAGATGCCATGTCATCTGCCGTGAGCCATAATAGGGCGTTTCCAAGAACTGGGCGTCGATCAGCCGCATCAGCTCCAGATTGGCCTCGCTCTGTGGCACAGGCCGATAGTAGACGCGCGACCGGTTGAGTTGCAGCAGCGTGCATTGCCGGATTATCGGCAGACGCGCTCGCTTCGGGTCAATCATCTGCCGCCTCTGATCACGCCCAACCGAGCAGAGGCATCCCGCAAAAAATCCCGTTCCACCAGCAACTGGCCGATCTTGGCGTGCAGTTTCTCTACATCAGCAGGGCTGACTGAAGGTTCCGTTACTGACTTACCAGAAAAAAGGCTTGCCATGCCTTCGATCGCCTGGCGCTTCCATTGGGCGATCATCGTCTGATGCACGCCATGTTTCGACGCCAACTCCGCCAGCGTCAGTTCCCCACGGATCGCCTCCAGGGCAACCCGTGACTTGAACTCTGCCGCATACCGTTTCCGCGTAACCTTGCCCATAAAACCCGTCCTCGTTCAGGCCAGATGATAGCTTATCGCCCTGTCCGAAAAATGGGGACCACCTCTAAGTGCCTAAGTGTCTGACCGAAAATGAGTTGAGTGATTTCAGCGGGTTATGATTCATGGGTTTGCGATAACCTGATGAGATCAAGATGGCCTGGACTGAAATCACCCGAGCGCAGTATCAAAGGGACGACCTGGAATATGCAAGCGACCTGCGCGATGCGGAGTGGGCGCTGATTGCGCCGCTGATGCCCGAGAAGAAACGGCTGGGCAGACCACGACGTACGGATTTGCGCCGGGTCATGGAGGCGATCCTCTATATCGTCACGACCGGCTGTCAATGGCGGCAGTTACCTCGGCACTTTCCGGCCTTCACGACCGTACAGGGCTATTTCTACCGTTGGATCCGCGAGGGAAGATGGGAAGCCATGAACCATATTCTCGTGATCCTGTCGCGTGAGCAGGACGGGCGAGACGCCACGCCTTCAGTGGGCATTATTGACAGCCAGTCGGTTAAAACCGCTGAAAATGGCGGCCCCCGCGGTTATGACGCGGGCAAGAAGATCAAGGGACGCAAGCGACATATCGCGACCGACACGCTGGGTCATGTCGTGGCGGCTGTTGTACATCCCGCCGACATTCAGGATCGTGATGGTGCGCCGCTGGTAGCGACCAGAATACGCTCATTGTTTCCCTGGCTTCGCCATCTGATCGGTGACGGGGGATATGCTGGCGAGAAGTTGCGTGGTACGCTGGCTGAACTCGGCCGATGGACGATCGAGATCGTCAAACGTAGCGATCGGGCCGAAGGCTTCGTCGTCTTGCCCAAACGCTGGATCGTGGAGCGTAGCTTTGCATGGCTCGGACGTTGCCGTCGCCTCACGAAGGATGTCGAGACAACAATCTCGTCATCCTGCGCATGGTTGATGATTGCCCATATCCGCAGAGTTCTGCGAAAAATCAATCAAACCGCTTTCTGATTCAGGCTCTAAGAAAAGCACTTCTTGAAAAACAATAATGTTCGTTACATAATGAAGATTTGTAAATAGGATAGAAAAAATGGGGATTCCGCGCACTTTCGTTGGATTTAGCAGCATCGACATTCACTATTATCGTCTAATGCTCGCATGGAGAGAGAACGAGCATATCGATTTTAACTTCACCAACTGTCAGCTAGCAAAAGAAATCAACTCGGAAAACGAAGCTTACATTAAGCAGAAGTGCCGTGAGCGAATTGGTCTAGCTGGCACATTCGCGGTACTCATTGGGCAGGACACCCGCTCTAAGCACAAGTACGTGCGTTGGGAGATGGAGGTAGCTCTGGAAAAGGGCTGCCGAATAATTGGCATCAACCTCGATGGATCGCGATATATGGTAGATGCTACGTGCCCGCCGATTATCAAGAATATTGGTGCCATATTTGTTCCCTTTTCTCCAAAGATCGTAGCGTATGCGCTTTCAAACTGGAACATGAGGGCGACGGATAACTGGTCCTATAAAGATGAGGTTTACCAGCAGCTCGGATATAAATGACAGGAATTTAGCCGTATGCAGGAGCAGGATTTTCCCGCGCTTTATCGGTCTGCAGATGATTTATCTCTGAAGTCGCAGCAGCACTTCTTTCTCGCGTTGAGCGTGCACCTTGTGACGCTTGTGGTTGCTGCTGGTCTTTCAATTATCAGCGTTTCTCACTGGTCTATCGCGGTAGCCCAGCTTCTTGCCCTTCTGGGCGCACTTGGTTGCTCGATATATTTATTTGCAATGCGTCCGGACCAACTTTGGTATGCAGGTAGAGCTGTGGCCGAATCCATCAAGACCATTACCTGGCGTTATGTTTCCCGAGCGGAGCCATTCCAAGGAGATGATGCAAGTGCTCATAGTGAGTTTCGCCGGACGTTAAAGCAAATTGTCAAGCAGAACCGAGAGGTATGCCAGTCGCTGACAAAACATCTTGATGGTCAGCAGTTCACGCCTGTTATGGAAGCAATGCGTGGCAAAGGTCTAGAGGAGCGTCGAGCTACATATTCGGCTAGTCGGATTTTCGATCAGCTCACCTGGTACGCCAAGAAGACGGCCTTCAACCGACGAAGATCTAATTTGTTCTTTTGGATGTTAATCGGTATTAACGCTGTTGCTGTCGTGTGCGCGGCTTTTCGTATTGCTTTCCCTGATCAAACATTCTGGCCGACAGACGTATTTGTGGCGGCAGCAGCCAGCCTCTTGAGTTGGATGCAAGCGAAAAAGTTTTCTGAACTGGCGGCCTCCTACGGACTTGCAGCCCACGAAATTAGCCTGATTAAAGAACAATCGTTGCTCCCGGATACCGATGAAAAATTCTCTCTATTCGTAAGTGATGCCGAGAACGCATTCTCTCGGGAGCATACTCAGTGGGTTGCTAGAAAAGACGTCTGACACATGGATGATCGGAGCATCGAGTTTAAAGTCGAGCGGGCGTCCATAAAAAAGAGAAGGCTAAACAGACCATCAGGCGATCCCGCCGCAGACTGATTACAAAAATCTTCACCATTTTTGATATTATTGGAAAGGCGGTAGCTCTATCCCTGATAGCAAGGAAATTGTGGGCTGCAACTGCTCTTTTGCCCGGCATGAAGGGGACTGCTGGCTACAGCTTATACCTAAGTCATTTTTCTCGATATTTTCTTTGTAACATAATCGAAACCGCAAGCAGGGCTTGCGGGGAATGTATTTTTCGTTACAAGTTTTTTATGATATTCAAGGGGGCGTCATATGTCAGTTTCAACCGAGCGAGCCAAAGTCGCTCGCTTGCAGCAGGACATCGCTAATCTACGTATCAAAGATGCGCAGGAGGCAAAAAAAGAGGCGGACTTCTCGGAGAAAGTAGTCAAGGCGACAAATGCTGCTCAAGTGAGCAGAAGCGCTTCGACAATTACGACAAAGCTGAATGAGGCGCGGCGCGCATCGGGTAACATATCATCGGTACAGAAAAAACGTGCTGACATAGCGAAGTCGATCGCTACCAAGAGCGCAGAATTACACAGGGCGCAAACTGCGCTTGAAAAGGCGGAAGACATAGAGCGTAAGAGGTTTGCAGTTGCTCAAAAAAAAGCAGATGATGACCGAAATCGCCTGATGCGGCAGCTTGAGCAGCAGCTGCGGGATCAGCGAAGAGCTGTTATCACTGCTCCCATCGCAGTTGCAGCACAAGATCCCGATGCCGCCGTCTTGCCTGATTACGACGTCTTTATCAGCCATGCTTCTGAAGACAAAGATAGCTTTGTGCGTCCATTTGCTGAAAGATTAACAGCATTAGGTATTAAGCCGTTTTATGATGAAATGTCGCTTACATGGGGAGATAGTCTGCGTCGCAGGATTGACCTAGGTTTAGCTCGTTCTCGTTTTGGTATTGTTGTCTTATCAAGGAACTTTTTTGCGAAAGAATGGCCTCAGCGTGAGCTCGATGGTTTGGTTGCTCTCGAAGTTCAAGGACAGTCGCGTATTCTGCCGATCTGGCACGAGATCTCGAAAGACGAAGTGGCTCGTTTTAGCCCAATGCTGGCTGATAAGTTAGCTCTAAATACATCAGTAATGTCAGTTGATGAAATAGTTCAGAAGCTCTTGCCGCTCTGCAGAAAAAACAGCATCACATAATGATATTATGCTTTCAGCGCAAATGTATATTATTATAATAATATAGTTTTTGTATTGCGTTTGGCGCGATAAGCTTAAGCTATTGCCCTGTTCCGCTCAGAATTTTATCGTCCTACGATAGCAGCGTGTATTGGATATTCAATATCTGTTCATAGCCTAGCTATGGATTGCCACGAATGTCGGCTTTGCCATCACTATGCTTCAACAGCCGACTGTCCTGTTTCCCTCCGAAGCAGGCGTTCCGCCTATAGGTCGATGTTTCGAACATTCAATCCATCACGAGACAGCCGCTTAATTTTATTTCAACGATATCAATAGGTTCCAGTTCTCGGTTTCATTGCCGTCGGCACGCCAAGTTTTTCAAGGACTTGCAGCAGGTTAATCTGAAAATCGTTGATTTTTGAGCCAATCACGAGCCAAACTGGGAGAGGATCGAATAACGATGACCAAATCACCAAAAGAGACCCTCAAGGACCCTGTAACAGGGAAGCCGTTGCCCAAAGGCGTCTGGTATCGTGGCCCCGGCCAGTATCAGGCCCGCAGGATGGTGAACGGCAAACGTCACCGCGAAACCTTCGCGTCAGCCAGTCTTGCCCGCCGCTGGCTCCAGGACGTACGCGCCAAGGCGCATGTGGGCCAACTTGAGCCCCCCGCACGCAAGAGAAACCAGATTACTTTTGGCGAACTCTTTGAGCGCTTTGGTCGGGAACGCATGACAGAGCGCGATGCCGATCGTATGGGTCACCTTCCGGCCCTTCTTGGTTCCGACATTGCCTCATTGAAAATCGACAAATGGACCAACAGCGACGTCCGGAACTTTCGAGACGCCATGCTGGCTGCGGGACTGGCCAAGGGAACCGTCGTCAAACGCCTGAACATGATTGCAGCCATCGTCGAATACGCCAACTCGGAGTGGGACACGACCATCCTCAATCATGCATCTGCCAAACGGACCAAACGGCCCGAGGGAGCGGATCGCAAGAGAAACCGGAGATTAAAGGATGGCGAAGAAGCCGAACTTCTGCGAGCTGCTTCTCGGCCCGACGGGGTTTTCAGGCACTACCCTGATGTAGTGTGGCTCATCAGGTGGTCAATCGAGCAAGGCTGCCGTCTGGGGGAATCCCTCAGTCTGCGCTGGCAGGATATCGACTTCCGCAGACAGACCATTTCCCTCGCCCGTGTGAAGAGTGACCGGCATAGAGAAGAGCTCGGTCCCGAAATCCACCCCATGACCAAGGGTGCACAACGCGTTCTCATGGAAAAGCGTGCCACCATGGAAAAGGTGCCTGACCGAAAAGACGTCGTCTTTTCGGTGGGGGAGAGAAAAATCTTTTCTGTCCTGTTCGGTCGCATGACCCGGCAAGCAGGAATTCAGGACCTGACCTTTCATGATTTGCGCCATGAAGCAACATCGCGTCTGGCCCGCTATCTGAACCCGATTGAACTGACCCGGGTCACGGGCCATCGCGACTTGAAGTCGCTCAATCGCTACTACCAACCCGTGCCTGGAGACATCGCAGACAAAACACGCTAGCTGCTAGTCAGGATAACCAAAGATAACCAGAGGGCGTTTAAAAAAGCCTATGACACGGTGAAGATGAAGACTGCCAACGCCAGGGCCAGCACGGAGAAGAGAAACAGATCAGGATGCGGGCAGGTCAGGACCAGCGCACCCCGTCCGCGCTGACGGCGACGGCGTTTTTCAAACCTTTCGGTTTCAAAAAGCTTTTCCTCAATGAAGACATCAAGATCTTCCTGACGAAACAATCGCATGCTACCGATCTTGATGGACCGTGGGCCAATTCGCTGTGAAACCCAGTTGGCCAGCGTTCCCTTGGCGATCCCGAGATAATCCGCTGCTTCCTGATACCGCATCAATCCCCGCCTTACATATGCGGAAATGCGTTGTGAGCCGGACTTCTGTTCCAGACTATCCGGTTGAGACAAGCATTTTGCGTTTCGTGACATGATGACCCTCTGACATGGCCAGATCCGTGACATTCACGAATCACTTTCTTCTTTAATGATAACTCACAGTTCTGAAACCGCCAGCAAGGGATAGAAACAGGCCGAGAATGATACCCCAATTTTCAGGGCCAAAAATGCTTACATCGAGTGCAACCTCTCCTTCTGAAAAAATCGTTCAGGAAAGACAGCTATGGGGGGTAAACTGCCTGTCCGTTTTCTGGCTGACTTACACAGGAAACGGCCGAAACATGGCCCTTATAACGACGCGCCATTATTGAAGTGTGCGTTGAAAAACGGTATGGCGATCACGCGTCGATGCACGTCGCTGACTGAACATTTCATTATGCCGCCTGCCCAATGACGACCCCTCCCAGCGCGCTGATACCGACTACCACCAGGGGTGGCGCCCGCCAGACGGTCAGCAGGACGAAACCGACCAGCACGATCCCGAAATCCGCCGCCGACCTGACCGCGCTCGTCCAGACCGGTGTATAGAGCGCCGCCCCCAGCAGGCCCACGACCGCTGCGTTGACGCCGCGCATCGTCGCCTGAACGGCCCGCTGGCTGCGGAAGGTGTCCCAGAAGGGCAAAGCTCCGATCAGGACCAGGATGCCCGGCAGAAAGATGCCGAAAAGACCGAAAGCGGCACCGGCAACACCGTGGGGAGATTGCCCGACGACCGCGCCGAGATAGGCCGCGAACGTGAAAAGCGGCCCCGGAACCGCCTGTGCCGCGCCATAACCGGCGAGAAAGGTGTCGTCGCTGACCCAGCCCGATGTCACGAAAGCCTCGTGCAGCAAGGGCAGCACGACATGACCGCCACCGAACACGAGCGCGCCTGACCGGTAGAAGGCGTCGAACAGGGAAACGCCCTCTGGTGCGCCATGGCAGGCGAGAACGGGCAGACCGAAGAGCAACGCCAGAAAGAGAGCCAGTGCGACGATCCCTGCACGATGCGATACGGGCACTGTAATATGCTCGCCATCTGACGTCTGCACAGAGCGGCAAAGCCACAAGCCGGCGAGGCCCCCGAGAACGATGGCCGCGATCTGGGCAAGCGGTGAGATGGCGAACAGAACGATGAGCGCGGCCGTGACCGCGATCGAAGCTCGCGTCCGGTCCGGACACAGCGTGCGCGCCATGCCCCATACGGCCTGTGCGACGATGGCGACGGCGACGAGTTTCAGTCCATGCAGAAGGCCTGCACCAGTCGGGCCGGCAAGCGCGTTCGCGCCATAGGCGAAGAGGACCAGTATAAGTGCCGAAGGCAGGGTGAACCCCGCCCACGCCGCAAAACCGCCTGCATAACCGGCCCGCATCAGGCCAATGGAAAATCCCACCTGGCTGCTCGCGGGACCGGGCAGGAACTGACACAGCCCGACGAGATCGGCATAGGCGCGCTCATTGAGCCACCGGCGTCGGACGACGAATTCGTCCCGGAAATACCCGATATGCGCGATCGGCCCGCCGAAGCAGGTGACGCCCAGCCTGAGAAAGATGAGGAGCACCTCAAGAGCCGACCCCGGTCTTTCTGGTCCCACGCCACGCGGCACGATCGTCATTGGGTCGATACTTTCTTATTTTCCCGTTCGACAGGAGACAATTCCCATGAACCGGCATTCATGTGGAGCTGCTGATGACAACAAAAAATCATCACTTCTGGCTTGTTGGCGGCCCAGCATCACGGTGTGCCCAGTCATACAATCAGACAGGATACTGACCGCCTCACTGACGGAACAAGAAACACTGCGGCAACATGCGCCCGAGAACTTTGTCCTTCAGGACGAACTGATGAAAAAGCGCCGCCGCGCCATGGCCTGTCGCAAAGCCCATGATCAGCCAGGCGTTCCACTCATGCAACGTGTGAAGCCACGTCACGGTTTCCGCCGGGAACCGTGCAAACGGGGATGGGATCAGGAGGCCGAAAAAACTCATCGTCTGCCCGGCACCCCATCGCCAGAGATAGCCCAGCAAGATTTCCGCCAGAAGCAGCACATAGAGTGTGTACTCCGCCCCGAGAGCGCATACCCGGTCCACTGGACGGAGAAGGTCCGACAGATGCCGGCCTTTCGTCAGACGCCAGACTATGCGGAACGCCATGATCACCGTCAGCAGGATACCGACGGTCAGATGCGCGACGACCATCAGATGATGGACGGGTTTTGCCGGCCAGTTCCAGGTTTCGCCAAGAGCAAACTGAAGCAGCACCAGAAAGGCGGTGGTCCAGTGAAGGACGATCGTCGGCCTGTCGTAGCGCAGGGTGTCGGTAATGTCCGGCGTTGAACAAGGCATATGCGTCTCGATGAAAAGGAACCCTGGATTCACTTCCATATCATGCTTACCTGACAGGATTCTGAACAGAGAATATTTTACGAAAATATAAATACTATTGAAAATAGCTCGCAATGTCAGAATAAAATGCCTATTGCCGTGGCAAAAACAGGGGCCTAAATCTGGTTTGTATTTATCAGAAGCAACAGGTCACCTTATGTCGCGTCTCCATCCTCTGGCCGAACGCCATGCCGTCGAGAAACTGGGGTGGCTGCGCGCGGCCGTTCTCGGCGCCAATGACGGAACGCTGTCGACCGGCAGCCTCATCGTCGGCGTTGCCAGTTCTCATGCGACACGCGGCAGCATTCTCGTCGCGGGACTGTCCGCGCTTGTCGCGGGCGCCCTGTCCATGGCGGCAGGCGAGTATGTCTCGGTCAGTTCCCAGGCCGATTCCGAACACGCCGACATCGCCCGCGAGAAACAGGAACTGGTCACGGACTGGGAGGGCGAAGTCACCGAACTGGCCGGGATTTATCAGAAGAGAGGGCTGGATAAAGACCTCTCGCGCAAGGTCGCCGTTGCCCTCATGAAGCATGATGCGCTCGGTGCCCATGCAAGGGATGAACTGGGTCTGTCCGAAGCCACGGCGGCACGACCCATACAGGCGGCATTCGCCTCGGCAACCGCCTTTTCATCCGGAGCACTACTGCCTGTGCTGGCGGCGGTTCTGACGCCCGTGGCGTGGGTATCCTGGGGCGTGTCCCTGACGTCCGTCGTGGTTCTCGCTGTTCTGGGGGTCGTTGGCGCGATTGCCGGCGGCGCAGCGCCTCTGCGCCCAGCACTGCGTGTGACGTTCTGGGGTATTGTGGCAATGATCGTCACGGGCGGGATCGGCCGCCTGTTCGGCGTGTGAAGCCGCGTTCCAAGCTCTGAACGAGGCATGTCCTGGGTAGTCTTGACTTCATCCCATATATCCGTGATCGTCGATTTATGGATACAGAATCTGTCCTCGCTGCCCTGAGCGCTCTGTCGCAGTCCACGCGACTGGAGATCTTCCGCCTGCTGGTGCGCCACGAACCGGACGGACTACCCGCCGGAGACGTCGCGCGGCATCTCGATGTCCCGCAGAACACGATCTCGGCCCATCTTGCCACCCTGACCCGTGCCGGCCTGCTGACCTCGCAGCGCCACAGCCGGCTGATCGTCTATCGTGCGCGCCTTCCGCGCTTGCGCGACCTGATGCTCTTCCTCGTCAGAGACTGCTGTGCGGGCAGCCCCGAACTCTGCGCGCCCCTGATCGCGAACCTGTCTTCCTGCAGCCCGAGCCCGGCCTCATGCCCATGACCGTCACTATCTACCACAATCCGGCCTGCGGCACGTCGCGCAACGTGCTGGCACTGATCCGCAATAGCGGCGAGGAGCCCAGGATCATCGAATATCTGAAAACCCCACCGAGCCGCGCGGAACTGTTCGATCTGATCGCCCGTATGGGGGTTCCGGTGCGCGCGGTCCTGCGGGAAAAGGGCACGCCCTTTCACGAGCTCGGCCTCGATAATCCGACCCTGACGGACGATACGCTGATCGACGCCATGATCGCACACCCGATCCTGATGAACCGGCCGATCGTCGTCACCCCCCTCGGTGTTGCGCTCTGCCGTCCGTCCGAGGCGGCTCTGGAAATCCTGCCCAACCCGCAGCGGGGCGCTTTCGTCAAAGAGGACGGCGAGAAGATCGTCGATGAATCCGGAAAGCGGATCTCCTGATGCTGGCTCTTCTGCTTTTCGTTGTCACGCTGGTTTTTGTCATCTGGCAGCCTCGGGGGCTGGGCATCGGCTGGAGCGCAATGGCAGGTGCCGCCGTGGCCTTGGCGGCTGGCGTGATCCACTGGCATGACATTCCTGTCGTCTGGCACATCGTCTGGGACGCGACCTTCACCTTTATCGCGCTGATCGTCATCTCGCTGTTGCTGGATGAGGCAGGGTTCTTCCATTGGGCCGCCCTGCACGTCGTACGCTGGGGCAAAGGGCGAGGCCGGACGCTATTCACGCTGATCGTGGTGCTGGGAGCGGCCATTGCAGCGGTTTTCGCCAATGACGGCGCGGCCCTGCTGCTGACGCCCATTGTCATCGCTATCCTCACACAACTCCGTCTGAACCATGGCGCGGCGCTGGCCTTCATCATCGCGACCGGCTTTGTCGCGGATACCACCAGCCTGCCGCTGGTGATTTCCAATCTGGTGAACATCGTCAGCGCCAATTTCTTCGACATTCCCTTTGACCGCTACGCCGCGATCATGGTCCCCGTCGATCTGGCTGCCCTTGGCGCGACACTTGCCGTCCTGTGGCTCTATTACCAGCGGCAGGTGCCCCAGACCTACCCCGTCTCTGAACTGCCAGCACCTGTCTCGGCTATTCGTGACCACCTTGTGTTCCGCGCGGCTTTTCCGCTGCTGGCCCTGATTCTGGCAGCTTATTTCCTGACCGCGCCATTTCATATTCCGGTCTGTATCGTGGCCTGCCTGGCTGCCGGCATCCTGCTGGCAGTCGCCGGATATGGCCGGGTGATCCCTGTTCGCAAGGTGCTGATGGGCGCGCCATGGCAGATCGTGATCTTCTCGCTGGGCATGTATCTGGTGGTGTATGGCCTGCGCAATGCCGGGCTGACCGACTACCTTGCGGCCGCACTGGTCTGGCTTGGCCATCAGGGGCCGTTCATCGCCACCATCGGCGCCGGCTTTCTGGCGGCTATTCTGTCGTCCATCATGAACAATATGCCGAGTGTGCTGGTCGGGGCACTGGCGATCCAGCAGGCGCACGACATCACGCCGCTGACACGCGACCTGATGGTCTATGCCAACATCATCGGCTGCGACCTCGGGCCGAAATTCACGCCGATCGGCAGTCTCGCGACACTGCTCTGGCTGCATGTGCTGGCGTCCAGGAACCATCGGGTCACGTGGAGGCAATATATGAAGGTGGGTCTGGTGATCACACCTCCCGTCCTGCTGGTCACACTCCTGGCGCTGGCCCTGTGGCTGCCTCTAATCAGCCAGCCGTAATGCATGAATGGACCGATATCACAATGACCGAACCTGACTTGCCGGCCCTTCACCCCGAATATCTTGAACAGGTCGATCTCGCGCGGCTGGAACCGCAACCGCGTGTGGACCATCCGCCGCGTATCCTTCTGCTCTATGGCTCTTTACGCCCCCGATCCTTCAGCCGGTTGCTGGTGCTTGAGGCAGAACGCATCCTGAAGGTGCTGGGGGCCGAGACACGGGTGTTCGACCCGACCGGCCTGCCGGTAGCGGATTCCGTGCCCGCAAGTCATTCGAAGGTGCGGGAACTGCGGGAACTCTCGATCTGGTCTGAAGGCCAGGTCTGGTGCAGCCCCGAACGGCACGGCAACATCACTGCCGTGTTCAAGAACCAGATCGACTGGTTGCCCCTGACGGAAGGCTCGATCCGCCCGACGCAGGGCCGCACGCTGGCGGTCATGCAGGTTTCGGGCGGATCGCAGAGCTTCAATTCCGTCAATGCCCTGCGGGTGCTGGGCCGGTGGATGCGGATGTTCACCGTCCCCAATCAGTCCAGCGTGCCGATGGCCTATACCCAGTTCGGTGACGATGACCGGATGAAGCCATCCCCCCTCTATGACCGGATGGTAGATGTCATGGAGGAGCTGATGAAGTTCACATGGCTGCTGCGCGACCGGGCCGACTACCTCGTTGATCGCTACAGCGAACGCAAGGCGGAATTCCGTCTCCCGGAAAGTCTGTGAGCCGGGCAATGGCGGAACAGTTCGATGTTGTGATCGTGGGAGGCGGTCAGGCGGCCCTCGCCGCGTCGTATTTTCTACGACGGACCGGACTGCGTTACGTCATTCTTGATAACGGGACGCAGGCGGGTGGTGCATGGGTGCATGGCTGGGACTCCCTGCATCTGTTTTCACCCGCGTCCTACAGTTCGCTGCCCGGCTGGCCGATGCCAGACACGCCGGATGGCGGCTATCCGACCCGTGACGAGGTGTTGGACTATCTGCACCGCTACGAGGCGCGCTATGCGCCGCCGATCCGCCGTCCGGTCATGGTCGAGTGTGTGGAGCGCGCGAACGGAAAACTTCTGACTGTCAGAACCAGCGCGGGTGATTTTCTTGGCCGTGCGGTTATCGGTGCGACCGGCACATGGTCGGCCCCGTTCATTCCTGATGTCGCGGGGCATGAATTCTTTGGCGGGACGCAGATCCATTCCGCGCACTATCAGATCCCCGCACCTTTTGCCGGTCGGCGCGTGCTCGTGGTCGGTGGCGGTAACTCCGGGGCGCAGATCCTGGCGGAAGTGTCACTGCTCGCGAACGCAACGTGGGTGACGCTGCAGGATCCGGTATTCCTGCCCGACGATGTGGATGGACGGGTTCTGTTCGAACGGGCGACCGCACGAGTCCTGGGCAACGCCGGCGCCATGCCGACAGGAGGCTTTGGCGATATCGTCATGGTGCCGCCCGTACGGGCCGCCCGGGAGCGCGGTGTCTTCCACGCGGTGCGCCCGTTCGTGCGCATGACGGCTACGGGCGTCGTCTGGCCCGGCGGACAGGAAGAAGCCATTGACGCGATCATCTGGTGTACAGGCTTCCGTCCCGCGCTCTCTGCATTTGCATCACTCGACGTGATCGAGCCGGACGGCTTGATCCGTGTTAACGGGCAGCAGGCCGTCAGGGAGCCACGTCTCTGGCTGCTGGGTTATGGCTCCTGGTGTGGGCCCGCATCCGCCACGCTGCTGGGCGCCGGCCGTGTCGCCAGATCCATGGTCCGGCAACTGGCGGCCTGGCTTGCGTCGCCGATATAGAAGGTCTGCTTATCGAAACTTTGAGCAAGTCTGAACACGGCCGAGAAGAAGGCGACTGCTGCCTGTCCGCTCTGCTTCTGCTATGCCGACAGGCAGATTGCTGCAGGAATTGTCCATAACGCTTCGCCGTCAATCTCAATCAGCAGCTGTGTTCCGCTGGACAGAATGCGCATACCGATCCCCCCACTTCTTGAGCGCCTGAATAACTGGCTTCAGCGTCTTTCCCAGCTCGGTCAGGGCGTAGTCCACATGCGGTGGCACCTCGGGAAAAACGGTGCGTGACACCAGTCCGTCTGCCTCGAGTTCGCGCAACTGATTGGTCAGCATCCGCTGCGTGACGTTGGGAAGGCGACGGCGCAGTTCGCCGAACCGCAGCACTCCGTCCTCGAACAGGTGATACAGGATCAACGCCTTCCACTTCCCGCCAAACAGTTCCAGCGTGGCTTCCACCGTGCAACCGGGGCTACAGGCCAGCGTGGTGTGACGAATGCGGGGCATGGTATCATTCCTGACACTAGTGGCGGTTTATGTGCGTTCTTGCGCACACCGCAGACTGGGTCAATGTTTACATGCGGGCCGGACAGATGGCCTGCATTTATAAACAGGGTTGATCATGTCTTCATCTTCTTTATTCGAACCTGTGCGACTGGGCGACCTGTCGCTGGAAAACCGGATCTTCCTGCCACCACTGACACGCTGCCGCAGCACCCAACCGGGCGATATTCCCAACGCGCTGATGGCCGAGTATTACGCGCAGCGCACGCAGGCGGGTTTCCTGATTACCGAAGGTACGCAGATCGAACCCCGCGGGCAGGGCTATGCCTGGACGCCAGGCATCTATTCACCCGAGCAGGTCGCGGGCTGGAAGCTGGTCACCGATGCGGTACACGCAAAGCGGCGGCCCATCTTTGCACAATTGTGGCATGTGGGCCGCGTGTCCCACCGGGCATTGCAGCCCGGTCATGAGGCACCGATCGCTCCGTCCGCGGTCGCGGCAACAGGCGTAAACGTGTTCATCCCCACGGGGCCGGGTACAGGAAAGCTGGTACCCCCTGATGTGCCACGCGCGCTGACCATTCCCGAAATCCATGAACTGGTGGAGCTGTACGCACAGGCAGCCCGCAACGCCCTGTCAGCCGGTTTCGATGGCGTCGAAATCCACGCCGCCAATGGCTACCTGATTAACCAGTTTATCTCCGAACGGGCCAATTTCCGCATCGATGCCTATGGCGGCAGCCTGTCCAATCGCCTGCGCTTCCTGCGCGAGGTGGTCGAGGCCGTCTCCGCCGTCGTCACGCCCGACAGGATGGGCGTGCGGTTTTCCCCGCTGTTCGGCACGACGACGGAAGAGCGCGTCTATCTCGGCCTGCTGGAGGACAATCCAGCGGAAACCTACACGGCAGCCGTGCGCGTACTGGCGGAGGCGGGCATCGCCTACGTCTCGCTGGCCGAAGCCGACTGGGACAATGCGCCGGAAATGCCGGATGCCTTCCGCGCCAGCGTGCGCGACATCTTCGGCGGCCGCATCCTGTGCGCGGGCCGTTACGACCTGCACAAGGCACAGCATGTGCTGGGCCATGGATGGGCGGACATGATCGGCTTTGGCCGGAAATTCATCGCCAATCCGGACCTGCCCGCGCGGCTGGAACATAACTGGCCGCTCAATCCGCTGGACCCGGCGACGATGTACGGCGGTCGAGGCCGTCTCCGCCGTCGTCACGCCCGACAGGATGGGCGTGCGGTTTTCCCCGCTGTTCGGCACGACGACGGAAGAGCGCGTCTATCTCGGCCTGCTGGAGGACAATCCAGCGGAAACCTACACGGCAGCCGTGCGCGTACTGGCGGAGGCGGGCATCGCCTACGTCTCGCTGGCCGAAGCCGACTGGGACAATGCGCCGGAAATGCCGGATGCCTTCCGCGCCAGCGTGCGCGACATCTTCGGCGGCCGCATCCTGTGCGCGGGCCGTTACGACCTGCACAAGGCACAGCATGTGCTGGGCCATGGATGGGCGGACATGATCGGCTTTGGCCGGAAATTCATCGCCAATCCGGACCTGCCCGCGCGGCTGGAACATAACTGGCCGCTCAATCCGCTGGACCCGGCGACGATGTACGGCGGCAGCGCGCATGGCTACACCGACTACCTTTTCCATAATCAATAAACCGGGAAACGGACCAATGAGTTTTTACCAGACCCTCAACCCGACAACGGAAACCGTGGAACGCACGTTTGAACTGCATACTGCCGCGCAGATGAAGGAGATTGTCGATCGCGCGGACCATGTGTGGAAGACCGACTGGAAAAAGCGCGATATCGCAGCCCGCAAAGTCATCATGTCAAAGGCCGCCGACCTGCTGCGTCGTGACCGCGTGACCCATGCGCGCCTGATCGCGACCGAGATGGGCAAGGCGCTGCCTGACGCGCTGGAAGAAATCGACATCACGGCCGACATCCTCTCCTACTATGCCGAGGGCGCGGAGAAATTTCTCGCTCCCACGCCCCTGAAGGTCAAGGAAGGCCATGCAAAGATCATCAACCAGCCGCTTGGCGTAATCTACTGCATCGAGCCTTGGAACTTCCCCTATTACCAGTTGGCCCGCGTGGCGGGGCCGAACCTGATGGCAGGCAATGTGGTCATCGCCAAGCACGCGCCCAACGTGCCGCAATGTGCGCTGGCCTTTGAAAAGCTGTTCCACGAGGCGGGCGCGCCTGCTGGTGTCTATACCAACATCTTCCTCGACAACGATCAGTCCGCCGAACTGATCAAGGATTTCCGCATCCGTGGCGTCGCCCTGACGGGCAGCGAACGCGCGGGCCAGACGGTCGCGGCCGAAGCGGGTGCGGCGCTGAAGAAGGACACGATGGAACTTGGCGGTAGCGACGCGTTCATCGTGCTGGATGACGCGGATCTTGAACTTGCCGTGAAGTGGGCGACATGGGGCCGGTTTGCCAATAATGGGCAGGTCTGCACGGCGGCCAAACGGATGATCGTGCATGAGAAGGTCTACGACGCCTTCCTCGCAGGTCTGAAAACCGCGATCACGCAGTTCCGCATTGGCGATCCGCTGGCTGAGGGTACCACCCATGGCCCGATGAGCAGCAGGAAGGCACTCGACACCGCACTGGCGCAGACTGACGAAGCGGTCAAGGCAGGCGCAACGTTGGTGGCCGGGGGCAAGCGGATGGAGTGCCGCGGCTTCTTCATGGAACCGACCATCCTGACCAATGTGTCAAAGGACAACCCGGTCTTCTATCAGGAGATTTTCGGCCCGGTCGCTGTGGTACATAAGGTTGCCTCGGAACACGAAGCCATCGAACTGGCCAATGATTCTCCTTATGGCCTCGGCGGGGCCGTGTTCTCGCGTGACCTTGGCCGGGCGGAACGGGTGGCCGAAGCGGTCGAGACCGGCATGATGTTCATCAACACGGCCACGGCTGCGGCCCCTGAACTGCCGTTTGGCGGGATCAAGAACTCTGGCTTTGGCCGCGAACTGTCCTTCCTCGGCATTGAGGAGTTTATCAACCGTAAGCTGATCCGCGTCGCCTGATAGGCATGATGCCGTTTCCTGTCCCGGATAAACTCCTGTCCGGGACAAATCTGCACTGCCCAAAAAGGCAAATGTCGACAGTGGTCGAGTGATACTGGCGAATGGTGCATGTCTGTTTTGCGAACCGGACAATTAGGCATCAAATGGCAGACATGAGGGCGAACGCCGCCTGTCTGCTTCGTTCTGGAATCATCCATCATACCAGCCTACCCCAAACATATCATAGAGGCACTTTAGTTTCAAAAATTGTCGTTGCTTCTGCCGGCAATCTAGAGATTAGGTCAGTAGCAATGATCGGCACGCGTGCCGCGTCGATATGCTCGCTGGCGTAACAACGCGCCAGCAATTCCTCTCCTAAATAGGCATCATACTTTGCTCTCTTCATATCGGGGACTAGTCGAGCTAGAACTTCCGCATCAGGAGCAGGCCTTTCGGCGAGAGTTTTCAGGGCGGCAACCAGTTTGCCTCCGTCTTTAGCCGGAATTGTGACCGCGATACCCTCCGAATTAGCCGTCACGCCATGAGAGGCAAGCGCTAGCACCAAGGCCAGTTGAGCCCGATTACCGACCCAGGGGAAAAGCAGGAGTTCGTCCTCATGCCGATATAAACTTGCATGCCGCAATCCAAGATTATCGAATGTCACTCTGGCTTCCGTAAGGCATTCAAGAGCTATCTTGTCGAGAAAGCGAGGAATGGCGATGCTCTCATAAACCCGGCGCATCTCCGCTACGACTTCATCGGCGGGGGGTAAGCCCTCGCCACCGAATTTGGGCGGCACGCCACCATACGCTCGTGTGACCAAAATTTCCCGGCGTTGATTGTCGAGCTCGATCACCCGCCACCGACGTCCGGCGAAGATGATGAGTTGTTCCGGCATTACCGGGCTATCGACTGGCAGCGAGCCAAGGTTCCGTCCGCGATCCGTAATAACCTTGAATTCGTCAGGCGTCATGAATACGGCGTAGAACCCACGGTCATTGATGACCCGTTCGCCTTCTTCGCCTGGCAAAAGCGTTCCGTCTGGCGCCTGTTCAATAAGCTGGACCTCTGGATGCTTCATGCGCCGCAGCACATCAATGTAAAGGGCCTGATCAATTTCAGGAAATACCCGACTCTCGATCAGGCGGTTCCAGCCCTGTTTGACTGTCAGTCCACCGTGTTGAGCGATTAGTGCCAGAATCTGCTGTATCAGCGTGGAAAGATGCAAACATCCAATCTGAGGCGATTCATTCCAGCGCCTCAGCATCAGATTGAGCATCGCTATGCTCTGCACCGTGTGCGGCCGCATGGCATCAATGGGATGGATGCGTTCGTCAATCGCCATCTCGGTGGTGTAGACCCGCATTACCGAGGACTGTCCGGCACGTCGACCGGAACGCCCCAGTCGCTGGCGCATGCCTGAAACAGTGTGCCCAGGCCCAATCTGGCTCACAGCATCAATGTGGCCAACATCAATGCCTAGTTCGAGGGTCGTGGTTGCGATAATGGAGCCTGGTCGATCATCTTCTTTCAGCCTTCGTTCGGCTTCCTCACGGTGCTCACGCGATAAGCTACCGTGATGAGCGAAAAACTCCTCCGGCACGCCCAATGTTTCACAAAGAGTACGCAGTCTTGCAGTGTACAGTTCAACATTCCGGCGCGAGCCAGCAAAAATCAGACTCCGATGCCCTCGAAGCGTGTCGAAGAGGTGTGTCGCGATCTCTATGTCTGCTGTGCTCTCGGTTGCCTCGCCCTTGTCTGAATTCGCGTCACGTTGCTTCAGACGTGGCTGTATATAGCCGCGAACCTGAAGTTTCAGGGGTTGGCTACCCATTTGAGATTCTAATATCTCCACGCCATCCGGATTGAGTGGCCGTAAGAAAGCAGCTGAGGTTCTCATGTCGGCCAGGGTGGCCGAAAGGCCTACGCGAACGACTGGATGTCCTGCGGCGATCTCGATACGATTGAGCAGAGATTGCAGTTGGCGTCCACGCTCTGCATCCATAAAAGCATGCATCTCGTCGATCACCATGTAACTTAACGCAGCGAACAGACGCTTTGCTTCATTCCCTCGTCGGACGAGGATGGCTTCCAGACTTTCTGGTGTAGTCAGCAATATCCCCTGGGGCCGCTTGCGTGCTCTTTCCTTGACGCTGCTGGCCACATCCCCGTGCCACTTCCAGACAGGAATCTCCACTTCTTCGCAAAGTGTCTCCATTCGACCGAACTGGTCATTGATAAGTGCGCGCAAGGGGCTGATGTAAATGGCCTCAAACCCCGCACCGGGTTTGCGTTCATCTGTAGCCAGTCGCGAAACAATCGGCAGGAAGGCCGCCTCGGTCTTCCCGCTTGCTGTCCCGGCCGCGATAATGAGATCCCGCTGTCCTTCCAGCAGAACCGGAATGGATCGTTCCTGGATATCACGAAGTTCGGTCCAGCCCTGATGCCAGATCCAGCGCCGGACTTTCTCGTGCAGCAGATCGAAAGACGTCGACGCACCGTTACCGGAAGTTTGCCCGAATGGGTCAGACGGTGCGTCGTTCAAAGCCTGAAGTCCGCCAGATCATCGTCGGGCGAGGTCTGAGTGGAGCCAGTTGTTGAAGAACCAGCCGCACCAGGCGCATCTTTTTTGTCGTCATCGATAATATCTCCACCCGCCGACGGCGCGTCCGGCGCGATCTCAGCCTGGTTCACCAGACCCTGCCACTGAGCCTGCGGGTTCTGTTCCAGAATGGCGAGCAGGTCGAGGAAAGCCTTGATGGTGTTGCGCGGTGTCCGGAAATAGGACTCACCAATCTTCTGGTTGCAGTGAGTCATAAAGGCCTTGAAAACCTCATCTGGCACCAGGTAACGGTCCTGGTCGCCATAGGCGAACACATGCCGCAATTTACCAAGCAGAATGTAGAGGTCTTCGGGGGTCAGGCTCTGAAGCCGGATGACCGGACCGGAAAGATCGACCAGACCATTGCGGGCAAAGCTGTTTTCAGCCAGGCGGGATCGCAGCGCTTCGTAGGAATAGAGGCCCCGGCGGCTGTCCATCAGGAATTCGGGTGTGCCGCCGAAATAGACGCCGAGGGATTCAGCCGAGCCCTGGAGCACATCGTTCACGATACGGAGAATCTGCTCGTAGTTGGCATTGCGTGATTGGGCACTGACCAGCTTGAACAGGTTCACGCATTCATCAAGCATGACCAGAAAACCCGAATATCCTGCCAGGGTCACAAAGCGACTCATGACCTTCAGGTAGTCGTAAACCGAGGCATCGTCGATGATCGAGCGTACGCCGAGCGCCTCCCGAGCCTCGGTTTTGAGCGTGTACTCACCACGGAGCCAGCGAAGTGCCGCCGCCTTTCCACTCTCGCTCCCTTCTTCGAAAGCGCGCCAGTAGCATTCTATGACGGTTGCAAAGTCATAGCCGGAAACAAGTTCCTGAATGGGGAGCAGCCTTTCCTGAATGACGTCTCCGATCGTGCGACCTGATGCCTTGGCTGAAGCTTGTGCCTCCATGATGAAACGTTCGACTATGCTTGCCAGAGCTCCTCCGTCCTGCTTGGTGCGGGTGGCCATGTTACGCATGAGTTCTGCATAAAGACTGCGGGCCTGGCCCCCGCTGGCATGCAAGCGACGATCAGGGGATAAATCTGCGTGAGCCACTACCAGCTTGCTTTGCATGGCAATAGAACGGGCCAGGTTAAGGAAGAAAGTCTTGCCCGCTCCATAGTCGCCAATAATGAAACGAACCGCAGAACCTCCGTCCGCGATGCGTTTGACGTCCTGCACCACCTGATTGACTTCGCCTGCGCGACCGACCTGAACTAACTGGATGCCTGACCGTGGTACGACACCTGCGCGAAGCGCCTGAATGACGCCATCACGGTCCTTGGGCTTGATTTTCTCCGCAGTGCGAGTGCCGTTTGAAGCTGCGACGCTAAGATTGGTCATGATGATGCTCCCGGCGCGTCAGCAAGAAGCGCCATATTGATGATCAAAGGGTCTCCGTCCTCGATAAGTTCTTCATCGAACGTATCATAGGCCCACTCGTTGATGACTTCGAGCGCGCCATTCGGCATCAACCCGAGTTCGCGTGCCTTGGCCTCAAACCCGGAGCGTGTCCATTCCGGTTGGTTGACCAGGTCCTCAAGCAGGCGGGCCTGCTCAGGGCCAAGTCCGACGAACTTCGTTTTCTGTTCCAAAGTGGAAGCAACGGCTACTGAAATCGAAATTTTAGAGGCTTCATCCTCATAGATGGGCGCGAGAATTGCATCGACTTTCTTAGTCTCACGCAGGATGACGCCGACCTTGCCCATGTCAATGACGATACCATCCTGGGATTTTACTTTCGAGGGAGGTGCTGGGATCCGATGACCGCCTCTCCGCGACTTATCATCCTCGACCACGATTGGTTCCGAAGCGCAGGATGTCGTAGCAGCAGCACCTTGGTGCAAGACAGTGTAGAGTTCCCGTCGGCCGAGACCAAAGGCTTCGTAAAGCCGCTCCAAAGCTACCATCATACCTTGATCTGTCTCGCCTATCGTTACGGCGACAGAAGCTGTCAGCGAGACAATAGTAGTTCGTTGCTCGGGTTCTACACTCTCTACGATGGTTTTAAGGCGGCCAAGTGTTGGCAAGCGTTCCGGAAGCAGGCGCAGACGGGCCGTCAATCGTTTCGTTTCGTGCGGGGTGAGTTGCAGCCGTGTGGTGAGAGCATCGACCAGCTTTTGGCCTAAAGTCAGAGCTTTGGCTGCCGGGCCAATGGCAGTCATGATCAGGGCTGCTGTGCGGAAGTCGGCACCGACGGGTGTTAGCTGGCCTTGAGCATCGCCAATGCGGAATAGAATTATATTCTCACCTGGCTTGGTCCCACCGTAGGTTGGATCCGGTTCCATGCCGTAACCTACTCGTGCCAGCATGGCGGACATGTCACGAGCTTGCCGAAGACCCGAGGCTGCCTTGCCAGAACCAAAGCACCGCGGGCCCAGTTCTTCAAGCGGCACATCGGCAAGAGGTTGAGGCAAGTCATCCAGCCAAGCTCTGAAAGAACGAACAGTTTCTCTTTCCCCAAGTTCCGCAGGCAGCATCAAGGCGGCGGCCATACTGTCGGCACGTTCACGTTCCTTGCCAACGACCTTGGCAAATGCAGACAGATCCTCACGCGCCCCTTCACATAGCTTGATCATTTTGGTCCACGTCAATTGCGCTGGATCAGGAAGGCGATCGATGCCTTCAAATTTTATTGAGCTATGGAGATACTGACTCGCCGACCGATAACTCAGATCAAGTCGGCTCTCTTTTTTATCTCTGAGCCGAAAACCGTGCGGAAATTTCTGATTGAAACGATGCCGCATGAGTTCAATGAACTCCGGACGCGCTCGTGTCGTTGCAATGCGTGGCCATAAACCGGTTAAGTGAGGAGGTAAGGATAGAATACTTGCTATGGCGAGGTCGACATCAAGCGGCATACCTCTCAATGCGTGTAGACCTAATTTAACCTGAAGCAATGGAGACATATGATTTCCCAAAGCTGCGAGATCTGGCTTCCATGCCTCCACTGTCGGTATATCCGTAACAGCATGCTTCATTGCGATGAAATTGAGTAGCTCAGTGCTATAATTTACAAAAGAGCCGTTATGTCCGAAGAGTTCACGCAGGCGCTCTACTTCAGCTACCAATAACACCTCTTCGTCAATCGAAGGACTATCGGCTATCAGGCGACGTTCGAGCCCATAGAAGTAAAGAAAGGGATAGCCCATAGGGTAGCTGGTGTCGGATTTCCCGCTCGCCAGCCAATGCAGGTAAGCCAATCGTTGATTGGGCGTGATATCAGTGTAAGAGGGCCAATAGCCCAGATCTAGGTTCGTTTGTGGCGCTCCGGACGCGACCTTGAGTGATGGTCTGATAAGACAAGGCGCTGGAGTGTCGGTATTCCAGCCTCCGTCCGGCGCTGCCGTCAAAAAGTTGCCGACATAGACCATGCCATCAGCAATCTCGAAGCCATGGATAGTGACTTTTTCGCCGGGGAGCACCCAGCGAGCATCGTTCTTCTTGTGGCTCCGTGATTGTCCATACCGTTCTAATTTCTCCTCATCATTGAGAAATGCATGTTGGGTATGAAGCGAGGGGCTGTGTGTAGATGACGAGGCGATAGTCTCTTTCCTGGTCGCCTCATTAGTCGTGTCCGAAATTTCGGATCCGCTGAAAATGCGTTTTAGCCAAGAAAACATGTTCTACTCACGGAATGCTCGCCATTTTTTCAAATAGTAGACACCATTCTTACCCTGCAGCAACTATCTCCTGCGGCAAATGGAAATCAGAATAGATCACGGTTATTCTGTTCACACCATCAGGAACATCGGATTCTTTCAATAGAATACTGATCCATTTGTCCGTCTTCCGAAAGAAATGTAGCGTGTTCAGCTTGCGCCTGCGCTATCAGTAGATGGTCAAACGGATCACGATGATGCAGAGGCAAAGACATAAGGATCTGCAAGTGTTCGGGTTGTATTTGTAGTAGAGAGAAACCTTCCGCAGGAATGGCTGCCAGAATATCGTTCATATCCGCATCCAGTTTTCCGATACGGATTTTGATCGCAATCTCCCATAATGACACGATACTCACCAGAATATCGTGGATTGGATCTGCAATAATCTCCCGTGCATTCTCACCCAGCCGGTCGGAGTCCGAAAGCCACCAGAGCAACGCATGCGTGTCGAGCAGAACCTTCACAAGTCGCGTTCCATGCTCTCAAGAATGTCCGGTGGTGTCTCATCAAAATCTTCGCTCATCCTGATCCGTCCTCGAAGAGCTCCTGGCTGACGGCGGGGGCGATAAGACGGAGTTGGTGGCCGCAGTTCAGCAACAACCTGGTCGTGAGACGTCACGAGAATCGTGCTGCCCTGCCTGACCTGACGCAGATAAGCTGTCAGGTTTCCCCGGAACTCCCGAACACCGATCTTCTGTGGAGATGATGCGTTATCTGAAAGGTGCTGGCTCATGGTCTCCTCCTTATGTGTCATCATAGCATGTACACATAAGGAGGAGGTAAAAAATTCCCGAGGCATATTCGATTTCAGAGATCCGTGGCTTCCGACAGAGCCAGAGCGTCCTCGACATCCACCCCAAGGTATCGAACCGTACTATCCAGTTTTGAATGACCCAGCAGGATCTGCACGGCTCGGATATTACCGGTTCGTTTGTAAATCATGGCAACCTTAGTCCGGCGGAGCGAATGAGTTCCATATTCCCCGGGGATAAGTCCCACCGCCTGAACCCATTGATCCAGAAGCCGGGCGTATTGCCTTGTGCTCAGATGAGCTTTGGCGCTTAGGCGACTTGGAAAAACATACTCATTCAGGCCACCACCGCGATGCTCCAGCCACGTCCGCACACTTTCGCGCGTTGTTTCCGTAATCTCAAACTGCACAGGTCGCCGGGTTTTCTGCTGGACGACCATGGCCCGATGACGCACCTGACCGCTGGTAACGATGTCGCCGATACGAAGGCTGACAAGATCGCAGCCTCTGAGTTTACTATCGAGAGCAAGATCAAACAACGCTCTGTCTCTGACACGCTGTTCGCTCCCGAGCCAGAACCGAATAGCCCAGACGTGCTTTTCTTTGAGTGCCCGCTTGGCGCCAACCATTTTTCCTACATTCCAGGGCACGGACGCCTTCAACGTAGGTGATGGAAAACGTGTTTTCTTCTCCATGATACTTTCTCCTGATCAACTGCAAATGCAGCAATCAGAAGTTTGGACGAGGATATCAGCGGATAACGAGGACTATTGCAGACCGTCCGCTTTCCGGAAACTTGAACGGCTCTGCTTATGACCGAGATGAGGGCGGAAGCTGCCTGTCTGCTTGGCGTGCGCCAACTCTCCTTCTCTGATGAGAAGGAGAACCAGTTCATCAGTCTACCCGTATTAAACTTTCACCCAGAAGCGTCCTGTTGCTGACCGCCGTGACTCCCACCCTGCCTCCCTGAGGCTGTCGGGCAGGTCTTTTTCCAATATATCTGGAACGGCCTTCAAGATTTCGGCGATTGTCGTCCGGTCTCGCCCTGCAAGATAGGTCTCGAGACTCACAGCCGGTGGCAGTGCTGAGAAGGTAATCCCCCCATAAAAAGAGTGACTTTTGAATGAGAATTTTCTCAGCGTAAGAATTGAGGAGATTCTGATGAAGAGTGATCGCTTTACTGACGCCCAGATCATGGGTGTGATCCGCCAGGCTGAGGGCGGTGTCCCGGTTCCTGACCTGTGCCGGGAGCATGGGATTAGCAACGCCACGTTTTACCGGTGGCGCGCGAAATATGGCGGCATGGATGCTTCGATGATCAGTCAGATGAAGGCTTTGGAAGAGGAGAACCGTCGGCTGAAGCGCATGTATGGTAACGGGCCGTTCTGGGCCGCCTTGATTATGCGACCTGTCTGTGCGGTGTATTCAGGGGTTGCCAATTCCATGGCAATAGTTCGTGGAGCCGATTGATCTTGTGCTCGTTGATACGGGCCAGGACGTCGGCGAGGTAATCGTGCGGGTTGATGCCTGAGAGTTTTGCGCTTTCGATAAGCGTCATGGCATCAGCGATGTTGTCGCCCCCGGCGTCTGAACCGGCAAACAGATAGTTTTTCCGCCCGACGCATACCGGTCGTATGGCCCGCTCGGCAGGATTGTTGTCGATGGCAACACGACCATCTTCGAGGAAGAGGGTAAAGGCTGCCCACCGGTTGAGCGCATAACGGATTGCTTTTGCCAGTTCCCCCTTGCCTGGGATACGGGCGAGCTGTGTTTCGCACCATGCGTGGAATGCTGTGACACGAGGGCGGCTTTTTTCCTGTCGGACAGCCAGACGATACGGAGCAGGAGACCCGGTGAGCTGCCGCTCGATATCGTAGAGTTCCCCGATCTGCTCGAGTGCTTCCCTTACGATTGTCGAATCACTGCCCTTCCAGACATCATGGAAGGCCCTGCGGAGATGAGCCCAGCAGGCCGCTTCGCGCACATGCACGGTTCCCGTTGCATCGGGTTTATACAGATCCCTGAACCCCGCGTAGGCGTCAGCCTGCAGAATGCCCCGGAACTGTGCCAGATGGGTCTGGGGATTGATCCCCTTGCGATCGGGAGAGAACCAGTAGGCCACGGCGGGCGGATCACTCCCGCCCCAGGGGCGGGGATCGCGCAGATAGGTCCAGATCCGCCCTTCCTTCACACCACGTGGTTTCCCAGCCTGACGCAGGCGAGGATCAAGAACCTGGATGGGTGTATCATCGGCATGCAGCAGGTCTGCCTTTACGACATCCTGACGGATCAGATCTGTGAGAGGACGCAGAACGGCAACGGCCTGACCACACCAGTCGATCAGGGTTGAACGGGGAATGTCCACACCCTGACGGGAAAAGATCTCATTCTGACGATAAAGCGGAATGTGATCATCGAATTTTGAGACCAGGATATGGGCCAGCAGCCCGGGGCCAGCCATGCCCCGTGGGACAGGGCGCGACGGTGCTTCAGGCTGTACCATTGTTTCGCAATGACGGCAGGATTTCTTCAGCCGTGCCGTTTCGACAACTTTCAGTTTTGCCGCAATAAAGTCCAGTATTTCGGTGACATCTTCGCCAACGAGGCGTAGGGGACCGCCACAGGCGGGACAGGCCTCGCCCGGGTCGAGAACAATACGCTCCCGTGGTGTCGTGTCGGAAACCTTTGGTTTGCCGCGCCATCTGGGGGAAGAGACCACACCATCGCTGTCATCGTGCTCCCTGATGTCAGGAGAAGGATCGGCTGCCGCGATGGCGATTTTCACATCTTCAAGAAGCAGTTCGAGCTGTTCAATCTCACGGTCTATCTTTTCTGAACTGGCCCCGAATTTCTGTTTCTGAAGACGCGCGATCCGGATTTTGAGAGACTGGACAAGAGCTTCATACGCACGGGCTGAAGCGGAAAGCCGAGCCACTTCAGTCTGCAGGGAAACAATCATTTCCCTCAGGATATCTGGATCATCAGGCAGGACCGCGGGCGCATGCGTCATTATGAAAAAATAGCAGAAAACCCAATAAAAGACAAAAGGTTCTGCACGATCACGCCATAAAAATCAGGCCACGCGAGACGGTGGCGCAGACCAGGAAGGTCGTCTCCACTCCATGCCTTCCCACAGCATGGCCATCTGTGCGGCTGTCAGGCGTGCAACGCCATCTGCCGGCGAGGGCCATGGAAAACGTCCCTTCTCAAGCACCTTGTAATAAAGACAGAACCCCTGACCGTCCCACATCAGAAGCTTGATCCTGTCCCCACGGCGACCACGAAAGGCAAAGAGCGCTCCCGATGTCGGGTTCTGACGCAGCACGTCCTGTGCCAGTGCAGCCAGACCCGATATCCCCTTGCGCATATCCGTAACCCCGCAGGCCAGATAGACGCGCACACCGTTGCCCACGCCAATCATGCTGTCTCGGCAATCCGGATGATCTTCGCCAGAAACTCTTCTGCAGGATGTCCCGTCACCTTGATACTGCGGCCATTACGCAGCATAATGGCCAGCCCTTCATTATCATCGCCAGAGACCAGAGCAGGTGTCTTCACTGCAGCGACAGGAACAAACGTCACAGACTGATCCGGGGAAGACAGTCTTTGGCGGAAAGACGTCCGCCATTGGTAAAGATGTTGACGGGTCAGGTCATGCCGACGGGCCACATCCGATACACTTGCCCCGTCCACACCAACTTCAGCCAGTATCGCAAGCTTGCGTTCATCCGACCAGCGGCGACGGCGTTCAACGCCAATCAGGATTTCTTGAGCCATAGCTACCTCCCAAACAACGTCAATAACGACGTCGTTAACGACGGTAACTTACCACTCACAATCCTCACTCATAAGGCGGTCTCAAGCGGCCGCTTACGATCATCCGGCGGTCAGAGACAGCAAAAGGGTTTGAAATCCTGCCGCGTCGGTGGGTTGTGGAACGGACCTTCGGTTGGATGATCCGCTGGCGTCGCCTTGTGAAGGACTACGAACAGCGGATCGACGTCGCAGAGGCCATGATCCACATCGCCATGGGAAGCCTCATGCTACGCCGAAACGCTCATCCGTGAATTTCCAAAAGGGCTCTAGGGCCTGTTAGATCTTGAATTTCTTCCCATATTGTAGGGATGGAAGAAGGAGACAGAACAGGCACCTTTACGGACGAGACATGGGCGATCTGGGAACCTCTGATTGAGGCGGTTCGCCCAAGGGGCAAGACGCCGCCACATGATCTGCGGCGTACGATAGCAGCAATTTTCTGGCGTCATGAGAATGGCGCGAAATGGCGGAGCATCCCCGCTGAACTGGGTCCATGGTGGCGAGCGGCGCAGCTTTTCATCCGCTGGGCGAAGCTGGGTGTGTGGGAACGCCTGCTCGCACTGGTTCAGGAACAACAGGGAGTAGCACTCGGCATGACTTTTCTGGATGGCACGAATATCAGAGCTCACCACAAGGCGGCGGGAGCCCCAAAAAAGGGGGCTCTTTTGAAGAGCGAGACCATCGTGAAGCACTTGGCCGCTCTCGCGGCGGCTATGGCACAAAAGTCTGCGTGATAGCAGACGGGCATGGAAAGGCTGTTGGTTTTGCCCTGGCGCCCGGCCAGGCCCATGAACTGCCGCTGGCTCCAGATATGCTCGATAGCCTTCCCGCCATTCCTTTGTGGGTGGTGGCGGACAAGGGCTATGCCTCGGACGCCTTCCGTGAACGTATCTGGGACATGGGAGCCCGACCGGCCATTCCCGCAAAACGACGCGATGCGCCGGTTGCCTGCCCCAGATGGGTCTATCGGTGTCGGCACCTGGTCGAGAACCTCTGGGCCCGTCTCAAGGAGTGGCGTGCTGTTGCAACCAGATACGAGAAAACCGCAGCGTCGTTCCTGGCCGTCATACACATCGCTGCAGCCGCAGACTGGATCAAGTGCTAACAGGCCCTAGCCCTATGTTGAGAGTAAAAGAGATACTACCACAAAACGCTATTACATATTCTGTTATTAAAAATTTCTTAAAAAATAACTTACCTCCTGCAAATAATCCTATTCCAGCACTTTTATTAAATGATGTTCTCGAAATGGATTTTTGTCATGCTCTCATACATTATTACCATCATAACTCCCCCCTTCCATCTGGTGTACTTACAAAAAATGCAAACGGTTTACCAATAGAAAAAAATAGATCCGATGTTTAAACGTCGCTATGATTGTAAATTACAAAATCAAAACTTAATAAAAGGCTTACAAGCACGCATTATTAGACGTGTTGTTCCCGAAATTCGTAAAGCCTTTCAATGTACTGTAACGGGCATGGATCGTATGATTGTTAGTTGTTATGATGCTGCACATAAAGGACATTTTGCTCCACATAGAGACAACACTGTAGAAGGTGCCAAGCACAGACTCTTTGCAATTTCTATTAATCTGAATGATACTTTTGAAGGTGGAGAGCTAACTTTCCCTGAATTTTCAGATCAAGGGTTTTGTCCTCCAGCTGGCGGAGCACTTATTTTTTCCAGTGCTCTTTTACATGCTGTACGGCCCGTTACAAAAGGTAAACGTTATGCTTGTTTACCTTTTGCTTTTAACGAAGATTCTTTAAATTCTGCATGCATGCCATCTGGTTAAAATGGTTTACGAACGTTTCTGTTTTTTGGCTGGCGTGCAATATACTGCCCTGCCCCACGCACTGCGTGTAAATCTCCTTCATTCCAAACAAGATGGCCTTTGCTAATTGTTTTCTTAGCGACACCCGTTACCGTCATCCCTTCATAAATATTATAATCAACATTCTGATGATATGTTGTTGCAGAAATTGTACGCTCTGCATCAGGGTCCCACAGCACGATATCGGCATCTGCGCCTATCGATAAACTTCCTTTTTGTGGATATATATTAAAAATCTGCGCTGTATTTGTAGATGTTAAAGCTACAAACTGTTGGGGCGTCAGTTTTCCTGTTTTAACGCCATAATGCCATAAAACACTCATCCGGTCCTCTATCCCGGGCGTGCCATTTGGAATACGGGTAAAATCCGTTTTGCCCATTTCTTTTTGAGACGCACAAAAACAGCAATGGTCTGTAGCTGTAGTTTGTAACTGGCCAGACATCATACCGCCCCACAATGCAGCCTGATGATGCTTTGGCCTAAACGGTGGGCTCATGACATACTGAGCCACCTTCAACCAATCTGAACCCTCGTAGACACTCTCATCAAACACCAAATGCTGCGGCAACACTTCTCCATATACCTCTTGCCCACGCAATCGTGCTTCTGAAATTGCTTTCACACCTTCTTGTGTTGATACATGCACTATATAAATAGGCACCCCAAGCAACCCAGCCAAAGTAATAGCCCGGTGTGCAGCCTCCCCCTCTACTGCGGGCGGCCGTGATACTGGATGCGCTTCCGGCCCTGTACGCCCTTCAGACAATAGATCTTGCTGCAAATAGGCAACGGCATCCCCATTTTCAGCATGCACTGTGCAAATAGCGCCTAATTCTGCTGCACGCCGCATAGAATGCAGAAAAGCCTCATCTTCCACCATCAATGCATTTTTATAAGCCATGAAATGTTTGAATGAATTAACCCCGCATTGTTCTACAAGAGTTTTCATGTCGTGATAAATTTGATCATTCCAATGGGTGATCGCAACATGGAAGCCATAATCTGCCGCAGATTTCTGTGCTTTCTGCCGCCATGCCTTCCATGCGTCTACCAAGGATGTTCTGGAATCAGGAATAACAAAATCAATAATACTGGTTGTTCCGCCAGCTAAACCGGCAGCTGTTCCGGTATAAAAATCATCGCTCGCAATTGTGCCCATAAAAGGCATTTCCATATGGGTATGTGGGGCAATGCCTCCTGGCATCACCAATAACCCGGTCGCATCCACAACATCGCAACCCGTTGGCGTTTCTATAGTGTTTGCTACATGGGCGATTTTTCCATCTGGGCCACACAGAATATCTGCCCGCTTACTGCCTTCCGCCGTAACAAGCGTTCCGCCTTTAACATGAAGCATGAGGTGGCTACCTTTCTGTTTTCCAATCGTTAAAGGGTAAACTATATTTTGTATCGAAATCGTATTGTTATTCTGACTAATTGGTCAATAATATATTTCGGATTCGAATCATAATGTAGGAAAGCATTATGGGTGGAACACATCATGCAACACATGATAATCGTTTAACAAACGAAGATTTAGCGCCATCTGCCACGCGCACATGGCGATGGAAAGATTATCTGTTTTTATGGATGTCGGACATTCATAGTGTAGCAGGATACATCACCGTTGGTAGCCTCTTCACGCTAGGACTCCCGCTATACGATGTATTTGCAGCCTTACTTTTTGCTATTCTGCTCGTACAATTGGCTTGCAACCTCATGGCTGTTCCAAGCTTTAAAACAGGTGCTCCTTTCCCTGTTATCGCACGCATGACCTTTGGCGTGTACGGTGCCATTATTCCAGCGCTCATACGTGGTATTATAGCTGTTGGGTGGTATGGCATTCAAACATGGTTAGCATCGAACGCTTTAGTTATTCTTGTTTTGAAAATCTGGCCTGTTCTGGAACCTTGAGCTAATGCTACACAACATGGTTTGCTCGGATTATCCTATGTGGGGTGGTTTGCTTTTCTTACTGTATGGAGCTTACAAACTCTTGTGTTCTGGAATGGAATGGACGCTATACGTCATTTTATAGATTGGGCAGGCCCCGTTATTTATGGCCTGATGATTCTGTTAGACATTTGGCTGCTTTCTAAAACTGGCTGGCGTCTTTCTTTCCAATTTTTTGCCCCTCATCAGTTTGTTAGCCTTATTGCTCATATTTTCGGCATTATTAATGCTATGGCCTTAATACTCGCTTTTTTTGCCCCTATTATTTTAAACTTTGGGGATTTTTCACGCTATGGCACCAGTATGCAGTCAATAAATCGTGGGAATTTTTGGGGATTACCTTTTAATTTTCTTGCCTTCTCACTTCTTACACTCATTACCATAACACTTACACTTCCCGTGTTTGGGCATATGATTTTTGACCCCGTAGAAACGGCCGTAAAAACAACAAGCCTAGGAACAGCCATTATCGGTGTAATAACTATTGATGCCGCTACTATTGGCATCAATATTTCAGCTAACTTTGTATCTGCGGCTTTTGATTTTTCTAATATGGCACCTCACCTTCTTACCTGGCGCAAAGGCGGACTTATTGCTGCGGTAGGTGCTATTTTGTTCACACCATGGAACTTATACGCAAGGCCAGAACTCATTCATCTAACACTTGATGTTTTAGGGACGTTCATTACGCCCCTTATTGGTATTATTTTAAGTGATTACTATATTATAAAAAAACAATACGTCATCACGGATACTTTGTATTCATCAGACCAAAAAAATATTTACTGGTACAAATCAGGATTTAATCCTATTGCTTTGTTCTCACTTTTTATTAGCACAGGCTGTGGCGCTCTTTTTATTTTCTTCCCCGCCTTGGCAAGCATGAGAAATTTTTCATGCCTTTTTGGCTTTGCTATTGGCATGCTCTCACAAACATTACTCAGCTCTCTTCTTCCCCATCAATACAAATTGAGGCAACCAACTGCATAATCGTTTCCGTGCCCGTTTCAAAATCGCATTTTGTTAGGCGTTTCTGTCCTAAAACTGCAGCGAATTGCACCTGCATATCAGCATAAGATTGTGTCATTGCCCAAAGCATGAACATAAAATGAAAGGGATCTATCTTCTTGATAAGTCCCTTCTCATGCCATGCAGCAAATATTACCGCCAAATCCTCTACATGGGGTTTAAGCGTTTCCTGTAAGAAAGACTGGATCTGCTCACCCCCGGCTAAAAGCTCATGCATAAAAAGACGAGAAGCTTCTGGACGCTGACGCGAAAATAACATTTTATCTTGAATGTAGCTCTGCAAACCTTCTCGCGGATTCATATCTGCAGAGAGATGAAAATTGGCATCTCCCAGCCAATTTTCTAAAAATCGTTCTAAAGTAGCCTGATAAAGTGTCTCTTTTGTATTGAAATAATAAAGGACATTTGCCTTTGGCAGCGCACACGCCTTGGCTATATCATCTATACGTGTGCCGCTTAGGCCATGAACCGCAAACACTTTTTCTGCCGCATCCAATATCTGGCTAGTATTCTGCTTACGAGGATTGCCAACAGACTGCTCGGTATTACCGTTTTTGCGCATAATTACAGAAATCTCTGATTAGAATTTCATATGCGCTTACTAAATTAAACCGGAGGCGGAAAGTCCTTATTATAGGCATCACCATTTCTCCCTCCTACCATTAGCACATAAATCTATCCCGACGATTCCGAACTTTGTTGGATTGCGCAATGGGCAGCAGGCATGGAGTGGAAAGCCATGCATGCCTCCGATACGAAACAGCACTACAAAATACTGTAACTCTACAGCTTAATGGTGAAACTGACTTAATTTTAGGGGAAATTATATTCTGGCGGAGAGAGAGGGATTCGAACCCTCGGTACGCTATTAACGTACACACGCTTTCCAAGCGTGCGCCTTAAGCCACTCGGCCATCTCTCCGACGCGAGAGAGGTAATAGCAAAATTTTCGGAACAGGCAAGACCTAAAGAAGAAAAAATAAAGTTTTTATCTCAACCAACGGCTGGAGTGCGCGCATTATGGATAAAACGGGCAATTGCATCCGGGTTCTTAATACCTGGCGCACTTTCAACCCCAGATGAAACATCAACCGCAGGTGCTCCAGCTATTGCAACGGCTTGCCCTACGTTTTCAGGGTTTAAGCCTCCTGCCAGCATCCACGAATAAGCAGGTTTCCAGCCATGCAGTAGGTCCCAGTTCAACCGCTGCGCATTGCCACCTGGGCGTGTTGCATCTGTTGGAGGCTTAGGCTCGATCAAAAGCCGTTCCACCATGCATTGTTGTGGTAAATCAGCCTGTGATGCAACCGGTATGGATAACCAAACGGGCAGCCCGAACTTGGCTTGTATCTGCAAGGCACGTTCGGGCGTTGTATAAAGCTGCAAGATATCCAGTTCTACCTGACCCAACACACGCCCCAAAGCCACATCGTCAGGGCGGACAAAGAGCCCAACCTTCTTGATGCTGTCTGGAACCCGAGCGGCCAAAGCCTTTGCCTGCAATGCACTTATATAGCGGGGAGAGCGCTCAAAAAAAACAAAGCCGACCCAATCTGCGCCATATTCCACACAAGCTTCAAGCCCGGCTTCTTCTGTAATGCCGCAGATTTTTACGCCCGTCCGAACGCTGCTCATAACCCACCCCATCTATACGCAGCAGATTTATGCTGCCAGTTCCGCAGCAATGGCAGCAGCAGCAGCAGCAGGATCTGCGGCCTGTGTTATAGGCCTTCCTACTACAATCCAGTCTGCTCCAGCGGCACGTGCTTCCGCAGGTGTCATAACGCGTTTCTGGTCACCCTTAGCTGCTCCCGCTGGCCGAATACCAGGCGTTACCAGCACTGGCTTATCTCCCAAAGCCTCGCGGAGTGCCTTGAGTTCATGAGCAGAGCAGATCAATCCATCCATCCCGGACTTCATTGCCAGATCCGCCAAACGCAAAACCTGCGTGCGCGTATCATCCGGCACACCCACTTCTGCCAAAGCATGGTTATCCATACTTGTCAGCACTGTTACAGCCAGTAGCAATGGACGCTCTCCTTCTGGAAAAGCTTCATCACATGCTTTGCGCGCAGCTTTCATCATTTCTGCACCGCCAACAGCATGAAGCGTCAGCATACGAGGGCGCAAATGGGAAAGCGCTTTTACGGCTGCCCCAACAGTATTGGGAATATCGTGCAGCTTAAGGTCCAGAAATAAAGGCCTTTGCCCGGCTACATCCGCAACAGCCTGAAAGCCTGCTGCATAAGCAAACTCCATACCAAGCTTGATAACGCCCGCAACGCCTTCCACCGCGTGCGCCCATGCTTTGGCCTGCGCCGGATCCTGCGTATCCAGCGCCACAATCAAACCTGTTTGTCTTGCTGTATCAGACATGTGGTTCTGCTCCATTTGCAGGAGAAACAGGAGAAGTCGCTACAGCTACGGGCGCAGGAGCTACCGGCAGGCTGGATACAGCCTGCACTTGTGCAAGCTGGGCTTCCAGCTCTTTCACGTGCTGTTCTGCCTTACGCGCACGCCGGCGTTGCTTGAATTCCGCCGTCCACAAACAGAAAGCGCCCAGCAAAAAGGCAACAGCAGCCACCAACAGCGCTAAAACACCAGCTGAAGATTTCCAGCTATATGTCAGCAACCACATATCGAGCGGATCCTGATTACTGGCACTGAAGACCACAAGCGCCAGCAGGAATGGGACAACAATTATCAGCCTGATCATGACACCAAGTCGTAGCCGTATCACACGCAAAGAACAAGCGACTGAATACCATCAACCATAGGCTGAATGATAAAATATTTCACACATTTTTATAGGGTTGCCAGACTACAACAGAAGAGAAGTTTATTGTGTTTCCTCTCGCCGCAACTGTCTGAATCTGGTAGGGATGGTGTGGATTGTATTGTTTTGCTCATTTTCCCCGAATAATGAGCTATTTCTGTTTGCGACATTACTCCTGAGGATCAGATATCCATCATGAATACCGAGACTGCAGATTCACTTAGCGGCGCATCCCACACATCTCCTGCGCCGTCTGTTCTGATGGGAATCCAATACGTTAAATCTGTTGAATTTCAGGTTCTTGGGGCCCCAGCCATTTATTCACGCGTAACAGAACGCCCTCACCTCGGTGTTTCTGTAGATGTAAGAGCCCATCAAATGGGTGAAAACCAGCCAAACTTTGAAGTTGAACTTATTTTGCGTTGTCAGGGACATCTTCCGGCACAACGCGAAGGGGAAGAAATTGTCCCCTTATTTGATGTTAATCTGATTTATGCGGGTATCTTTACGCTGCAACATGCAACAGCGGAAACCTTTGAACCCCTGCTTCTTATAGAAGCTCCGCGGCTTCTTTACCCCGCCGCTCGCAACATGCTGGGCACTCTGTGCCGTGAAGCGGGCTTCCTACCCGTTATTATGCAGCAGATTGATTTTGCAGCCTTGTGGCGCAACCGCCGTGCTGTAGGCTGAAAGCAGCATTCAAGCCTCTTAATTTCCATACCTGAAAACGAAAGATAACAGACTATGGCAGGTAAAGCATCCGAAGCTTTATGGTACCCCTTTGATGCAAATTGGTACCGCGCAGAATACGGCGCGATTATGGATGCTCTACTGTCTTTTTCTGATCAGGAACTTGAACACTGGTATAAGACCGAGGGCGCTCCCTCCGGTCATTCACCCAATAGATATTTCAACGAGGAATGGTACCGGGTAAATTGCTCCGAGGCTGCAGAAGCCATTACAAACGGCACCTGCCTTTCCGGCTTTGAGCATTACTGTAATGGGGGATATAAAAGCTTTTCTCCACATTACCTATTTTCCGAGCGTTATTATCGGCAGCGCTATCCCGATATTTCGGAGCAGAATCTGCAATCTGGCGGTTTTGTAAATGGATATGATCATTTCCTACGATCTGGCGATAAGGAAAAACGTTCGGGCCATCTGTTTTTTGATCCAAACACCTATCTGCAAAACAGACCGTCTGACCCGAACCTACGCAGCCTGACACCATTTATGAACCTGCTCCATTCAGAGCATAGTCTACCCAATTCCATCACGCTGTCTGATCATTTTAACCCTGCATGGTATCATGCCCTAAGCCCGGATGCTGTTATGGCTGTGGAATATGGTTTTGCGCCTAATGTGCTTTATCAATTTCTCAGTACCTTTACGCCTGACCGTTTCTGAGTTTTTCTTCCTGCTCCCGTATTTTCCTGCGCTGAAGGAAGAAGCCCATGCTTGCTCTAACACAAGGTGACCCAGCAGGTATTGCACCTGAAATTACCGTAAAAGCATGGCGGATTCTGCGTGAAAGTGGGCACCCTTTTGTTTTTGTGGGAGACCCTGCCCTTCTGGAGCAACATGCTCCCGTGCAGGCTGTGCGCTATCTGGACCAGGGGGCTGATGTTTTCTCCCACGCCATACCTGTGCTCCCCCTCCGACTGGCAACACCTGCCGCACCCGGAGAACCAGACCGCCAGAACGCACCCAGTGTTATTGAAAGCATCCGTCTGGCCGTAGAGCTGACTCAGAATGGTGAAGCCTCAGCTATTATTACCAACCCTATCAGTAAGGAAGTCATCCAAAGCGCGGGGTTTAAACATCCGGGGCACACCAGCTATCTGGCAGAACTGTGCCATGTGCCCGGGCAGGAAGTCATGATGCTGGCAGGTCCTTCGCTTAAGGTTGTGCCTGTTACCGTGCATGTCTCACTCCGGCACGCGCTGGAACAATTAAATACAGAGCTGATTATTAAAACAGCCCGCACAGTTGCTGATGGTCTAAAGCGTGATTTTGGCTTGAAATCACCCCGCATAGCCGTTGCCGGATTAAACCCTCATGCGGGAGAAAACGGTTTGATGGGGCATGAAGAACAGCAGATTATCATCCCTGCCATTAAAGCCTTACAGCAGGAAGGGCTCAACATTACTGGCCCCATGCCGCCAGATACCATGTTCACACCGGTAGCGCGCAGCCGTTATGATGTGGCCTTGTGTATGTATCATGATCAAGGCCTGATCCCGTTAAAAACACTGGATATGGCAGAAGGTGTAAACGTAACGCTGGGGCTGCCCATTATCCGCACATCGCCCGACCATGGAACAGCCTTTGACATTGCGGGGCAGAACAAGGCAGACCCAAGCAGCCTTGTTGCCGCCATTCGGTTGGCCGCACAGCTTGCGCAGAACAGAAGGAACGCAGCATGACTTCAGCTATCCGGCTTGGCGTCAACATTGATCATGTCGCTACCATTCGCAATGCGCGTGGTGGCACATATCCAGACCCTGTTGCTGCAGCCCTGTTGGCTATTCAGGCAGGAGCAGATGGCATTACGGCCCATCTGCGTGAAGATAGACGCCATATTCGTGATAAAGATTTAGAACGCCTGCGTGCAGAAATTGCGGCTCCACTTAATATGGAAATGGCCGCAACAGAGGAAATGGTTAACATAGCCCTTGGCTTGCGCCCCCATGCCTGCTGCCTTGTGCCCGAACGGCGTGAAGAACTGACGACAGAAGGTGGCCTGAACGTAGCAGGACAGCTAGAAACACTCTCGCCTAAAGTGCAAAAACTTGCGCAAGCAGATATTCGTGTTTCGCTATTTATAGACCCCTCACCTGCACAGATAGAAGCTGCCGCCAAAACAGGCGCGCAAGTAGTGGAACTCCACACTGGCGCTTACGCAGAAGGTAAAGCCGGAGAGCTGGAACGCCTGCGTACAGCAGCCACACAGGCAACGGCTCTTGGGCTGGAAGTGCATGCTGGGCATGGTCTGACATTTGAAAATATTGGCCCCATAGCGAGTTTACCAGAACTGCGAGAACTCAACATTGGCCACTTTTTAATTGGGCAGGCTATTTTTGATGGTCTGGCAGCCGTTGTGCAAAACATGAAACGCCATATTGCAGAAGGTGCAGCTCTTTAAGATGGAAGAACCACAGGAATACAAAACACCCAAAGCCTTACTTATGGCTGTAATTGGCATGGGCGTGTTGATTGTGGTGGGCGTTGTTGTATTAGCGGGTGTGCTCATCCATCGCATGAGCGGTAAGCCTACTCCAGCCAACCTTCCGCCTGTTGCGTTATCGGATGCTACGCCATCTGCTAACCTTCCCACAGCACATGCTACATTACCTGCTGGTGAACAGTTATTAAGCGTAACGCGTGTGCGGGATAATGTGTTGGCCCTGCATGTTACAAAAAATGGGCAAGACCGCATTCTGTTATGGGATGTACCAACCGGCCAGTTGCGTACCGGGCTAGATGTAAACGCGGCACATTAACGCTATGCCTGCACTGCCTCACCTTACTGCCATTGGGCTTATGAGTGGCACATCGCTTGATGGCGTAGATGCCGCACTCATACAAACTGATGGCACACGTATATTCCGGCATGGCCCTGCCCTGACCATACCTTATACACCAGAGTTACGAGCACGCCTGCGGCACATACTGGATAAAGCCCCTCAGCTTGCTCCTTCTGATCCTGCATTACTATCTGCAGAACATGAACTAACAGAGGTGCATGCCGTTGCTGTTCAGCAACTGCGCCAGATGGCACCAGATATGCCGACCGATCTTATTGGCTTTCATGGTCAGACCATTCTGCATCAACTTGGGCGCACATGGCAGATTGGTAATGCCATTGCTCTTTCTTCCGCTACAAATTTGCCTGTTATCCATGACTTTCGCACAGCAGACGTTCAGGCTGGTGGAGAAGGTGCGCCTTTAGCTCCTTTGTATCATGCTGCCCTATTGCATGGTCAGCCGCGACCTGTTGCAATCCTGAATATTGGCGGCGTTGCCAATCTTACTCTGCTGACCTCAAAAGGTGAAATTCTGGCTTGCGATACAGGCCCCGGAAACGCACTGCTGGATGACTGGACTTTCCGCCATACTGGCGTCCCCTACGATAAGGATGGGCAGTTGGCACGCAACGGTAAGGTTGACGAACCTATTCTGAAGCAGTTGGTGGCACATCCATTTTTTAGCAAACCTGCCCCTAAATCTCTCGATAGACTGAGTTTCCATACCGCCTTGCAAGATATTGCGGCGCTCTCCCCGGCTGATGGAGCAGCCACACTGGTTGCCTTTACGGCAGAAACCATTGCCCGCACCCCTTTACCAGAACAGCCCCAAGCGTGGTTTGTGTGCGGCGGCGGCCGACATAACTCGGCCATTATGGAAGCCCTTACTCAACAGTTAGCTGGTGAAGTATTTCCAGCAGAAACTCTGGGCTGGAACGGAGATGCGCTGGAAGCCGAATGCTTTGGCTTTCTGGCAGTTAGAAGCTTGTATGGATTACCTTTATCTCTGCCATCCACCACCGGCGTACCTGCCCCTCAACAAGGTGGCAGGTTAAGCTACGGCGGCATTACGCCATGGAAGGCAAGAGCTGTTTTAAACACGAAAGTGCAGTATAATATTGGCTAATACATTCTATTGAACAGGAAAGACTTAAAACCATGAAACGCTTTCTGGCATTTGGCCTATTGCTTGCTGCCCTTGGCGCGCCGGGACTAGTCTGTTCTGCGAGTGCGCAAACCATTATCGATGGCAGCGATAAAAAGGCATCCCCTTTTGTAAAAAATACCCTCAAGACACTTACAAAACGCTTCCCCGATACACATCCCTTTTTCCGCGCAATAACCACGCATCCCAATGCAGAAAAAAAGCAGGTGGTGTGCGGCGAAATCAGCCTGAGTTCCAGCAAAACACCGGAACCTGACAGCTTTATGCTTTTTGGTGCTGCAGAAGGTGAAAATCCGCCTATCGTTTATGAACCGCGTGAAATCCCGGCTTCTATTGATTCACGTGAAGTGAATATGTGGATCAATCACGGAGCAGATTTGGCAGATCTGGAAGAAATGGGCTGCGTGCCAGAGGGCAGCTATCGGCAATATGGTGATAAACTGAACCAAGTGTTACAGAATAAAAAGCACAGCGCCACACGCTAAAACAGTAGGTTATTGTTCTGCTCCACTACAGGCAGCAAACCTACTTGTAGTGGAAAAGACACAGATTGGTTTCTCAAACCAAAAAGACGTACAGAATAATTGACAGGCGGTAACTTTGATCGCCATTCTTATCCTGGTCACGAACAAAAAAAACAAAATGACCGGGTTTTCTGTAATGAAATATCTGAATCTCTTGCTCGTCCTGCCCTTTTTGGGGTTGCTCTGGACACCCCTATATAACAGGCACGATCCTGTTTTATGGGGTTTTCCATTTTTCTACTGGTACCAATTCGCATGGGTGCCCATAACATCTGCCCTTATCTGGATTGTCTGGAAAAAGGGACAAAGCACATGAACCCCATAAACCCTTGGGCGCTTGGCGTTTTTGTTTTCTTTTTTGCTGCCACTATTGTTGTTGGCAGTTCCATACAATGGATACGCAGCCTGTTCCACGCCAAGCATGACGCGAATAGCCATGAAGAATGGTCTCTCGGCGGGCGAGAATTTGGCCCGTGGGTAACGTGGTTTCTGGTAGGGGGAGATTTCTACACAGCATACACCGTTATTGCAGTGCCTGCGCTGGTGTATGCCGCGGGGGCTTATGGCTTCTTTGCGCTGCCTTACACCATTATTGTCTACCCTTTTATTTTTCTGGTTATGCCCAAGCTTTGGAAGATTGCACGTGGAGGGATCGAAGAACCCTTGATTGATACGCTTGGCTGGTGATTTCAGGTTTTTGGCGATTTGATTGACTACTTTTGGGTTCGTTTTCGATCTGCGTTTTGAGCAGATTGAGTGCTGCCCCCCGCTGGATTGCTATGCATTCGCGCTGATCCGCTCCAGGAAGAGGAGGCGGCGCATATTGTAGACGATATTGGCGAGCCCGATCCTCATGGTGGCTCGACTGATACCGACAGTCCGGACAAACAGCCCCGTCTGTGACTTCTGATCGGCAAAGACATGCTCGACACGCGAGCGGATGACCGACTTTCCAGCATTTGATTTCTGGATATGCCGGGGCATAGGCTTGAGATGCGGCTTTTTGCGATGAACCTTGGAGACAAAGCCCTGCTTTTCCATGAAGTCTTCGTTGGCTTTTGAGCGATAGGCCGTGTCGGCCCAGACACTTGAGGCCGTATTGGTTTTATCCAGCAGCCCCTCTCTCAATCGCGCGCCATCACTGGCAGCGGCATGCGTTGTTTTCCATTTGCGGATGAACCGGTATTTCCGATCGATGGAAACATGCGATTTATAGCCAAAGAACGGGATGGCGAGATCGCTGGATGGCATGGTTCCATCATCCTGCCGCTTCGCCTTCGTGAACTTCAGTGTCCAGCGCGCATGACGATCCTTATGCGACCTCTTTGCGGGTTTGTCCTGCCAGTCTTCAGGAATACGGCCTGCTCGCAGATCCGCTTTCTCTGCATTGGTGTTCCGCTGCTTCGGAGCCGCTACCAGCGTGGCATCCAGGATCTGGCCTGACATCGGCAAATACCCGGCGTTACGCAGGGTCGCATCAAAGCGGATGAACAGCCCATCGATCGCACCCGCCTGGGTCAGACGCTTTTGATACAGCCAGACCGTTTTGGCATCCGGCACCCGATCTGAAAGTCCCAGACCAAGGAAACGCATAAAGGAGAGGCGATCGTTGATCAGATATTCCGTCCGCTCATCAGACAAATTGTTGAGCGTCTGGATCACCAGGATCTTGAACATCAGCACAGGATCAAATGGCGGTCGTCCGCCCTTGCTTCCATCGGAATACGCCAGGGCCTTGTCCAGATCAGGACGGAACGCTTCAAAATCCACAGTCCGGGAAAACGCTTCGAGCTGATCGCCAAGCCCACTCAGCCGGGCAAGGCGCTCTTCAACATCAAAGAAACCCGGCTGCTTCATCTTTCATCATCCCCAATCAACTAAGGGGAAATGGAATCACAGAGCAGACCTCAATACCAGGGGGTTTTTCGAACCCTCCACGTGCAGGCGGGCACGCCACTGCGGCGGATATTGTAAAGGCACGCTTTAACAGCCGGGCACTGGAGATTGTGGTTGCCTTAACAGGGCTGGTAGCAGTTATGCCTTATATTGCACTCCAGCTTATTGGCATCCGCACAGTGGTGCAGGCTTTAGGATTGCCGGGCGATTTACCATTGGTTATCGCCTTTATTTCCCTAGCCGCTTACACATGGCTGGGAGGGCTGCATGCTCCGGCACTTACGGCCTTTATCAAAGATATTATGATCTATATTGCCGTGCTGGTAGCGGTAACTGTTATTCCCCTGCACACAGGTGGTTACAGCGCCCTGTTTGCCTCTGCGGCACATGCAGATACGGTTCTTAAAACCGGGCAAAGCTTACCTTATGCCACACTTGCGCTTTCTTCTGCTCTGGCTGCATTTTTATACCCTCATACACTTACAGGTATTCTGGCATCTCGTTCGGCAGATACCATTAAACAGAATGCTGTTTTCTTACCAGCTTACACCATTGTATTAGGCCTTATAGCCATGCTGGGCTTTATGGCGCATGCGGCTGGCATTCACACCACCAATACGTCCATGGTTGTGCCAATGCTGTTCCAAAGTGTCTTTCCTGCATGGTTTGCTGGTTTTTGCCTTGCAGCCATTGCCGTGGGAGCATTGGTGCCTGCTGCCGTTATGGCAATTGGTGCGGCAAATCTGGTTACCAATAATTTGCTTCCCGCACAGGCAAACCCGGTACGCGCTAGCCGTATTGCAGCTTTTATAGTTAAAATTGGCGCACTGGTTTGCGTATTGTTCCTGAACGCGCAGTTTGCCATTGATTTTCAGCTTCTGGGAGGCGTGTTGTATTCTACAAACATTTCCTGCGCTGATTCTCGGTCTGTTGCGCGTGCGCTTTTCTGCCGCTGCTATGTTGACAGGATGGGCTGTAGGCACAGTTTTTGGCGTTGGCATTTGCTGGATGGACGGCCTGAAACCTATTCATCTCGTTAATCTGGGCCTATTTTCAGGCAATATTTCTACAGGTCTTCTTTCTCTGGCTATCAATATTGCCATGGTCGCTCTTGTGTCCGTTATGGCACCCGCCAAACAGAATATGTCAGCCAATACAATTGCCTGACACACAATAAGTGTTCAAAAGGAAGGCTTACTCCAAGCCTTCCTTTTTTCTTCGAAAATGAGCCGTTCTTATTAAAAATTCAGAAAAACGGCTGAACCCTTTTTTCGATTTTCTGTTTCCTGAAATTCCTGTGTCTGCACACGCACAAGCTGATACAGATCTATCCCCTTTTGGCGTGCTGGCTCTTCCAGTTCTGCATATATATCTTCAAGCAGATAACCTTTTTTCCCCGCCTGCCGTGCAAGCAAGGGAGACCGATTCTGCTGGCGGCATGTTTTCAAAAATATACTTAAAGCCGCCTCACCCTGCGGCTGTAAGTCCATAGGAGAACACGCCAGAAAATCTACCTCTGCGTTCAAGCCTATAAAAACCCCACGAAACATACGGCTACTGGCATTAAAGCTGATAACAGCCGGAATGCCGCCGATAAACATCATATCCCGACCAGAAACCAACATTGCTGGGGATCTGCTCCTTCTGTTTCAAACGTAGGTGCTGCTATACTCTTTGCATGCTGTGCCAGAGAGCGCACACCACCGCAAACACTTTCCACATAGAGCTTTCACCATGAAAGACAATCGTCCCGCGCAAATGGATTTTCTTTTGCCAGATACACGGCCAGATTACGTGCAGTTAGATGTGGGAGCAGTGTTATTGCCCGGTTTCGCTTTGCACGATGCTGAAGCCTGTATGCTGGCTATTCATCACATTGCGCAGCAAGCTCCATTTAAAAAAATGCATACGCCGGGCGGAGGACAGATGTCTGTTGCCATGACATGTTGCGGCACATTTGGGTGGGTAAGCACATCACAAGGCTACAGCTATACCAGAGTAACCCCTTTTACTGGCCAACCTTGGCCAGATATGCCTGCCATTTTTCAAGTTTTGGCTCACAAAGCTGCCCAGAAAGCAGGCTTTGCACAGTTTCAACCAAATGCCTGCCTTATCAATTCTTACAGCCCGGGTGCGCGTATGGGTCTTCATCAAGACCGCGATGAAGGGTGTACGGATCAACCCGTAGTTTCTCTCTCATTTGGCTTGGAAGCAACTTTTCTATGGGGTGGCCTCAAAAGATCAGACCCTACCCGGCAAATTTTGCTCAAAGATGGAGATGTACTGGTGTGGGGTGGGCCTGATCGCCTACGCTTTCATGGGGTTAAACCCATCCGTTCTGGTGCACATATCCGAACAGGAGAAACGCGCCTGAATATCACATTCAGATTCGTAGCTTCTTGAACGCATCCAATTTTCTTGTCGCGTTTTATTATAAGGCAGAACAGTATGCCCTCTCCCGCTTTTAGCCGTCGTATTCTGCTTTTGAGTATGACAAACCTGCTCTGCATGCCGATAAAGAACAGTATGACCTCGGATACAAAAAACAATTTTGCACAAGTGGAACAGATTTTTCAGGAAGCCATCAAAACCAACAAAACACCGGGAGCCGTTGCTGCCATTGGTCATCAAAGCCAAGTGGTTTGGAAAGGTGTATTTGGGCAACGCGCACTTGTGCCCCACCCGGAAGCCATGACATGGGATACACTGTTTGATATAGCGTCTCTTACCAAGGTGCTCATTACAGCGCCTGCTATCATGCAGCTTTATGAACGCCAATTAGTGCAGCTTGATATTCCGGTTTGCCATTACCTTCCTGAATTTTCTGGGCAGGGCAAACAGGATATTACTGTCCGCCAGTTGCTCACCCACTATTCTGGTTTGCCTCCAGACCTGGATCTTTCAACCCCTTGGGTAGGCCGTAATACGGCTATACAAATGGCCTTTTCCTGCACTCCCATTCATCCAGCGGGAGAACAGTTTGTTTATAGTGATATCAACTTCATCTTGCTTGGGTTGATTGTAGAAAAGCTCTCTGGCCTTACCTTACAAGACTACGCAACTCAGCATATTCTCAAACCTCTGGGCTTAAAAAAAACCTTCTTTACTCCGGCACCTACACTTTACAGCGCCATCGCTCCTACTCAGTATGATGAAAAAGAGAACCTTCTACGCGGCATTGTGCACGATCCAACAACACGCCGAATGGGTGGTGTTGCAGGCCATGCAGGATTGTTTTCCTGCGCGGATGACATGACCCTCTACGCCATTGCACTCCTCAACAAGCGCGCTGGGCGGTCTTCTCCTTTTCCGCTTAAGGCCGAAACTCTGGTCACGATGTCATCCCCACAGCAGCCTGCGGGCAAAACCGACCAACGTGGTTTAGGGTGGGATATTAATACCCATTATTCTACCCCGCGAGGAGATTACTTTCCCGCGGGATCGTTTGGTCATACCGGATTTACAGGCACGTCTCTGTGGTTGGTGCCACAAACAGAAAGCTTTGTTCTGATTTTAACAAACCGGGTTCACCCTTACGGAAAGGGCAATGTTATTGCCTTAAGGCATGATGTTGCTTCTGCGGCCGCCCTTGCTTTAGAGCACCTTTAAGCAACGCCTTCATAGAGGTAACTTCTTTTCAGTATTTATGAAGGTTTGCGCCTATAAACACTGAAAAGAAGTTACCTAGCGTATAAAATTTGTCCGATAAACTCAGTCTTCCTGCCGGGCCATGCGTGCCTGCCGTTCCAACCACTTCTGCGCAGATACTTTGCGAGAGGGATCAAGCATACGGTAAAGGCGAATTACATCATGTTCATCGGGCGTAATCACCAGCTCAATATCTTCCTGCACATAGCCTGTCAGAAAAATTTCTGGGTCAACATTAAAAAGCGCAGCCAGTTTGGGAATATGCTTTCTGGCACTTCCTTCCCGTCCGGTTTCCCAAAAAGCGATAGCCGGCCTTGAAACCCCCAGCGCGTCTGCAACCTGCTGCTGTGTTAGTCCAGCGGATTTACGCAGGATCTTGATTCTTTGCCCAAGATCTATCCCGGGTGAAATAACGTCGTCCTGGTCAGCCATTGTTCTTTATATCCATTGCTCCAGAGTTACCGTGGTTCTTGTAGCATACCCAATATTTTATGGTTGCCATATTTCATGCTCTGCAAAGTATGGCAGATCATTACAAACTTAATAACCTGATAACATATTTTGTTATGTGCAGTAAGTAAGCTTAGATTTACAGAAATGCAAAATCAAAAAATCTCTTTTTTCATAAATCGTTTAATATTAACCATTATCTAACATAATATCCTAAATATAGTGCGCTCATACACCTAAATATTGCGTGCACCACAATGCAGCCATCTCCGCACAAAAGATTCATCGTATTGACACCTTTTTAGGTATCTATAAGATGTATATTAAATACATTTTATAGGATCTTCTCCATGCCTTCTCCGCTTGATGCAAAAACACTCTCAATTATAAAGGCCTGTGTTCCAGCTCTTGAAGCACACGGGCTAGATATTACGCAGGAAATGTACAAACGCCTGCTGTCCAACCCCGATATTCGGGACCTTTTCAACATGTCTCACCAAAAAGATGGTGAACAACCTAAAGCCCTTGCTCTGGCTGTGCTGGCTTATGCGCGTAACATTGATAACCTTGGCGCTTTGGGCGGTATGGTTGAACGTATTGCCGAAAAACATGTTGGGCTAAATATTCTGCCCAAACATTACCCCTACGTAGCTGATGCACTTTTGGGAGCAATTGCTAATGTGCTGGGTGACGCTGCCACACCCGAAATTCTGGAAGCATGGGGTAAGGCTTACTGGTTCTTGGCAGACATTCTCATGGGCCGTGAAAAACAGATTTACGAAGAACATGCCGCAGCCCCTGGCGGATGGATAGGCTGGCGCCCGTTTACGGTGCGCCGCAAAGTGCGTGAAAGTCATACCATCACGTCCTTCGAACTGGTGCCCGTGGATAACAAACCCATTATGAAACACGAAGCCGGGCAATATCTCAGCTTCAAGCTAGATGTTCCGAGGCACGGCTCACAACGCCGTAACTACAGTATTTCTTCCGAACCCGGCGCAGATCATTACCGCATTAGTGTGCGCCGCGCGGATGGTGGTGTGGTTTCTCAATGGCTGCATGATACCGTGCAAGAAGGGCAGGTTCTGGACGTTTCTGCACCAGCGGGAGACTTTACGCCTGGAACAGAGCAAAACAGCAAAATTGTTCTGCTGTGTGCAGGTGTTGGACAAACACCTTTTATTTCTACCCTCGGTGCGTTTCTGAAGGATGGAACCAAGCGCAATATCCACTACATCCACGGCGTGCACACTGCACAGGATGAAGCATTTACAGATTACATCTACACTTTGGCTGAAAAAGATGCGCTTGAAGCTGATATTTTCTATAGCCATTCTCCCATGCCCACAAACCGTTCAAACAAGAACGTAAAGTTGCATGAAGGCAGAATCACTGCAGAATGGCTTAAACCCCGTGTAGATATCACTACAGATTACAATATCTGTGGGCCTGATAGCTTTATGCGGGACATGATTAAAGCTCTTACCGAAGCTGGCGTGCCAGAAAACCAGATCCACTATGAATTCTTTGGATCTGCAGCAGATGCGGAACTTGTAGGCGCTTAATTTTATAATCTTCTCTCTATTCGATTAAGAATAGAGAGAAGATTCTTCCAATCTTAATCTGCACTTCTGGTACGTTCTGAATGGCGCAATATACGTGAAAGCCAGTTACCCAAGGCCTGCATACCCGTCACCAACACAATCAATACAGTAACCACCCCTAACATCACTGTTGTATTGAAGCGCTGATAACCATAGCGAATAGCCAGATCCCCCAAACCACCGGCACCAATAGTGCCTGCCATGGCTGATGCACCCACCAAGGTTACCAGTGTAACTGTTATGCCGGATACAAGCGCAGGCATGCTTTCTGGTAGCAAAACATACCGGATAACCATCCAGCGCGTTCCGCCCATGGCGCGCACGGCATCAACCAATCCATGATCAACTTCCCGCAGGGAAACCTCAGCAATGCGCGCAAAATACGGAATAGCGGCAATGGAAAGCGGAACAATGGCAGCAGTTGTGCCCAACGCACTGCCCACGATCATTCGGGTAAATGGAATAAGCAGCACCAACAGAATAATAAATGGCACAGCCCGGATGGCATCAATCACCACACCAAGCAAACGTGGCAGCACCGGCAATGGATAAAGGCCGCCTCGCCCAGCTACAACCATAAAAACGGCTAATGGCAGCCCAAAAAGAACCGCAATAAAACCGGATACCAACACCATTATCAGCGTTTCGCCAGTGGCGTGCCATAGCAGATCAAGAATGAGCCGGGACATAGCCTACCACTTCTGCTGCATGACAATTTTGCTGAAGAAAGTTCATGGTTGCGACGGAAACATCCCCGACCTGTAAAAGAACATCCAAAACCTGATATTCTGCATCTTCAGCAGGAATAACGCGTAATAAGGAAGCCTGTGTCTGGCACATCTCCTGCACATTTTGCAGTAACGGTGCCATAATCAGGTTTTGATCCACCGTTAGTCTTACCACTGCGTGGCTACCTTCCTGCGGGCTACGTTCCATATTGGGGGGTAAAGCAGCTTGCAGGCTTGTTTCTTCCAAAATATCAGCGGGCAGACCACGTGCTATGATCCGACCATGATCCAGCACCAGAACATGCTTGGCCAATGCACGCACAACGTCCATTTCATGCGTGATAAAAACAATGGTCAGCCCCAATTCACGATTGATGCTGTTTAACAAAGCCAATATCGACTCTGTTGTTTCCGGGTCTAGCGCAGAAGTTGCTTCATCGCACAACAGCAAGGCAGGTTGTGCTGCAAGGGCACGGGCAATACCAACACGCTGCTTTTGCCCGCCAGATAACATGGCAGGATATTTATTGGCGTGATCAGCCAACCCCACTAGATCAAGCAGTTCTGCGACACGTTTTACCCGCTGATCACGCGGGATACCTGCAATTTCCAATGGCAAAGCCACATTGGCGGCAACGGTGCGGGATGTCAGCAAATTGAAATGCTGAAACACCAGCCCGATACGCCGCCGTAAGGGAATGATCTGAGATTCTGGCAGAACTGCCAGATCCTGCCCTTCCAGCAGAATACGCCCGGATTGAGGACGATCCAGCCCACATAGGCACCGCAACAAGGTGGACTTTCCCGCCCCTGAACGCCCGATGATGCCAAGGCTATCGCCCTTGCCCACCGTAAAAGAAATATCCTTGAGGGCAGGCTGCCCGCCAAATGAGCGGGTAAGATGTTCAACCTGTAAAAGACTCATGACCAACCCGGCACAACCGCACCATGAAATGCCTGCGCCAATGCCTGTTTGACATTATCTTGCTGAAAAGCTGAAACAAGCTTGCTGACCCACGGTGCATTTTTGTCTGTCTCATTCACAGCAATAAAGCAGACATACGGGTTATTTTGCGGGGCTTCCTGTGCAATCCGCTCTTTCTGCAGATCAATGCCTGCTTTGTTGGCCCAATCTGTATTCACCACAGCCGCATCCATATCTGGCAGCGCGCGCCCCACCATTCCGGCATCCATTTCTTTTACAGAAATCTGGCGTGGATTTTCGGTAATATCTAACGCTGTGGGCACCAGACCGGCATCTTCCGCCACTTTGATCAGCCCCAATTTCTGCAACAGCAAAAGGGCGCGCCCCTCATTCGTCGGGTCATTCGGCACACCAATCACGGCCTTGTTTGGTAATTCTGCAACAGATTTCCAGCGCCGAGAATACAGACCTATGGGAGACAGATAGGTGTTACCTACAGGCACGATATGGAAATTCTTGGCCTTGTTCTGCGCTTCCAGAAAAGGCCCATGCTGGAATGCATTTGCATCCAGTTCGTGCTCAGCCAATGCCTCGTTCGGTGCATTGTAATCTGAAAACGGGATGATCTTGAGGGTCAGACCTTCCTTGGCAGCGTTTTCCGCCACCACGCGCCAGACATCTTCATCCTCACCAGCAATAATGCCGATGCGCAGAACCTGACCATCAGCATGTGCAACACCGTAGGGGGCCATCATGGCCACGCCCATTCCGGCAAGCATTACCCTACGGGATAAAAAGGACGAAGACATGATTTATAGTCCATTTCAGATAAATACGATTTTGTGTGTATAAACAGAAAATAACACGCAGATGTCAAGTTTATACGGGTAAGTTGCCTGAACGCTCCTTACCCTTTGAACACAGGCCCTTCTGGCAATAGTTTCCCGGGGTTAAGAATGTTCAGCGGATCCAGCGTTGCTTTCAACGCCCGCATGACAGAGAGCGCCCCTGCCCCGTGCTCTGTTTCCAGAAACTCCAGCTTTCCCAAACCTACGCCATGTTCACCGCTGCATGAACCGCCCATCGCCAGAGCTCGTGCAACAATCTTGCGGTCAAGATCAAGCGCACGCACATGTCCGGCATCACTATCTTCTGTCATAATCAGAGTGTGGAAATTTCCATCACCCACATGCCCCAGAATAGCAGCCTGCAGGCCAGAAGCTGCAATATCCTGCCGAACGCCATCTATCAGATCTGCCAGGCGTGAAATGGGCACAATGCAGTCTGTGCTGATAACACGTGCTGATGGATCAATTGCCTTTGCTGCCCAGAACGCATTATGCCGCGCCTTCCAAAGGCGCGCACGTTCATCGGCCGTATCTGCCCACATAAAGCGCAAACCGTTATTTTCGCGCGCAATATCTTCGGTCACACTCACCTGCTCACGCACAGATTCTGGTGCACCCGCAAATTCAAAAAACAGAGTTGTCAGAGGCTGCAAATCTGTGAGGCCAGAATAGCTGATACTTGCAGCCATCTGTACTTCGTCCATCAATTCCACACGGGCAATAGGCACGCCCATCTGAATAATCTCAATAGCCGTGCTGACAGCATCATGCAGATTTTCGAACTGGCAAATAGCAGCGGAAAGCTGTTCGGGAATACCATGCAGGCGCAACTGCACCTCTGTAATAATCCCCAACGTGCCTTCAGACCCTACGAACAAAGACGTAAGATCATACCCGGTGGAAGACTTGCGCACCCGCCCACCAGTACGAATAACTTCTCCATTTGCCAGAACAACTGTTAGTCCAAGCACATTTTCCTTCATGGTGCCGTAACGCACCGCGGCTGTGCCAGAAGCACGCGTGGCGCACATGCCGCCCAAGGTTGCTTCACCACCCGGATCAACCGGAAAAAACAGACCTGTATCCCGCAACTGGACATTCAAGTCTTGCCGGGTAAGACCCGCCTGCACGCGGCAATCCAGATCAGCCGGATTAACTTCCAGCACTTCTGTCATACGGGAAAGATCAAGGCTGATGGCATGTTCTGGTGGCGTGACATGCCCTTCCACCGATGTACCTGCGCCAAATGCAACCACTGGCACCTGATGATGATGGCAAAGTTTAAGCACATCGGATACATCCGCCGTGCTTTCAGCAAACACCACAGCCGCTGGCATGCGGGACACCTGCAAAGCCTCTCCATGGCTATGGGCTTTACAAACAGATTCATTGCACGAAACACGTTCACCAAACTGCGCTTTCAACTGCGCCAGCACAGCTTCAGCCCGTTTGGGTGCATCTGCATGAGGGAATGAAGTGTTTGTCATGCGCTATCCAGTCTTCCCGATAGATAGTGGTTTAAAATCGGCAGCCAAAGATGCCGCAAATATCAACGGTTTGGTCTTGTATCTGCAATCAATGATGCGGTGAGATCACACGATGGCGTACAACCTCTCCTACAATCACCAATGCCGGGCTTTGTATCTGCTGCTCTGCTACCAGATCTGGTAACGTTGCCAACGTGCCCTCACATACTCTTTGCTCTGGCAAAGTACCTTTTTCCACCACCGCAACAGGCCAGTTTTCAGGCAATCCGTGCTTAACAAGCTGGGCACAAAGCTGAGAAATCATTGTCAGCCCCATGTAAATCACCACTGTCTGATTTTTTAGGGCAATAGTTTCCCATTCCAAATTCAGCACACCATCTGCACGTGCATGCCCCGTAATAAACAGGCATGCCTGTGCACAATCACGATGTGTTAGGGGAATACCGGCATACGCGGCACATCCATTGGCAGCAGAAATACCTGGAACAATCCGAAAAGGCACACCGGCCTCTACCAGTGTTTCCAGTTCTTCCCCGCCCCTGCCAAATATAAAGGGATCTCCGCCTTTCAGGCGCAAAACCCGTTGGCCAGCCTGCGCACGACGCACCAGTTCATAATTGATATCTTCTTGCGGCAATGTATGGCGATTACGCTTTTTGCCTACAAAAACACGTTCCGCATCTCGCCGCACGTAATTCAGAATTTCTGGACCAACCAGATTGTCATACAGAATAACATCCGCATCCTGCATAAGCCGCAAAGCCGCCAGAGTGAGCAAATCAGGATTACCCGGCCCGGCTCCTACCAACCAGACCTCGCCCCGTGCAGCATTTCCCTCTTCCAACTCCTGCAGGTTGCGTGTGGCTTCAGCCTTATCTCCAGCCAAAGCCGCGCGTGCACCTTCTCCATCAAGAAAATGCTCCCATAGCTGCCGACGTGCAGAGGTATCTGGAATACGTTGGCGCAGTTCATCCCGCATGGTGGACATAAAGTCCGCCAGACGGTGCAACCCTTCTGGGAGAACACGCTCCACCATTGTTCTTAGTCTACGGGCCAGAACAGGCGCAGCACCTCCGGTAGAAATGGCTACCTGCACCTTCCCCCGTGTAACCAGTGCAGGCGTAATAAATGTAGAAATAGCCGGATCATCCACCGCACACACCGGCACATTATGGGCCTTACATAGAGTTGCGAGTGTTTGATTCAGATCTCGGTCATTGGTTGCCAGATAAACCAGACGGCAGCCTGAAAGACGCGGCTGCAAATCCTGCACAGATGTATCCTGCGCAAAATGGTGTATGGCACCTTTATCCACCATACGCTCAAGTTCGGAACACAAGGAAGCCGAAAGCACTTCCACCCGCGCACCTGTAGATACAAGAAGCTGTACCTTGCTGGCGGCTACATTTCCGCCGCCCACAACAAGAACCCGCTCGCCTTCCATGCGAAACACGACGGGAAACCAACCTGTATTTTCTGACAAACCTTGCATACTGCCTCTGCAAGCAGGCTTCTGCTCCAGATGCAAGGGGCCAGACACCTTAAATACAAAAAAGATTTCTAGCGCCTGACTTTTGGAGCAAAAAGTAACCAGAAAATGTATGAGTGTTACTAACAAAGGCTAGCTTACGCCCAAAAAACATTTGAGAAATTTATATTCTCCGCAGTTTGTTGTTAAGCCCGTGCACCAGCATTACCGTTGCTTCATCATTCCTGACCATCGTTATTGCAGCTGAAAACAGTCTTTTTCCGTTACTCCTATCCATGCATCTGTCCGTATTCCGTCACAAATTGAGCATTTGCCTGCATTTTCTTACCAAACGCATATGCACCTTAAAGAATCTTCTTGTGCTCAAGATGTTTTTCTCGTAGGAAGCCGCATCAGCCTCTTGTCCCGTTCGTCTAGAGGCCTAGGACACCGCCCTTTCACGGCGGCAACACGGGTTCGAATCCCGTACGGGACGCCACTTTTGCTCAAAACTAAAAACCTTAAGGTTTCGTTTCGAGTGGCTTGAGATAAGCAGGTTCAGAAATCTGCCTTTCCTTTCAAAAATACAGGCACTCCATTCTTTACAGGCTCGATTCCTCTATCGAGCTTGCGTCACAAATGCCGAGAGCAAGAACGGCTCCTCGACGCGGATTTCTCACACTTGAGGCAATTTCGGGTCATTTTGTAGAGTTCAGTCATCCCACAGGAGCCCGATCTGGAATATTGACGATATTCTGCTTCTGGCGGCGGGTTCTGAACGCAGTGAGGGTGTCACGGCCTGAGAAGGCAGTGTTGGTGGAAGCTATGTGGTCTGTGCGCTGTCTATTTCTTCAGATGGCCTGCCGGAGCCTTCACAATCGTGCATGAGCGAGGGCGAATTCATGCTGACAGGGGAACATGTCCGGCATGGACAGGACAATCCGACGGACGCTGAGCGTTACACGTGTCGCGATTTTGAGCAGTCGTGCGCGTATGGTGCCACAGGTCGCCGTCTCCAGGCTGGTCTGGCCAAGGGCCAGTCTTTGCAGAGCGGTCAGCAGGACATAGGCTGCGGCCGAGAACCACAGCCGGAGCTGGTTGGCCCGGATGGTGTGGGACGAGGTCCTGTCTGAGAACAGATCCATCTGGCATTCCTTGATGCGGTTTTCCATATCCCCGCGTGCGCAGTAAATCTGTTCGTAGAGATGGCGGGGGTCGGACATTCCCTGCGGTAGCGTGGTGACAATAAAGCGATGATAGCGGTTGCCGTGGCGCCATTCGGCCTTGGCCACGACCCGCCTGCGGCGCGTCCAGCTGTCCTTTGTGATCCAGTCAAAGGAGGCGAAACCGCGCGCCGCTTTGCCTGTCGTGGCGGCTTCGTCACGAACCTCAGCGGACAAAGAGGCAATCCGGTCATACAGGCGGGTGTTGCCTGCAAGCCCAAACAGGAAGTCAACGTGGTTGTCTTCGCACCATGTCATCAGACTGTCCCGGGCGAAACCGCTGTCCCCACGCACCAGGATACGCACCCGGGGCCAGCGGCTCCTGATCTGCTCCACGATCCGGCGGATGTCTGCCAGTGCTTCCTTCCCCGGGTCCCTGTCTGCCGTGCGCAGGGTAGCGCTGAGGAGATGGTCCCCGCAGAAGATGTATAACGGCAGATAGCAGTTATGGCCGTAATATCCATGAAAGGCCCGGCCTTCCTGATGGCCATGGATACGGTCATCGGTGGCATCCACATCCAGAACGATCCGGGCGGGTGCGCGCTCATGCTGGTCCATGAAAAGCGTCACGAACAGGGTAGCCAGGGCCTCATGATCAGCAATGATGCGGCAGTAACGATCTGCCTGCTGCCCACTGCGCTCTAGCCGGTTCAGCGTGGATTTTCCTGCCAGTGCCGCACAGTTGGCCCGGCTTCCTGACAGACGTCCCGATACCAGACCCATGACAGGATCATGACGTAAAGCGTCATGGTCATTAAGGTCTTCATAGCCCAGTGCCAGGCCCATGATCCGCTGACGGACAAGGTCTTCAACCCGGTATTCCACAAAGGCAGGATGCCGCTCATCGCGAAAACATGCAGCAAAACGGCGACTGAACCCCAGACTATCATCGACCTGCTTTACCAGGATGACACCGCCATCCGAACTCATGCGACCCCCGTCAAAACGGGCTACAACACGCCGTCCATAGGAGGCTGGAAACTCATACGCGCCTGCGCTACACTCTGTCTGCATCGGGTTTTCTTATAGCTTACGAAAATTTCTTTTACACAAAATAGACTTTTTCATAATCTAACCCGATGTACAACCCTTCTGTGAGATTTCCGCGTCGACGATCCGAGGTACGGTCACGCACGGGACCGTTCTGCTGCAGGCATTGCTACACCTAACGGAACTCACTGCGGAAAATAATAACGGAAGCATCCATCATGATCACCTCATTCGGTGATGTCTTCCATCCGATAGTTTTGGCTTTGAGCACATTGAACACATGCATGCCCGTATTAAGTCTGATGGATCAGAAGATCATGATATGCTCTTGGTTTTGTAAAACAGAAAAATGACGCTTCTAAACGGAAAGTACGCGTTTTAGAGCTGTAAAATAGGAATGTCTGAACTGTATGCTCAATGGTGCATCAGGAATGAATACATCAAACACGTGATAAGCACCGGGAACGACACAGACTTCTGTTGGCACACCCGCTGCCATCAAGCGCCGTGCATATTCGAGATCCTCATCCAGAAACAAGTCTAGCGACCCGACCCCGATATAAGCCGGCGGCAGCCCTGCCAGATCTTTCGCACGAAACGCCGCCGCATATTCAGAAACGCCTGCGCTTCCAGGCGCCTTACCCAAATAAGCATTCCATGCATAGTGATTGGCAGAACGGGTCCATATATACTGCCCTAATTCTGGCGAGGGCATGACAGTGGTGCCCGTTCGGTCATCCAACATGGGGTAGATGAGCAACTGGAAAAGAACTTTCACTTCTGCTCTGTCTCGTGCCAACAAGGCAAGACAGGCGGTTAGACCTCCACCGGCACTATCCCCACCGATGACCAGACGATCACGATCAATATCCAGATGAGCAGACTGCTCATGAACCCATTTCAGAACAGCATAACAGTCCTCTATCGCCGCTGGGTATGGAGCCTCGGGCGCGAGACGGTAATCAACAGAAAAGATCACCAAGCCCAGTTCGTTCACAAGCTGTCGGCATCTCGCATCATCCACTTCCGGCGTACCGCTGACAATGCCGCCGCTATGAATGTAAACCAGTGCTGGTGCATACGGATGTTTATCTTTGGGCCGGTAAATCACGACCGGAACATCTGGAGCGCCAGAAGGCCCGGGCACATGACACTCTTCGAGAGTGACATCTGGATATTCGGTAACCGGCACATTACGAATAGCCGCGATAAACGCCTTGCGGGTTGCTGCGAGGTTTTGATCCGAAAGACCATCAAAGGATGGCAGGACTTTCAGAGCCTCCCTGAATTCTGATGCAACAGAATTTTGAATCATGAAGATTTCTCCGCGTTGTTTCTCCTCACGATAGATCGGATTACGCAGATACTGACATCACGTATAACTGATTGAACAGAAAGTGTTTTTACCGCGTCTTATTCTGGCCAGTCGTTAGATTCCAAAATATTTCGAAGCGAGCCTCGGCTTATTTTGTCATAGTGAAGTTTAAGCCGATAAAAAACATTCCCACAAAGCCGGACACTGCACATGCGCAGCAGATTACTTCACAGGCCAATACAAAAAGGCTAGAGCATTCTACAGTGCATCATGAGGAATGAGATTGTGGTAAAATCACGTAGTGGCAAGGTGTGGCGTCAGGCAGACCCTAAAGATCAACTTTTTTCCTCCGATGCCTCGCCTTTTTTCCACCTGACCCGTCTTGTCAGCCTCTACCAGATACGCATGGACGCACATCTTAAGCCCATTGGCATGGATATTCCCCGATGGCGTGTGCTTGCTATTTTACACGAGCACGAATACGCGCCCATTGGCCGGATTGCAGACTTGGCCGTTATCCGTATTTCTACCATGACCAAATTGATCTATCGTATGGAAAACGAAGATCTCATCAGCACCTCTGTTTCAGAACATGACGCACGGGTTACGGACGTTCGTCTTACAGAAAAAGGTATGCAAGTATTTACAGAAGTGCGCGGCATTGCCTCTCTTATTTTTGGCCGAGCTTTCCATAATTTTGACGATCATGAAATTCGCACATTAATAAATACATGCAGTAAAATATATCAGAATATTTATTAATCGGTAACCAGAGGATTTGTATCCTCCAGTTACCATTATGATAAAATTAACCAGAACAAAGCGGACGGTCTGGCAAAATCTGTTCTGCCCATAAGCCATAAGATAATAGGGCTTCATCCACTCCATAGCGTCCTAGAAATTGCACGCCAATAGGCAAACCAGCCTTATTCACCATACCCGGCAAAGTAAGAGAAGGCAGGTACAAAAGTGTCCATAAACGGCTAAAAAGCGGGCTACCTGTACCTTCTTCCAATAAAGGTGCAACTCCCGGTGCTGCGGGAGCAAGAAGTACATCATACGTTTCAAACAGGATATCTGCTTTTTGCCGTAGATTTTGTGCTTTTGCTAGCGCCTCCTCATAATCCTGTCGGGTAATAGCCTGACCAGCTTTAATCAACGCGGCTATCTGTGGGCTTATTTGTTCACGCTTTGTTGTATATTCCCATGCGAGAGACTGAGCTGCTTCATAACTCATAATGGTCAGATGCAGATCCGCGCCTTCTTCAAAATCTGCCAAATCTACTTCTTCAAGAGATGTATGTTGCCCGAACAAATCCGCAGCACTTTGCAGAGCCTGATGCATGTCTGCATCTCCTTGGCTCCACCACGGGGTTTTGCAAAACCCGATGCGTTTCGGCTTTTGCAAGGGCAGTTCAACGCTTGCTGATTTTGGCCCTTTTAATACATTATCAGCTTTAATTGCCGAAGTTACATCTCGCGTAACAACACCCAGCGCATCAAATGATGGGGCCAGATATTTCACCCCTGCTGCATTGTAGCGTACATAAGAAGGTTTAAAACCAACAATACCGCAATAAGATGCCGGACGGGTAAGAGACGCAGCTGTTTGAGACGCAATACCTATATCCACCATACCACATGCTACAGCCGCAGCAGATCCACTAGATGAACCTCCCGGTGTGCGTGCTGTATCATATGGATTTACTGTTGGGCCGGGTTGAAAAAAAGCAAATTCTGTTGTGACTGTTTTACCAGCCACCAATGCACCTGCCTGCTTTAGCAATGTAACACAGGCTGCATCTGCACGAGATTGATTGTTCTTGTAGATGCCGGACCCATACTCGGTGAAATATGCTTCAGTTTCTACAATATCTTTTACGCCAACGCTCATCCCTGTCAGAGACCCAGCAGAAAGATAGGCTGCATCCCGCCGTATCTGTTCGGGATTGTACTGCGTAAATGCATGAATCTTACCTTCATGCTTGTTAATTGTATCAATAAGGTTTTCAGCAATAACCGTGGGATCTGGCAGCATAACCATTCCTTTGCAGAACTGTAGGTAGGTTCGTATTTACATGTTATTTTTAGAACAAATTGAAACCACCTTTAAAATACAACAAAGGTTCTGTACCTGTTACTTTCACGTAGTCTGGGCTTCCTAGAAAGATTTCGTGAGAGCCACCTGTTAAAGTTTCTTGTACAGAACAGGAAATATGCACAAGAGCATCCTTTACAAACAAACTACCATTTTCATGACAAAGTGTTTCTGTCTCTACATTTTTATCCAATGCTGGAGATGCAAAGAAATAAGCTTTATCTTCCTGATTTTTGGAGAGAATGCTCAGTGCAAAACGTCCACTTTCCGCAATGGCCTTATAAGTTGAACTTTTGCGGTTGAGGCAAACTAACAGTAAAACAGGATCCAAGGAAACAGAACTTAGCGCACTAATAGTAGCCCCCTGTGCCCCCTGCTCTCCTTGGGCAGTTACAACGGCTACCCCTGTTGCAAAATGCGACATTGCTTTGCGAAAATCATCTCGCATTGTGGTGTTAGCATTCATACTTGATCTCCTGCCCACAGGGGGCCTCGTTCTTTACGTATTTTGCGCACTGCTGCATCAAACATCTTTTGGGCAGCTTGTGAATTTGCAATCACGCCTTCTGCATCTTGCGCACAGCGCCGGCGTATTTCATCTGAAAGAGTAATGTCTTTTCCGGGAATCATACCTGTCTGGCACTGAATTTCGGCCGCTCTTTGCACAATCCAAAGCAGGAAAAAGGCACGTGGTACATCTGCTCCACCAACAGCAACACCATGATTCCGCAAAACCAGAACATGCTTGTTGCCCAAGCTGGCAAGCATACGTGGGCGTTCATCATCATAAAGGGTGATACCTTCAAAATCATGATACCCAACGCGTTCAAAAAGCTGCGCCCCGTAAAAATTATCGTGGCTAAAGCCTTGCTCTTTCATGGCAACAGCACAGACAGCATTGGTATGTGTATGAATAACACAATGAATGTCATTTCGCGCACCATGAATAGAGCCATGTAACGCAAATCCTGCCGGATTAGGCTTATTTGCACTGTTACTGATAATATGCCCGTCAGCATCCACAATCAGTAAGTTTTCTGGCGTGACTTCATCATAATTTAAACCAAAAGCATTTACCAAATAACGCTTTGGTTCACCCGGAAGGCGGACTGAAATATGATTAAAAATCATTTCAGTCCATCCAAAATAATCAATGAGATGATAACATTCCGCTAATTGAATACGGAGCTTTGTTTCATCAGCACTCCACAAGTCCGACATTTTTACTTCCTTTTGCAAGCTTAATAACGTCTTGATGCTTTGTTACGTGTCAGGCCTACAAGTGCTTCTGTAGTAGGAAGAACAAGCCCATGATGGTGCGCAAGGCGTATAATAACATCCCCCATGGCAGCTAATTCCAATGGCTTATTCCGAAGATAATCTTGCAACATGAATGTGGGATGATTTCCCCCTTGTTCCACTTTGCTCATTAACTCATCAATGGGAAGTAAGCCGCCAATTCCACAGTCCTGACCAAGAACCTGAATTTCTACAAGACACCGCCTGACCAATACGCAAAGATCTGGATTGGAAGAGAGAATTTTTAAAGTTCCCTCACATAGAACTGATAAAAAATTTGTTGCAACATTCAAAGAAAGTTTGTTCCAGATTTCCTTTTTAATATCAGATGTTTCTGCAAAATGCCCTTCTCCACCTTCCAGCCACGTCAAAACCCTATCAACAGTATTCTGACCGGGTAGTGCATTCCCCAATATAAATCGAGGAGAGCCAGAAATATTTACTTTCCCTGGCGCAGTTACCTGAGCAAAAGCATAAGCAACACACCCTATAATATTCTCGGTTGGAATACTGCCAAGATTACCTTCTGGGTCCAAAGTATGGGTAATCTTTTTAACAACACTTCGTGCTGTATTTGTCTGTGCAATCATCCACCATGGCAGGCCATTCAGAACAGGTATAATAAGTGTGTTCGGGCCTACGGCATGGCTAACAGTTTTGAACAGATCAGGCAGTTGGTAGGATTTACCAGAAAGAATGATCAGATCCTGTATTTCAGAAGGTGCGCGATCATTTACTCTAAGAGAATGCCGCGTAATTTCTGATCCATTCTGACAAACCAATCCATTCTCGCGTAAGGCTTGTAAAGTGCTGCCCCGTGCAACAACAGATAGTATGACTGGTCTGGATGAAAGAATGGATGCAAAGGTTCCACCCATTCCTCCCATACCGGCAATACAAACACGAGGTATTTTGTTCATAGGTCTACTACAAGCAAAGGAGTTTTGGATCGTGAGCAACAAAGAGCAATCTGATCCGTTTTTTCTTCGTCTGTCAGATATTCGTCACGATGGTCTGGCTCACCTTCCAGAACAGATACAACACATGTGCCACAGATACCTTGCTCACAACTTACAGGCACACGCACACCAGAACGGGCAAAAGCTGCTGCTATGGTTTCATCTTCTGCAACCTGAACACGCACCCCGCTTTTGGCAGCCAGCACTTCAAATCCAGCCCCACCTTCTACGGGTTGGGCAGAAAAGGCTTCCTGATGCACATGCTCTTCTGGCAATCCACAAGCGCTACCTGCCTGCGCAACGGCCTGCATCAACCCTTCTGGACCACACACATACACATGAACCCCAGATCCGTTTTGATCTATCCATTGGGCAAGCGTATTCTGCACGTTAAAGCGTGGCCGTTCTGCCTGACTGTGATCATGAATAACAACATGGTCGGCAAAAGGAAGAGCCTGTAAAACAGGCGCAAAAACCGGATCACGCGCAACATAGTGCAGAGCAAAGTTTTGCGCTTTATCATACAGTTCATATGCCATTGCGATCATCGGCGTAACGCCTATGCCACCACCAATAAGCAAACTGCTTTCTGCATCACAATCCAATGGAAACAAATTACGTGGTAGGCTGATCTGAAGTTGTGCCCCATCACGCACAAGACGATGCACAGCAATGGACCCTCCTCGAGATTTAGGGTCCAACAGCACAGCTAAAGAATACCGCTTCCGATCAGCCGGGTTCCCGCACAAGGAGTATTGGCGGATCAACCCTTCTTCAAGATACAGGTCAATATGGGCACCAGCTTCCCACACCGGCAGATCTGCTCCATTAGAGGCTTTGAGATCAAAGCAAAGGACAGATCCGCGCAATTGACATGCATCTACTGTAACATTCAACAAATGAGATTGTCTGGTCATCGCAAATACAATCCACTGTTAATATCAATTGTAGATCCCGTTAGCCCATCAGCATCTTCACGCGCCATTTCCACAACCATGCGCGCCACCGTAATGGGGCGGCCTAGCTTACCTGTTGGCAATGCAGCTTTAAGAGCTGGCAAACGATCTGCACCAATTGTTGCTGCAACAGACGGTAGATCTAACGGACCTGGCGCTATTGCATTAACGGTAATCCCTAACGGCGCCAGATCCCGCGCAAACACTTTGGTAAGGGTATGAATACCCCCTTTTGAGGCTGCATAATGTGCCCCTGTAGCAGATCCACCATTTTGCCCCGCCAACGAGCCGATATTTACAATTCGCCCGCTCTGCTTGGCTGCGACAAGACGCCGTGCAAACCGCTGGCTACACAGGAAAGTCCCACACAGGTTAACCGATATAATACGCTCAAACGTTGGCATATCAATTTCCAGCACAGGCTGTGCCTTCATAACTGCCGCGTTATTTACCAAGAGCCATGGTAAGCCAAAGCGTTCTTCAACCTGGTCCAGAACCTGTTCGACCGAGTTTTCATTGCTTACATCCAGCCCGAAAACAGCAACCTTTTCCTCGCCATGTTCCTTTACCAAATGTTGAGCCACATCTGGGTTGATATCCGCAATTGCAACCCGATAGCCCGCCTGCACGAGGCTTGACACTATAATAGCACCAAGCCCCTGCGCTCCGCCTGTTACCAAAGCCGTCCGCATTATAGGATATAACTCACGGCTGTTAGAGACTCTGTTGATCCTAAAATCTTAATGACTTTCTGATCGATTTTTAGAGAATCTTCTTCTTTCACCAACGTAAATATCACATTGGCTGCATAAGAACGCTCCCGCCCTTGCCGAAGCTCCGTTAACAACTGGGCGCAACGGAGCACACATCGCTGATCATCAGATTCCAGAAGCCTGTAGCGTGAAAGCAACCGGATTGTCTGTGCTGGAGGAGCTGCTGAAATAGCGCGCCCCCCAATCAAACGTTCAACGCGTTTTTGACGCATTTCAGCATCATCATACGCATAGTTCAGTGTATCGGCGTAATCGTCTGCATCAGGATCAATAGGAATAATATAAAAACCTGATTGCGTATAAAGCTTGAGCCATTCAGTAAACTGTCCATCATCCAGCAGATCAGCTTCTAACGTTACAAGCTCTACGGCATCATTCAGAGAAATGCTCATGCTTCATTCTCCTCGGTCATATCTGCAAACCACTGCCGGTACGCAGCGCGCATTCCTGTTTCTGCACTGACATCACTATAGAGATTACCGTTTTCACGCTTTGCTTCGTGCCCGATACCTCGATTTAACAAAATGGGAATATCGCGCCCTGCAAGTGAACCGCGCTGCACACGATCCCATGCTTCTGCATCATCAGGCGTGCCAAAACCCATTGGCCCTTGAAAGTGTTCATGAAGGCGCAACCGAGCCTGATTGGCGATAGCTGGGCCACCATCCATTCCAATAGCAATATGCCGTATTTCTGTTTCGTTTACAGACAAAGGCCGTAGAACACGGAAAAATGCCATTGAACACGCAAGATTTGGAAACAGATTGAGATTGAAACCCGTTCCACCGACAGCACGCACAATGCGTCTGACTTCTTGAGGTGTGTGATCCTTACTTAGATCTTCAGCCAATTTTTCAAAGCGCATGGGAATGGGACGATCCAGATCTTCTTCAAGATCCACCAAATCTGGAATCATAACCATAACAGAGTGGCCATGCCCCAAGTCTTCTACATATCCCTCTCCATCTAGGAAGGAGAATGTATCTTCTGTCTCCTTATCAACAGAATCAAGATATGGCTTATGAACTATAGGGAAGTGGTAAGCATCTGTTGTGTTTTCGAGCTGGATTTTCCAGTTTCCCGGAAAAGTAAATTTATGCTCACCCATGGTTTTAATGGGCCAATAAGCACCCTGCTTCATGAACAGATCAATCCACGGTTTGGCCCGGCCAAGCCAGTCTTCCAAAGACATAATGGATTTATCAAAGGTGGCAAAAATCAATCCATTATATTCTTCCACTCTCAGATTTACGAGAGGAAGCTTGGATTTATCAAGTTGACCGGTATAGCCGTCCTGATGCGGCACACCACGTAACGCGCCATCCAACCCATAGGCCCAGCCATGATATGGGCATACAAAACTGGCGGCTTTACCGTGCTTTTGCTCACACACAGTCGCCCCACGGTGGCGGCAGCGGTTAAGCATAACATGCACCACACCCTGCCTATCCCGTGAAACAATAACAGGGTGGCTACCAACAAAAGTGGTAATAAATTGACCTGGTTCAGGAAGCTCACTCCGATGAGCAACCCATATCCAGTTATGCATGAAAATACGGTCCATTTCCATGTCATACAGATCAGAATTGCTGTAAATGGACCCATCAGCACGATCTTCTGCGAGAAGCTGTTTGACATCAGGAAAAGCTGTCATGAACGCAAATCCTCTTTATGAAGGATCAAAAAATATTGTTCGCCTATTACGGGCGGAAACCTTGCATGCCTTTTTCAGACACAGAACGAGTCATATGTTTTAGGCTGGAACTTCAAGCACGCGGCCCATGCGGGCTTCCACTCTGAGGTAACGCCAGAGCCGATGCTCACCCACTTCTGTTACACGGAACAGGTTGCAAGCAGCGGTAACGGTTTCCACGCTATCAACATCTGCAAGAATATAGCAGGTCCACGGGAAAGCATGAGATGCACCGACCATAACCTGATCATCATCCATCGTTCCCAGAATTGTCAGCCCTGGCAGGGAGTTCATGCCTTTCAGCATTTCACCCACTCCTGCCCATACTGTTTTGATGCCAGATGCAGGCAAATCAAAAAATGTCTGTGTTACACCAATACAAAACAGAACGCGCAATGGCTTTTTGTCTGGATTTGACATTGTTTTTCTCACTTATAAATTATGGATAACCAGGGCGCCCGCCACGACCAAGCATGACACGGCCTGCAGCTTCGTAATTTCCGCGCCCCATAAAGGCATGTTGCGCAACAACAACGCAGTCTTGCAAACAACGTGCCAGAATGTGGTCTTTATGAACGGCAGCAATGCCACCCAGAGCAAAACAGGTTCGGGCTACCTCGGCACATGTTTGTGCAGCATGGGTTGCAGCCAGCCGAATACGGTTTGCAAGATCTTCCGTAACAGTGCCACCATCACTCAGGACATCCCATGCTTCTGCTGTAACACCATAAAAAGCAGCACGCGCAGCGGAAAGCTGAGCAGAAACCTCACCAACCGCGGCCTGAACCTGAGCACGATCAGCCATTGTAGGGGCACCAGTGATGGATTTACGCCCAGCGGCCATTTTGACAACTTCATCAATAGCCCGCTGCGCACAACCCAAACCAACAACAGAAAGGACCTGTGCGGCGAAACATAGGGAAGGATAGCGATAGAGAGGCAAATCCAGAGATGAGGCACCACCTCGGATAAACGTCCATTCCGGCGCAACCTCTACATCACTCACCACCACATCGTGGCTACCTGTGCCAGAAAGGCCAATGGTGTTCCATGTTTCATCAATGGTTACATCAGTAGCTGGCAGAACTGCCGTACGGGGTAAACCGCACTCTTCATCTGCAACGGCAATACCAACACCGATAAAAGACGCCCCGGTGCACCCACTGGCAAATGGCCAACGACCTTTTACAACAAAATGGTCATTTTTAACCTGCACAGGTTGAGCCGGAAAAATGGCGCCAGCAAAAACAATATCAGGCCCGTTGGCATATAATTTCTTGAGTGTTTCAAGGGGCAATGCAACCAGATAAGTTGCAGAAACACCAAAGCTGGCAACCCAACCGGCCGAGGCATCGGCCCAGCCAATGCGTTCTATCAATTCAAGGAAAGACATGGGGGACACTTCCATTCCCCCAAATTGACGCGCAACCAATGCACGATACACGCCAATTTCTTGAAATTTTTCAATGATATCTTTGGTGATCCTGCGGTTTTCCCGGAACTCAAGAGCACGGGAACTGATGTCCTCGATCAGAGCATCAAAAGCAGGCCCTTTGGCCAGATCAGCTTTGCATTCTGGCGTCTGGATCAACATGAATGTTTCTCCCCTTCACGTTTCAAGGCCGATGCCACTGATGCGGGCTTCGCGTCCTTTCTGCCCAGAGATGGAGGTTATTTCTTAACCTCCCGAATCTCCTGCAGTCTGTTTATATCGAAAACGTAACCTTAATTAGTTTACATTTCCACTTATTTTTCTCATTTTTCTCAAAAAATATTTTCCCTAAATCCAAAGCCAAGTATGACTGGGGGCCACACGCTTTTTATCAGGGGAACTCTGCCATTTTATCGAGATAAACAAAGAGTGTTGCACCCACCTCCAGCGCATTATGGGGGTGCTTGGCAGTCATTGGAGCGTAATAGGTGTTGGGATTGATGACGTACTGTAGGCTTGGTTCCAATGCCACATTCGGGAACAAAAACGTATGTGCATGAATATCTGCAACAAGATGATCTGCACCTGGACGTTTTCCATCACCCCCACTTATTTTGTTAGCTTGGCCAAGAAAGTCCTGCTCCCGCGTGCCCAGCTTGCTCCAGTGGAATTGGATGCCGTAACTATCCAAAGGATGCGAGGCAAACGGAGCTTGAACAAATGCCCCCAAATATGCTTCTGCTTGTATAGGAGCATAACTTTGAAAATCTGTACCTGCACCACCATAAACGGCTAATGCCATACCGTGTGGGTCTTTGGTTGCACCATGGTCCTTACGCCACACATATTGTTGCCCACTAAAGAAAATACCGGACATACCTGTATGCATCTGCGCCGCAGAGCTTTTATCATACAGCTGAGAGGTACCACGCACAGTGCGAATAGGATCTTGCACGGTTGAGGAATTATAATACCCCAAGAACTCATACATGGATGGATAAGCCGTTTTATCAAACCCGCGCAGGTATCCAATCTCACCCACCCCGGTGGCCCCATTGGATGTGCCCGTATCCCACTTCCAGCCATTTGTAAAAAACGTTGTTTTATTCACCTCTGTAGCGGCAGCCTGAATGTACAAAGAAGGTGTAATATGGTACATAATGTGACCAGACCATGTGGCATACACAAACGTACTTACCCCAGCATCTTGAGACCAAATATCCTTAAAGCAGGTTAGAATCTGATTACAGTTTGGAATTAAGAAATACCGTGAAATATTTGCACGGCCGCCTTCAATTTCCAGTTTGTTATTCATGAGCTTTTGATCAAGCGTGAGCTCACTGAGATAATTACCACGGAATAGATGCGGAGGCTGATAGCCGATAATGTTATCGCCTACCTGCTGAGACCAGTGCTTATCATTATTACGCAGGAAAAAGATATCTTCCCCAAAGTTGATTTGCGCCCCTTTCCAGCCAATTAACTTTTCCAGATCGAATTGGGTTTCAATAACCCCCAAAGAGTTTTGCAACCTTGTACCGGGGCGAACACCCCCCACAACATTGCTGACAAAATTATCGATCAGAAGCAGATGAAATGTAATGCCATGATCTTTTAACGGTTTAAGTGCATTGTAAAAAATACCTTTTTTAGGCTGATTACTTGCAACCGCTACAGGAACAGCCGGCATGATTTTCGTGCTGATATTGTTAGGAGCTGACATAGAATCACTATCATCATCTACCCGCTTCTTACCTGTAACTGTTAACTCACGAGATTTTTTTAAGAGATCCGAGGCGGCAGATGAATCGGCAATCCCGCTCTCTATTTGGGATGTTGCGGCATGTTCTTGCAATAGAGCTGGTTGAGCTGTGGCACCTGGCGCAGATTGGGCCCTTGCTGTGCCACTTTCCACAACAACAGCAGCACAAGAGAGCATGAAGAATACGCTAAGCGTATTACAGGCCTTGTTCAAATGGTGTGACATGCAACAGAAAGCTCCCCGCCACTTTCCTTGATATTGGACAGAAACACGCATTTTTTCATTCCGGAATCACAATGTTATAGACAAAAAACAGTTCTTCCTTCCGCTCAGAAACCGGAATCCTGAAAACGGGTTTTGTCATGTTGCTGCATGAGCTCACAAACGACTCTTTTTGTCCTTACGCCGATGTTTCTCATGATGATTATCCTTTTGATGGTTGCTTGGTCTATTGGCCTGCCTGAATCTAGCGCGCCATCACCCTTTTATTAGAACAATATGAAAGTGAAATTTCCACTAAAAAACTTTTCTCAGGATCATTATTTTTATATCAAAATGAACATGCTTAAAAATTAATCACAACGTGCAGATCAATGCCGAAAAAATGTGCGTTCCCGATGCTGCTTTTGGTGCGGGTTTTATGTGTTCTCTATCATGAAAAATGAGGTGGTCCCGTCCGTTCGGACAGTTTTGCGGGCTTGATAAGCTATACCCGGTTGTTGTTATGCCGCCCTTCTGACGGCGTTGCTGTTGGCCATCTGGTCCGGGGTTAACCCCGGACCAGATAGCGTCGGCACGTTATGATACGCCTCATCGGGCGTTCGTCCAGCCAGCGCCGTATGCGGACGCCTTTCGTTATAATGGGCGATCCATCTGCCAAGTCCGGCCCTCAGTTCTGATCCGGTCTCGAACGCGTGCAGGTAGACGCATTCATATTTCAGCGACCGCCACAGGCGCTCGATGAACACGTTGTCCAGCCAGCGACCGCGCCCATCCATGCTGATGCGGATCTGACGCTCTTCCAGTATCCCGCTGAAACGGGGTGTCGTAAATTGCGACCCCTGGTCAGTATTGAAAATGTCCGGGGCGCCATAGCGCATGAGGGCATCCTGTAGCGCCTCGATACAGAACTCCACGTCCATCGTGTTCGACAGACGCCAGGACAGGACCTTGCGCGTGAACCAGTCCATGATCGCCACAAGATAGAGAAATCCCCGTTTCATGGGAATATATGTGATATCGGAACACCAGACCTGGTCAGGCCGATTGATGACCAGATCCCGTAGCAGATATGGATATTTCCGATGTTCCGGATGGGGCACGGTCGTGCGCGGCTTCTGGTAGATCGCCCGCAGGCCCATGGTCGCCATGAGCCGCCGGACCCGCTTGCGGCCCACTTCATGTCCCAGGCGGCGCAGATGCCATGTCATCTGCCGTGAGCCATAATACGGCGTTTCCAGGAACTGGGCGTCGATCAGTCGCATCAGCTCCAGATTGGCTTCGCTCTGTGGCACAGGCCGATAGTAGACGCCCGACCGGTTGAGTTGCAGCAGCGTGCATTGCCGGATTATCGGCAGGCATGCTCTCTTCGGGTCAATCATCTGCCGCCTCTGATCACGCCCAACCGAGCAGAGGCATCCCGCAAAAAATCCCGTTCCACCAGCAACTGGCCGATCTTGGCGTGCAGTTTCTCTACATCAGCAGGGCTGACTGAAGGTTCCGTTACTGACTTACCAGAAAAAAGGCTTGCCATGCCTTCGACGCGGAAATCTCACAGAAGGGTTGTACATCGGGTTAGATTATGAAAAAGTCTGTTTTGTACAAAATAATTTTTCATAAGCAATAAACGAACCCGATGCAGACAGAGTGTAGCGCAGGCGCGTATGAGTTTCCAGCCTCCTGTGGACGGCGTGTTGTGGCCCGTTTTGACGGGGGTCGCATGAGTTCGGATGGGGGCGTCATTCTGGTGAAGCAGGCTGATGACATTCTGGGGCTCAGCCGCCGCTTTGCTGCCTGTTTTCGCGATGAACGGCATCCCGGCTTTGTGGAATACCGGGTTGAAGACCTTGTCCGTCAGCGGATCATGGGCCTGGCACTGGGCTATGAAGACCTTAATGACCATGACGCTTTACGTCATGATCCTGTCATGGGTCTGGTATCGGGACGTCTGTCAGGAAGCCGGGCCAACTGTGCGGCACTGGCAGGCAAATCCACGCTGAACCGGTTGGAGCGCAGTGGGCAGCAGGCAGATCGTTACTGCCGCATCATTGCTGATCATGAGGCCCTGGCTACCCTGTTCGTGACGCTTTTCATGGACCAGCATGAGCGCGCACCCGCCCGGATCGTTCTGGATGTGGATGCCACCGATGACCGTATCCATGGCCATCAGGAAGGCCGCGCCTTTCATGGATATTACGGCCATAACTGCTATCTTCCCCTGTATGTCTTCTGCGGGGACCATCTCCTCAGCGCTACCCTGCGCACGGCAGACAGGGACCCGGGGAAGGAAGCACTGGCAGACATCCGCCGGATCGTGGAGCAGATCAGGAGCCGTTGGCCCCGGGTGCGTATCCTGGTGCGTGGGGACAGCGGTTTCGCCCGGGACAGTCTGATGACATGGTGCGAAGACAACCACGTTGACTTCCTGTTCGGGCTTGCAGGCAACACCCGCCTGTATGACCGGATTGCCTCTTTGTCCGCTGAGGTTCGTGACGAAGCCGCCACGACAGGCAGAGCTGCGCGCGGCTTTGCCTCCTTTGACTGGATCACAAAGGACAGCTGGACGCGCCGCAGGCGGGTCGTGGCCAAGGCCGAATGGCGCCATGGCAACCGCTATCATCGCTTTATTGTCACCACGCTACCGCAGGGAATGTCCGACCCCCGCCATCTCTACGAACAGATTTACTGCGCACGCGGGGATATGGAAAACCGCATCAAGGAATGCCAGATGGATCTGTTCTCAGACAGGACCTCGTCCCACACCATCCGGGCCAACCAGCTCCGGCTGTGGTTCTCGGCCGCAGCCTATGTCCTGCTGACCGCTCTGCAAAGACTGGCCCTTGGCCAGACCAGCCTGGAGACGGCGACCTGTGGCACCATACGCGCACGACTGCTCAAAATCGCGACACGTGTAACGCTCAGCGTCCGTCGGATTGTCCTGTCCATGCCGGACATGTTCCCCTGTCAGCATGAATTCGCCCTCGCTCATGCACGATTGCGAAGGCTCCGGCAGGCCATCTGAAGAAACAGACAGTGCACAGACCACATAGCTTCCACCAACACTGCCTTCTCAGGCCGTGACACCCTCACTGCGTTCAGAACCCGCCGCCAGAAGCAGAATATCGTCAATATTCCAGATCGGGCTCCTGTGGGATGACTGAACTCTACAAAATGACCTGAAATTGCCTCAAGTGTGAGAAATCCGCGTCGATCGCCTGGCGCTTCCATTGGGCGATCATCGTCTGATGCACGCCATGTTTCGAAGCCAGTTCCGCCAGCGTCAGTTCCCCACGGATCGCCTCCAGCGCAACCCGTGACTTGAACTCTGCCGCATACCGTTTCCGCGTAATCTTGCCCATAAAACCCGTCCTCGTTCAGGCCAGATGATAGCTTATCGCCCTGTCCGAAAAATGGGAACCACCTCTAAATTTATATATGGCTGCGACATATCACGGAAATAATTTCGTATTATTTTAGAAATTCTTTTATCTTTAATAAGTTTTCTAAGATAAATTGTCAGAACAATAATTTCTTTCCGTCATAAAATTCTGTTGACATATACGGAATGAATCTGTCCTATTTCGTTATCAAAACATACATAGGCATTGGTCATGGACTCTTTGCTGGCATCCGTCGCCAATTTTGTTTCCATATCACATGAATTATACATAAATGGTGGAGCTGTTCCCTCTAGCGGTGATGCACGCTTACCTATTTATGATCCCTCTACCGGCATGCAAATTGCATCAACAGTCGATGCTACTGCGCAGGATGTAGATCGCGCTGTTACGTCTGCTTTCAACAGTTTCAGATCTGGTGTCTGGAAAGATATGCGCCCTGCTGAAAGGGAACGCATTCTTTTACGCTTGGCTGACCTTGTAGAACGTGATGCTGAAATATTGGCTCAGCTTGAAACATTGGAACAAGGCAAATCACTTGCCATCTCACGTGCACTAGAAGCAGGTGGTGCACAAACCTGGATACGATACGTAGCTGGTCTGGCTACAACAATTACTGGCAAGACATTTGATGTCTCTATCCCCTTTCCGCCAGATGCGCGTTATACATCCTATACACGGCGCACACCTATAGGCGTTGTAGCTGGCATTATTCCGTGGAACTTCCCTCTGCTAATAGGTGTATGGAAGGTTCTTCCTGCCTTGGCTGCTGGTTGCTCTGTTGTTGCCAAGCCAGCCGAAACCACCCCTTTAACGCTTCTATATCTTGCGCGCCTAGCAACAGAAGCCGGTGTGCCTGATGGCGTTTTTAATGTGGTTACAGGTCGCGGCACCGTTGCGGGCAGTCAGCTTGTTAACCATCCTCTTGTCAGCAAAATCAGTTTTACGGGCTCCACTCCTGTCGGCAAAGCCATTGCCCGCAGTTGTGCGGATAGCCTGAAACGGTTCTCATTAGAATTGGGCGGTAAAAACCCTGCCATCGTTTTGGATGATGCAGATCTGGAGCAAACCGTCCAAGGGCTTATGCTGGCATCATTCCTTAATCAGGGGCAGGTTTGTGCTGCATGCTCGCGCATTTATGTCACCGATAAAATGTTTGACCCCTTAAGGAATGCCCTTACGCAAGCCATTCAAAATATGACTGTTGGCGCAGGCATGAACCTTCAAGCACAAATCAATCCTGTGGTCTCAGCAGTCCAACAAAAGAAAATTCTTTCTTACGTTCAAAACGCCGATACTGAAGCTGAACAGGTTATTATTGGCCAAAACGGCCCCAATGCAGAGGGATATTACGTTCCCCCAACGCTCATCATAAATCCATCTCCTGAAGCCACCTGCGTAACGGAAGAAATTTTTGGGCCCGTTCTGACCTTAACGCGTACATCAGATGCAAACGAAGCACTGCAACTAGCAAATACCTCTTCCTTTGGGCTAGCCGCCAGCGTGTGGACGCAAAACCTACAAGCCGCCATGACCCTACCCGCACAACTGGAAGCCGGAACCGTATGGGTTAACAGCCACGTCATGATTGATCCCAACATGCCATTTGGTGGGCTGAAACAATCCGGATCTGGAACAGACTTTGGATCTGACTGGTTGGATAGCTTCACTATCCAGAAATCCATCTGTATTCGCCATTAAAGAGAATGCTTATGTCCCCTCGCCCTCTTGTTCTGGCGTTACTTGCCGCATCTTTTCTCTCTCCGTCTGTTTATGCAACGGGAACAGACCCCATTGTTGAACAGGCTGACAGTCATCCTGAAAACTGGCCAACCTATGGCCGTACATATGCTGAGCAGCGGTATAGTCCGCTTGCTCAAATTACGGATCATAATGTTCAGAACCTGCATTTGGCATGGTATCAGGATCTGGATACAAACCGCGGGCAAGAGGCCACACCTCTTGTCATTGATGGTGTTATGTACATCAGTACAAATTGGAGCCATGTTGAAGCTCTGGATGCAGCCACAGGCCACGTTTTATGGAAGTACGACCCCAAAGTTCCGGGGAATGTTGCGGTAAAAGGCTGCTGTGACACGGTTAATCGTGGTGTTGCTTACTGGCAAGGCCGTATTTACGTTGGAACATTCGATGGCCGCCTGATTGCCTTAGATGCCAAAACAGGCCATGTGGTTTGGAGTGTTCACACCATTCCACATGATGCAACGTTAGGAGACATTCGCTCCTACACGGTGGACGGGGCTCCGCGCATTGTTAAAGGCATTGTTATTATTGGCAATGGCGGTGCTGAGTTTGGTGCGCGCGGATTTGTCTCTGGTTTTGATGCAAAAACAGGCGCGTTACGCTGGCGCTTTTTTACTGTTCCAGCACCATCTAACAAACCTGACCATGCGGCATCCGACAAAGCATTGCATGATATTGCCTATCCTACATGGAGCCCAAAAGGCAGCTGGACCAAATCTGGCGGTGGGGGAACCGTATGGGACAGCATTGTTTATGATCCAAAAACAGATCTGGTTTATCTTGGCGTTGGCAACGGTGCGCCATGGAATTACAAATTCCGTTCTGACGGGGTTGGTGACAATCTATTTCTAGCCAGCATTGTTGCCATAAAACCTGAAACTGGCGAATATGTATGGCATTTTCAGGAAACACCAAAAGATCAGTGGGATTTCACCGCCTCGCAGCCTATTATGGTAATGGATTTACCCATTCATGGCGAGCAACGGCATGTTATTGTGCAAGCGCCAAAAAATGGTTTTTTCTATATTCTGGATGCGCAAACAGGTGAGTTTCTTTCTGCTGTTCCTTACACGTTTCAAAACTGGGCACACAGCATAGATTCCAAAACAGGTCGCCCAGATATTAACCCAGATGCTTTATGGTCTCTTACCAATAAGCCGTGGTTTAGTATCCCCGGTTCCCTGGGCGGGCATAACTGGGCCCCTATGGCTTATAACCCCCAAACCAAATTGGTATATATTCCTGCCCAACAACTCCCTGAACCCTTTTTGTCTGACCCTAAATGGCATATGCACAAACAGGGCGTTAATATGGGTATGGATATGACCGGCCTGCCGGATGATCCAAAAGTTCTAACAGAGGTCAGTAAAACCGTAAAAGGTTGGTTACTGGCATGGAACCCCGCCGAACAAAAAGCTGCCTTTACCATTCCCCATTCAGCACCTTGGAATGGTGGCGTTCTAACAACTGCGGGTAATCTGGTTTTTCAGGGGCTTTCAACAGGTTTGTTTGAAGCTTATCGCGCAACAGATGGACACACGCTTTTTTCATTTGATGCACAAACAGGCATTGTTGCGCCACCCATTTCCTACATGGTGGACGGCAAACAATATATAGCCGTAGAAGCCGGTTGGGGCGGTGTTTTCCCACTTATGGGTGGCGCTTTGGCGCGTTTGCATAATAGTAGCATAAACCATTCCCGTATCTTGGTCTTTGCACTGGATGGCACTGCAAACCTCCCACCAGTGCAAAATTCAGCACCTCAGCCTATAGCGCCTACAGGAACATTCTCGCCCGAAAAGGCAAAACTGGGTTACCAGAAATATCAACAATATTGTTTGGCATGCCATGGAGATAACGCCGTAGGCGGGGGCGTACTGCCAGATTTGCGGTGGTCTGCATTTATCAATTCCACCCAGTCTTTCAGAGATGTTGTGAATAAAGGTGTTCTCTCCGAATACGGAATGGTCAGCTTTAGTAAAGAAATTTCTCCCGAACAGGTGGAAGATATCAGAAACTTTCTACTGCAACGGGCCACAAGCAGTTACCAATCTCTAGAAGACAAAAAGACGCCATAATTCCTGCTTCTCAAAAAAGTTTTGAGGAAAAATCCATGTCTCCTGTCCGCCCAGTTACAACTATTTTTCTCTTTATGTTGGCTTATCTGTTTTCCTACATTGATAGGCAGATACTATCTCTTCTTATAGGACCCATCCAATCAGACCTACTGATAACAGATACGCAATTTGCATTTTTGAATGGCCTTGCCTTCTCTTTGCTATATGCCATTTTGGGTTTCCCTCTTGCATCCCTGAGTGACAGATATCCACGACCGCCTATTATTGCGGGAGGCGTTATTTTATGGAGCCTCGCCACCATGGCTTGTGGGCTTTCACACAGCTTCTGGTCTCTGTTCCTGTGTCGTGTTCTGGTTGGGTTGGGAGAAGCCACTTTGGCTCCTGCGGCTTATTCTTTCTTGGCAGATAGTGTGCCTAAAGAAAAACTTTCTGGCACACTCGCTATTTTTTTCCTTGGATCTTTTTTAGGGTCAGGCTGTGCGTTTCTTTTTGGCGGCCCACTTCTGCATATTGTGCAACAGCATAATTTTGCTGGCATGCACGCTTGGCAAATATGTTTTATAATTGTTGGCTTTCCTGGCCTGCTCTTAGGCGGCATTATCGCCAAGCTTGTGCATGAGGTTCCACATAGAAAATCTATTGTAAAACCTGTTTCTGCTCAAAAAACAATTGCATTTTTCAGAATGCACCCAGCTTTCTTTAGTCTTCATATGTTAAGCTATACGCTTTTGGCAGTAACGCTCTTTTCTCTCTTCAGCTGGATGCCCGCTCAGATGATGCGTATCCATCATTTTTCACACGCTGATCTGGGAATTACGTTAGGTAGCATTGTTATTATTTGTGGTTGTGCTGGGGTTTATACCAGCGGGCGCCTTATTGATATACTGAGTGCTTGTGGCATATGGTATGCACCCCAACTTGTGGCAGCCTTTGCTGCTCTATGTGCCACTGCCCCGCTTGTTATAAGTGTAACAACTTCTAATACGCATCTTGCTGTCGCCGCATTTGCTGTTGCCTTCTATTTTGCATCTTTTCCAATGCCGCCCTCAGCTACTGTTTTACAAATTGCAGTGCCAACCACGATGCGTGCACGTTTTTCTGCGGCCATGTTGTTTTGTAATGCTATCGGGGGTCTATCTGGCGGGTCGCTACTTATTGGCACGTTAAACGATCATTTTTTCCATTCGCCATTAGCTATTGGCACATCAATGGCTATTGTTTCTGGCACGGCTAGTTTTTTAGGAGCCTTGCTGCTTTTCGCAAGTATTCCATCTTACAAACTTTTATGCTCCACGGCTAACACCAAGGTTTCTTATACATCTGACTTACCCACAAATAGTATGAAAACAAGTCGTATTTAGAATCAGTTTATCGGAAAAAGAAACATGACGCATGACCTAAATCTAGAAAATAAACTTAAAGCCCTTGTTCAGCGCGTAGAGGAACTGGAAGGGGAAGCCGCGATAAGGCGTTTACAGGCGCGTTACATGTTTTTGTGTGACACCCCTTGCCCTGAATTTGGTATTCAAACGGATAAAGACCGTATAGATCGCATTATGGATCTCTATACAGAAGATGCTATTTGGGAAGGTGTAGGTGAATACTACACCAACCAATTCGGCCGCTGTATTGGCAAAGCAGCTATTCGCACGCATTTTGAAAATTTTTGGCTTCAAAAACGCAATCCTGCACTTATTCTCAATGTGCATTACCTCACATCGGAACAAATCCATGTGCACGGCAATACTGGCGATGGACAATGGGTGCATTGTCAGCCATGGATTTTCAATGATGGAAGTTCATTATTACGATCTAGCCGCCTTAATAATCTTTTCCGTAAAGAAAATGGAGTTTGGAAAATCAGCCGGACACGCACGGAAAATGTTTTTATATCTCCCCTACCCAAAAATTGGGCAGAAAGCATTCCCTCACGCTCATTTTTAATGGATGAAGATACATGAACATTTGAACAGTAAAAATTATTTATACTTTAAGAAATTTTTACTGTTAGTATTAAGTCATTAGAAGATAGTTACCAGCAGAGAAATCAGACATCAATTATAAGATATATACTTATGCCGATTAAGTGCCTGAGCTTCCTTTACAAACCAAACACTGCGAGTGTCTGCGTTTAGAGTCCTTTTGGAAATTCGCTATGATAGGTTTTCAAGAGGTTTTGAGCGTGATTCAAAGGCAGGATGTGGACGCCAGCACAACGAGGCCGCATGGCCGGAATTACACGCAAGACGAAACGCTATCCGTCTGATCTGACAGATGAGGAATGGGAGCGCATAGCGCCTCTGATGCCCCCTGCGAACCGGCGTGGTCGGAAACGGACAACCGATTTCCGTGAGATCATCAATGCTCTGCGCTATCTCGTGCGCTCAGGCTGCGGTTGGGAGATGCTTCCGGTTCATTTTGGCCCATGGCAAACGGTTTACTGGTGGTTCCGCAGGCTGATGCGCCGTTTCCTGTTCCAGACCATTCATGATGTCTGTCTGATGCTCGATCGTGAAGCGACAGGACGCGAAACCAGTCCATCGGGTGGTGTCATTGATAGCCAGAGTATCAAGGCACCCCACGCAAAGACACGTGGTTATGACGCAGGCAAGAAGATCGTCGGTCGGAAACGTCACATCGCAGTTGATACGGATGGCCGCCTTCTCCTGGTCCAGCTGACAACAGCCGATATTTCGGACAGTGCAGGAGGACAGATGATCCTTGATGCCATTCGTAAACGCTGGCCTTGGGTGAAGCACCTGTTTGCCGATGGAGCCTATGACCGTCTCCAGTTGATGGATAAGGCCACGTTTCTCGACTTCACAGTCGAGATCATCCGGCGGTCAGAGACAGCAAAAGGGTTTGAAATCCTGCCGCGTCGGTGGGTTGTGGAACGGACCTTCGGTTGGATGATCCGCTGGCGTCGCCTTGTAAAGGACTACGAACAGCGGATCGACGCGGAAATCTCACGGAAGGGTTGTACATCGGGTTAGATTATGAAAAAGTCTATTTTGTGTAAAAGAAATTTTCGTAAGCTATAAGAAAACCCGATGCAGACAGAGTGTAGCGCAGGCGCGTATGAATTTCCAGCCTCCTATGGACGGCGTGTTGTGGCCCGTTTTGACGGGGGTCGCATGAGTTCGGATGGGGGCGTCATTCTGGTGAAGCAGGCTGATGACATTCTGGGTCTCAGCCGCCGCTTTGCTGCCTGTTTTCGCGATAAGCGGCATCCCGGCTTTGTGGAATACCGGGTTGAAGACCTTGTCCGTCAGCGGATCATGGGCCTGGCACTGGGCTATGAAGATCTCAATGATCACGATGCCCTGCGGCATGACCTGATCTTTGGTCTGGCCTCGGGCCGTCTGTCAGGAGGCCGGGCAAACTGCGCAGCATTGGCTGGCAAATCCACGCTGAACCGGTTGGAGCGCAGTGGGCAGCAGGCAGATCGTTACTGCCGCATCATTGCTGATCATGAGGCCCTGGCTACCCTGTTCGTGACGCTTTTCATGGACCAGCATGAGCGCGCACCCGCCCGGATCGTTCTGGATGTGGATGCCACCGATGACCGTATCCATGGCCATCAGGAAGGCCGCGCCTTTCATGGATATTACGGCCATAACTGCTATCTTCCCCTGTATGTCTTCTGCGGGGACCATCTCCTCAGCGCTACCCTGCGCACGGCAGACAGGGACCCGAGGAAGGAAGCACTGGCAGACATCCGCCGGATCGTGGAGCAGATCAGGAGCCGCTGGCCCCGGGTGCGTATCCTGGTGCGTGGGGACAGCGGTTTCGCCCGGGACAGTCTGATGACATGGTGCGAAGACAACCACGTTGACTTCCTGTTCGGGCTTGCAGGCAACACCCGCCTGTATGACCGGATTGCCTCTTTGTCCGCTGAGGTTCGTGACGAAGCCGCCACGACAGGCAGAGCTGCGCGCGGTTTCGCCTCCTTTGACTGGATCACAAAGGACAGCTGGACGCGCCGCAGGCGGGTCGTGGCCAAGGCCGAATGGCGCCACGGCAACCGCTATCATCGCTTTATTGTCACCACGCTACCGCAGGGAATGTCCGACCCCCGCCATCTCTACGAACAGATTTACTGCGCACGCGGGGATATGGAAAACCGCATCAAGGAATGCCAGATGGATCTGTTCTCAGACAGGACCTCGTCCCACACCATCCGGGCCAACCAGCTCCGGCTGTGGTTCTCGGCCGCAGCCTATGTCCTGCTGACCGCTCTGCAAAGACTGGCCCTTGGCCAGACCAGCCTGGAGACGGCGACCTGTGGCACCATACGCGCACGACTGCTCAAAATCGCGACACGTGTCACGCTCAGCGTCCGTCGGATTGTCCTGTCCATGCCGGACATGTTCCCCTGTCAGCATGAATTCGCCCTCGCTCATGCACGATTGCGAAGGCTCCGGCAGGCCATCTGAAGAAACAGACAGTGCACAGACCACATAGCTTCCACCAACACTGCCTTCTCAGGCCGTGACACCCTCACTGCGTTCAGAACCCGCCGCCAGAAGCAGAATATCGTCAATATTCCAGATCGGGCTCCTGTGGGATGACTGAATTCTACAAAATGACCTGAAATTGCCTCAAGTGTGAGATGGGGTGGTTGCCGTCCTCCCCGCACGGCATCGCAATGTGCCAGAATGGTCGTTGGAAGAAACGACTGCGCGAAAGGACGGCAGATGAAGGATACAGTGATAGGCGTTGATCTGGCAAAGAACATTTTCCAGGTTCATGGAGCTTCGCGTGCGGGCGAGGTGATGTTTCGCAAAAAGCTGCGTCGTCAGCAGTTTATGCAGTTCATGGCCACGCAGCCGCCTGCTCTGGTCGTTCTTGAAGCGTGCGGGAGCGCGCATTACTGGGCTCGCGAACTGGCAGGAGCTGGTCACGAGGTCAGACTGATCGCTCCGCAGTATGTGAAGCCTTTCGTGAAGCGCCAGAAGAACGATGCTGCTGATGCGGAAGCGATTGTCATTGCGGCCCGTCAGCCGGAAATGCGCTTTGTCGAACCACGCACTGAAGCGCAGCAGGCGCGTGGCGTTCTTTTCCGGGCCCGGCAGCGTCTGGTGCACCAGCGCACGGAACTGGTGAATGCCCTGCGTGCCGTTCTGTATGAATTCGGTCTCGTCGTGCCACAGGGGATTGCGCATATCAGACACATTGAAGCCATGCTGGATGAGGCGGTTCTGCCAGAGGCTGTGAAGCAGGAATGCCTTGATCCGCTGCGACAGATTTCGGAGCAGAGTGTGCGGATTGATGTCAGAACAAAGAAGATCAGGATGCTTGCCCAGGAAAGTGAAAACACCTGCAGATTGCAGAGCATGCCTGGAGTGGGTCCTCTGACCGCTCTTGCGATTGAAGCTTTTGCGCCTGACCTGCAGAGCTTCCGGCGCGGGCGCGACTTTGCTGCGTGGCTGGGGCTGGTGCCCCGTCAGTTCTCATCTGGCGGAAAGGAAAGGCTGGGGAAGATATCAAAAGCCGGGCAGGCTGATATCCGCAGGCTTCTCATCATGGGCGCCATGACCCAGGTGAACTGGGCCAGCCGTAAGGCCCCTGCACCGGGAAGCTGGCTGGCACGGATGCTGGCCCGCAAGCCCCGTATGCTGGTAGCCATTGCGCTGGCCAACAGGATGGCACGAGCCATCTGGGCCATGGCAACAAAACAGGAGGATTATCGGGATCCGGCCCTGTCCGTGGCAGCCTGAGCGATGGCTCGGCTCCCGCGGATGGAACCGGTAGGGGTGTGAGAGGGCGATGACCTGAATGGGCGCATGATCGTCTGATCCGGATCGGAAAAACCAGTGGATTTCTCTGTGCTTTAAAGCACGCCTGTGAGATTTGGATCTGATCCGCTGATCACCATACTGGCCAGTGGCTTCTGAAAGGCCACATCAACAGGCCTTACAGAAGACCGCACACGATCACACGTCAATATGGGTCAGAAAACTCTTGCATAACGGACGGCAACCATATGTGGACGGCTCCCCCTTGCAAGGGGCTAGGCAAGAAAATGATCGGATCTTTGCTTCCATATGTCCGGCCTGTTGATGCGGCCATAGGGTCGCTGGCCAAGATGGCTTCCGCAGCGTGAGCCCCAAACACAGAAGCGGTCTTTGATGACCACTGGTTGCCACGGGTTTTCTCACGCCATGGATCGATCGATCACACCATCTGCTCTATTACTTGCAAGCCACGACCTCAGCTCGGCACGAGAGCGTCAAATGTCAGCGCATCGTGCCAGGCTAAGCTCAAACAGCAGCTGCGCCGAGTTGCTGCAGAAGGCGCTTATAGTGTTCGCCGCTGACCATCAGTTTCCAGGCAATCCGCGCAATCTTATTGGCAAGGGCCACCGCTGCGAGTTTCGGTTTTTTGCGCTCCAGCAATTCACGTAACCAAGATGAGGCATTCTTCCCATTGGTCCGCCGGGCATGCGACACGACTGCGGTCGCGCCAACCACCAGCGTGCTTCGCAAGACCTCATCGCCAGCGCGTGTGATTCTGCCAAGCCTTGTTTTTCCACCGGTTGAGTGATCCCTGGGCGTCAATCCGATCCAGGCCGCAAAGGCTCGACCCGATTTGAACAGATGCGGATCAGGCGTTTTCATCATCAGCAGCGCTGCGCCGATCGGGCCAACGCCCGGAATTTTCGCAAGACGCTGACTGCATTCGTTGGCGCGGTGCCATGCCATCACCTTGCCCTCAAGCTGTTCGATTTCACCTTGCAATTCAGCATATTCCTTTGCGTGAAGGGCAAACAACTCGCGCGTCAATGTGGGCAGGCTTTCGTCCGCAGCGATCCGATCAAGGAGTGCCTCAATCCGGCACATGCCTTTGGGCGCCGTGATCCCAAACTCGGCAGCATATCCCCGGATCGTATTGGCGAGCTGTGTGCGGTTCCGGATAAGTCGTGCCCGCATTCCAATCAGCATCAACGCTGCCTGCTCTTCCTCGCTCTTGAGCGGGACGAACCGCATTGTAGGCCGACTCATCGCTTCACAGAGGGCTTCCGCGTCGGCGGCATCGTTTTTCCCGCGCTTGACATAAGGCTTCACGAGCTGCGGCGCGATCAGCTTCACTGTGTGTCCCAGACACGAGAGCACCCGCCCCCAGTAATGGGAGGCGCCACAGGCCTCAATCGCGATTTCAATCGGGGGCAGTTTCTCAAAAAACTTTACCATCTCCCGGCGGGATAGCTTCCTGCGCAAAACAGGCTGCTCCTTCGCGTTTACACCGTGCAATTGGAAAACACTTTTTGACGTGTCCATGCCAATACGGATAATTTGTTCCATGGGTGGCCTCCTCTGTGAATTCTGCAACGACTTCACCTTGGCACATCGCGATGCCGTTGGGAGCCGTCCACCCCATCACAGAAGAAATCCGCGTCGATCATCATGTATTCGTTGTCGTAATCAGCGGCCAGATAACGAAATATCCGTTCGATGACGCCGCTTTCACACCAGCGGCGCAGACGCCGGTGCACGTTTTTCCAGTCACCGAAACGGGCAGGAAGGTCGCGCCATGGAATACCGGCGCGATAGCGATACAGCACCGCCTCCACGAACAGACGGTTGTTCACCGCAGTGCCGCCGACATAGCCTTCTCGACCAGGAAGAAGATCCTTTATCCGCTCCCACTGGTCATCGCGTAAACTATAGCGCCGCATCTGTCTGTCTCCCCAAAAAAACGGGAAAACAGTCAGCACACGCAGACACAAAGTACAACCCTCACGTGCCACTCTCAGGGCTTAACTGACGACACGCCGTAAGCCTCACCCCAGTTTATTTGCTTTTATCGCTTGGCAAATTTTTTGTGGCTGGTACAGTAAGACACATACAAGGCCTGATGGATGCAATTGCTACTCATTTGGCATTTAGAACTCACCCCTCAGGTTTTGGGAAAAAAATTTCTGGATGCGCCTTGTTCTATCAGGATCAAGGAACATTTTATGTTGAAGCACAGATACGGAAATGTTTTCCGTGGTGTAAGTCAGAAGGAAGAAATGACAGCGCTTCCCCGCCATGCGGTTGTGCATGACATTCACGACAAATCCGGTCAGAACCTTCCTGAGGGTGCCTCTGCACGCCATCCAGATATCTCTGTGCCGGGTGTTCTTCACAACACCAACATCCATACCCAGTCTGAGCCGCAGCCTGTTCAAAGCCTGAACCCCGGCCATATGCTGGTAACGTATGACCCGGAAATGGCAGAAATGCCTGCCTCCGTCACCAAGGTTATGCCCCAGCATATTTGCGTGCTGCCCGGCCTGCCAGAGGATGAGGCCGGATACCCCATACGGGTGTTGCAAGATGCCATTGCAGATGGCCTGCCCACGCAAGATGTGCTGCTAACACCAGACCAATGCCTGTTTTTTGAAAACAAGTTTGTGCCCGCAGCCCTGCTGGTCAACCGGCTTTCCATTTTGTACGATCATAACTTCGAGCGCTACACGGCCTACCCGCTAGAAACAGATGGCCCCGCCATTATTGTGGCAGAAGGCCTGCTGGTGGCCAGCGCGCTACCCCCCTGCCCCAATGATACACACTGGCACACCCGCACAGATGCCCCCGTGGTAACAGAGCGCGAGGTTGTGGCCGCCCTGTACCACCGCCTGCTGGCACGGGCAAAAAGCCGCGGCCTTAGCCACGCCTTGTTTAACCCGCCCGAAATTACGCATGAGCATGATCTTAGCCTGATTACAGATACCGGCAAGCTTATCCGCAAAATGCGCGAGCAAAACAATCTGGCCATGTTTATGCTGCCGCCCAACGTGCATGAGGTGCATCTTTCCTCCCGCGCAAGCAGGCCGGTAGATGTTATAGCACCTTATGTGCAAGATAAACGGCGCTTGGGCATACGTGTGGGGGAAATTACCCTTCAGGAAAACAGAAAGCCCCGCAAAATTTCTTCACATATGGAGAAAGACCTCTGCGGCTGGCATGAGCATGATGGTGAACCCGGCCGCTGGACAGACGGCCACGCCCACCTGCCCATGATATCAGAGCGCAGCAAAAACAAGATGGGGCTTTTGTCTGTTCAGATTCTGGATAGCATTCCGTATCTGAAGCACGATTTCCACGGCCCCCGCAAAGCCCACAAGTAATTTAAAGGGTTTTGCAAACCATTCGTTCAGGATGATGACTCTATAAAAAGAGACAGAGTCATGCTCCTGAACGAATATTTTATGATTTACGAGGAACTTTTTTCAATAACCTCGAAAACATACTAATACTTACATTATATTCCTGAGCAATTTCACGCAGTGTACGCCCTTTAGCACGCGCCTCTGCCACGGCTTCAAACTGCTGCTGTGTTAATTTACTGGGGCGGCCCATGCGGCACCCGGCAGACATTGCCTTGTGCCGACCAGAAGACATGCGTTGGTGAATAAAGCGTTTTTCAAGTTCCTCCAACCTCCAGCATAAGTGTGCCACGCCCAGCAGACGTATTGATCCATGGTTCCTTTAAAGAAACCAGCGTGCAGTTTCTATTTTGAACCTGCATAACAATATCACGCAAATGCCTCCAACTGCTTACAATGCAATCCATTTGCGCGACAGCAATGTGCGCGCCCGCCTTTTGCCGTGCAATAAACTGCAAAAAAGCTGATCCTGACTTTGAAAAAGAACCAGTAGTTATAACATAACATCCTGATTCCTGCAGAAGCCTTTTTTGTGCATCCCTGCTGGCAAAAGGGCAATCTGCACTCACATACCCTATAATCATAACCTTCTCCGCGTGCAGATAATTTGCTGATGTGAAATTTGATAAAGTTTCCTTTTTTTTCAAAAAAGCTCGGAACTTTCTTGAAAATTCTTATAACATCGCCGGCGCCATATAGAAACAATGTAGCGTAAAAACAGTTTCATTCAAATTATGTATTAATTTTAATTTTGTAAATGTTGTTTATATTTAAACGTTTTTTCTACAACATTACTATTTTTGAAAATAATTATCCGTAACGCTTCATCAGCGTTTGCCCATATTATACATTACAAGAATCAGAAATATTCTTTATTTCCAGTACATCATTTAGGAATACGCCGATGTCCAGTCTTTATGGTTATGGCAACACTGTTACCACCAGCGGCAGCTATACACTTTACCCAGTGGGTTGGGTTCTGGGCCTTGTATCTCTTGGCGGAGCTGGCGCTACTTTTGAAGGGAGCAATGTTACAGCCACGCTTGATTTTGCACCTACAATTATTGGTGCCATTAACCCCTACAGCGTTACGGCAGAAGATGGCGCAAACGTTACTGTTGATGTTGGCTCTACCGTGCTGGGCCTGCTTACGGGTTCTACCTTTACAGCAGATGGCGGCACCATTTCCCTTACCGGTGCCAATATTATTACCGCCCTTACCGGCACAACATACAATATAGAAAACGGCGGCACGCTTAATTTGGGCGTTGTGCAGCAATCCGAAATTTCCGCGCTCAGCGGTGCAGGTATTACATTTGGCAGCGGTGGTGGCACGCTGGTGGTCACACCCGCAAGCGGCGTAGAAATTCTAACCTTCACCAATATCGATGGTTTTGGTAACGCCGGAGCAACTATCGAAGTTCCCGGTGCGGGCTACGTTACAAACGCCACTTACGATGGCTCGGATACAACCATTACCACCAACACCGGCATTACCGTTGTTGTGAACGGAGATTACACCCCCGCCGCCAACAGCCTTTACCAAACAACAGATGGCGGCAACCTGTACCTTAGCGCCACGGCGCAAAACAGCACCGGCACAACGGGCGTTCTGGTTTGCTTTTTGCCCGGCAGCATGATCCGCACACCCAAAGGTGATGTGGCTGTAGAAAACCTTGTTGTGGGGCAGGAAGTTCTTGCATTTGCAGCAGATGGCCAGCCTGTTGCGCGCCGCATTACATGGGCAGGCAAGGCACACGCCCGCACCAACCCATCTGCCGCGGATGATCTTGCAGGCTACCCCGTGCGCGTGCGCGCCAACGCCATTGCCGATGGTGTGCCCGCAGCAGATTTGCTGATTACGCCAGAACATTGCCTGTATTTGCAAGGCCGGTTTGTGCCTGCACGTATGCTGGTAAACGGCACATCCATTGTGTACGACACAAGCTTTGCAGGGTACGATTACTACCATATCGAAACCGAAGGCCACGCCGTTATTATGGCCAATGGTATGCTAACAGAAAGCTATCTGGATACGGGCAACCGTGGCAGCTTTACGCAAGCTGGCCCTGTGGCACGCATTGGCGGCACAGTAAAAAGCTGGGCGCAGGATGCCGCCGCCAAACTAGAAACCAGCCGCGCATTTGTAGAACCGCTGTTTCATACTCTGGCAGAACGTGGCAGCACGCTTTATGCGAACACCCCCGCACAGCCAGCCACAGTTTGCGCACAGCCAAACCTGCATCTGGTTACCGCGCAGGGCCATGCTGTGCACCCGCTGCGGCATGAAAACGGCATCTACACCTTTATGCTGCCCGCACAGGCTGCACAAAACGTCTTTCTGGTATCCCGCACATTCCGCCCGTGCGATGCAGAAGGCCCGTTTGTAGATGATCGGCGCACGTTGGGCGTGGCTGTTGGGCAGATCAGCCTGACATCCGCAGGCACGCACCAGCCTGTAACGGCACATCTCAACACCAATGCGCTAGAAGGCTGGCACGCCGCAGAAGCATCTGGGCAGGTGCGGTGGACAAACAGCCATGCCAAGCTGCCGCTGCCCGCGACATTGCAGGGGCTTTGCCAGGTGCACGTGCAGGTTTTGGCAACAGGCACTTACACTGTGGCCGCACACGCTGCACAGGCAGAAGCTGCTCTGGCGTAAAAACCACGCGTTACGTTCATACGCTTTGCAAAAAAGGGGCCGGTGCGTGTGCATCGGCCCCTTTTTGCGTAGGCATGCTGCTACGGGTTCTACGGGTTAGGGCTGTGCGCCTTTCTTTTCTGTGCCTGCGTTTTTGTGCTTGCTGGCCTTTTTGGCTTGCTCCGCACGGCGGAACGTTACCTCCAGCGCGGCAAGCTGCTCCAACACCAACGCACATTGCGCCGCAATCTTGCGCTGTGCAGAACTACTGGAAATAGTGGGAAACAACGCCTCCCCCATTGCGCGGAAGGAAAGTTCATCCACCAACATCATGCGCAAACGCTGGTGCGCGCACAGGCCCAGCGCATCACGCACCGCCGTAATGCGCGCCATAGCCTTTGCCCGCGCCATTTGCCAGGATACGGCATCATGCCGCACGGTTTGCCCCTGTGGGGCGGGGTTGGTGTGTTCCAGATAATCAAAATAGCCAAACACATAGTTGTGGCACCATTGCTCTGCGGCATCGGCGGCGTCTTGCGTAATATCCCCTGCCTGTAACAACCCCTGCACCGTGCGGCGTGGCCTGTTAAGGGCGGCCTGCGCCACAAGGCCAGCGGGGGCAGATGTTTGGGCTAAGGCTGCGGCCTGTGTTTTCATGTGTGTTCCGTGTTTTTAAGGATGTTTGCAAAATGTGCGTGGGTTATGGCGTACGCGTGTGCAGCCCCAGCAGGGCCTTGCAGCCGTGGGCATCGCGCCAGATGATGTTGGCAAAAGGCAGGATTACAGCACGCAACTCCGCCGGAGCAGGCCAACGCGCGCCCACCGGGTAGCCATTGCGGGCAGGCTGCCGCGCCCATGCCAGACGCGCCTGCGGGCACCACGCCCCGGCGGGAATATCTGCGCACACTTCATAAATAGCGCGGCACTGCGCTGCGGCATCTGCCGCCCCCGGTGGGTTGGAAACAAGCTGCCCCAGCTTTTTCAGCCACGCCGCCACAACGGGCTGGCTTACGGGCTGCATGGCCAGTTGCACGCGCTGCCAACACGCCTGCGCTTGGGCTTCTACATCCGGCGGCATATCTTGCGCAGTTAACGCCACACCTTCACGCTTTGCAGCAAACAGCGCCTGCATATCTGGCGGCGCGGGCGTGTAGCCTCCGCCGTGGCGTGTGTGGGGTGTGTGCGTTATGGCCCCCGCACCCTCCGCCTGCGCCACGCGGGCACCATGATATGCCCGCACTTGCGGTTCTGTACCGTTTTGGGCCGGGCCGCCTTGCGCACCGCCAAGGTGTATTTGTGCCCGTTGCGCCGTAGTGTGGTGCGCTGGGGCGTTGTGTGGGTGTGGCACTTACACGCCCTCCATATCCGGCACGCCTTCCCACGCGGCCATGCGCAGGGCGTAGCTGCAACTGGGTGCGCAGGGTGGCATCTATCCACGCCACGGGTTCGGCGGGGTTAAAGCGGGCGCATTCGGCCAGCACGTTCAGCACCACGGCGGCATCATCACCCGTCAGCTTCAGCCAGCGGCCCAGAATGGCACGGGCGGAACGCTCTGGCCTGCCGGTGGCCTTTTTTAAAAAATCCAGACCAGATTTAAACAGATGCGTGCGCGCATCCGTGTCCGGCCCGAACTTTGTGAGGGGATGTTCTGCTTCTGCCTCTGTTTCTGCCTCTGCTTCTTGGAGTATAACCGCAGCACGTGGTGGAGACGTTATCCCCTGCCCTGCCTCCGGTAATGGCGTATCGGCCTTAAGCTGCGGGTTGCCACCGGTGCGGCCCCGGCATCGGATGCGGCGCGGTCTCTTACCAAACGGCGCGAATACGGCACGCCCTCCGCCGTGGTGGCATACACGCCAGCATCTTGCAGCTCTGCCATATAGCGCCGCACCTGCTGCGGGCTTACACCCACCATTTGGGCAATCTGGCGCGGGTGCAGGGGTTTGCCGTTCACACATAAATGGCCGTAAGGCTCGGCCTCGTGCATCAGGCACAGCAGGCGCATCCACAAGCCCTGCGCCGCCAAGCTGCACAACCGCAAAGCCGGATCTCGCTCATGGTCTTGCCACCAGAATTTAGACCATCTGCGCCGCGTGCTGGCGGGGGTGGCGGCTGGCGTTGCAGATGTTGGGGAGGAAGCTGAACGGGGCATCAGGCAGCGCCTCCGTTCCACAGCAGGGCTTGGGCTAGGGCGGCTTCATCCTGCTGCCATGTGGTGGGGGTGGTGTGTGCTTGCATGGGCTGCCAGTGTTCCAGCCCTTTCCATAACCCGCGCATGGCAATGGGGTGGCCTGCGGGCAGGGGTTCGGGGTCTCTTACCAGTTCGGCATAGCCTTTGGGCTGGGGCGCATGGGCGGGGGCTTGGGCTTTTAGGGCATCTTCATACCGCATGAGCACCTGCCGCACGCCCTCCATACACCGGCCCACTTCCCGCCCGATCCGCCGGAAGGAATAGCCCTTGCGCCGTAGCCCCACCATGTTGGCCACCACTTGGGCCGATGTGCCGGGCCGCTGCGCCTGCTGGCAGGCCAGAGCACTTACCCCGCCCTGCGCAGGCAGCACCAGCGCCGGTGTGGATTCGGCACAGTGTTGTGATGTATCACACCATTTTAACGGGTTAGAAACATTCTCACCCGTCCCTTTCTGCCCCTTAAGGGCCGGGGTGCCCCCTTTTGCACACCCTGATGCAGCGCTGTGGCACCGGGGGGCATAACCCCACCCCTTTTGGGTGCACGAAACAGGTTGGGAAATTGCAAAACATTATTGTTTGAAATGGTATTTGGTAAAATATCAAACACAATGGAACCAGAAACAGGCATAATGGGGTATCCGTGGTTGCTGGGTGGCTGGCCATTTACACCACCAAAACATGGCCTGCCCCGGACGCTATGGTGACCACTCCCGCAGCGTCAACCCAAAAATTGTGATATATCCCCTTTTGCACCCACGCCCCCCGGCATGGAATAGTGCGCAGGCAATGACAAGATCACCTGTGGCAGATGAACTGGAACGCCGGATGGCCCTGCTTGGGCTTTCCCAAAAAGCACTGGCCCGTAAGGCGGGGGTGGGCGATACCTATGTGCGCGATATTCTTAAGGGGAAGTCTCGTAATCCGGGTGGGGAAAAACTGGAATGCATTGCCGCAGTGTTGGGCTGCACCGCGCGGGATCTGCTTTTTCCCGGCGTAGACCATGCCCAGCCGGGGCTGATGCTGCGTGAACGCCGCACGCCTTATCTGCCGCCGCCGTTCACACCTGCCACGGCCCCAACGCGCGGGCGTATGCTGCATTCTTCTGCACAGTCAACACGTATGGCACCCCCCCTCCCTTCTGCGCCGCCGGTGCCCGTGCCGCCGGGCTATGTTATGGTGCCTTTTCTGGCACAGCGCGGCACGGCCTCTGGCCGGTATGATGAAGCGCAGTTGCTGGGCCGCCCCAAATATTTTGAAGAAAGCCTGATAACCCAGCGCCTGAACGCCCGCGCCGAAGATTTGCGCGCCCTTACCGTAGAGGGCCAAGCCATGGAGCCTTTGCTGCGTGATGGCGATACGGTGCTGATGGATACACGGCGCATTACCCTGGCAGAACCGGGGCTTTTTGTGCTGTTTGATGGGGAAAACGTGGTGTGCCGCTGGGCAGAACGCACGTTTGACCCCCAAGCCCGCCCCTTGGTGCAGATAAGCTGCGAAAACAAAAGGTTTTCTGCCTGCACCCTGCCCGCCAGCCGGGTGCAGATACTGGGCCACGTTGTATGGTATGCGCACTGCGTATAGGCACTGCGACTTTTCTGCAACACCCCTATTAAGGGTTGGTTAAAAACTCACTTTTTCGTTAACAAGACCCTTGCGGTCCTGTTTCCATCTGCGTAAACACGTCCTTATCAAATGCGTTAATAGCGCCCTAACAATACCTTAAAGCGAACAAAAATACCAAGTACTGGTGTGTTTGTTTGATTGCTTTACTGTGTTTATGCAGGACGATACAGAATTATGACAACACCCGACTGGACCTCCGGTTCATCATACACGTGGGTTGGCCCCGCCACAGGTGGGGTGTGGACAGATGCCAGCAATTGGGAATACGACGGCCAGCCCGCAACGCATGTGCCAGATGCCCAAACAGGTGGCACCATTACCATTCCGGCAGATGTTACCACTTTGGGGCCGGGCAACTCCGTTGTATTAGATGTGCAAGGCACGCTTAATATTGCCAGCGGCAGCAGCAATCTGGCCTTTCAAACGCTTACGGCGGAAACGTTAACGTGAGCCGCACGCTGCAACTGAGCAGCGGCTTGCAGATAAACAGCGGCGGCACTGCCACGTTTGAAGGTGTGACGCAGGATTGGACCAACCCAACCCTTAACTTTTCCTCGCAGCCGGGTGGCACCCTTAATATTGATAACTCCAATATCGTTATGGGGAATATTAACGGCAGCGGTGGTCAGGGTGCGCTCAATATTACGGGTGGGTCTGTTGTCAGCACAGCGGGCAATTCTACCAACATGTCTGGCCTCATTACTGTCACTGGTTCTACTTTTACAGAGAATACCTCCCTTACCGGCACGCTTACGCTGAATGATGGCGCAACCGCCACGCTGGGCACAAACTCGTGGCCATCAGATGGCTCCACCGTTGTGTTTGGTTCTGGCAACAACACGCTTGTGCTGCCCAACCAGCAGTATGCCGCCAACAAGGTGACCATAGAAAACCTGAAAAACGGTGACAGGCTGGGCGTGGAAAGCACGGAAGTAACCACCGCCACGCTTTCTGCCAACAACGTAAAGTTGGACACCACATCGGGCACGCCTATTCAGGCCAAGGCTGTTACGTATGATAGCTCCTTCACCACCGCGCCAACGGGAAGTGACACCCAAACCACCACCATTGATAACGCTCAGGGCGTGATCTGCTTTTTGGCAGGCAGCATGATTGCCACGCCCAAGGGTGTGGTGGCGGTGGAAGACATCCGCCGGGGTGATGAGGTGTTAACGTTTGTAAACGGCGTAACCCATGTGCGCCCGGTGGTGTGGGCTGGCATGGCGCAGGCCACGGTAAACCCCGCCCTGCCCGATGATATGGCAGGCTACCCCGTGCGCATTCTGGCCGATGCCATTGCGCCGGGTGTGCCGTATCAGGATCTGCTGGTTACGGCGGAACATGGCATTTTTGCCAATGGCTATTTGGTGCCTGCGCGTATGTTGGTAAATGGCAGCAGCATCTTTTTTGATCGCGCCGTAACAGAATACGCCTATTACCATGTAGAAACAGCCGAACACAGCATTATCATGGCCAACGGGATGCTGACGGAAAGCTACTTGGATACAGGCAACCGCCGCAATTTTGTATCTGATGGCAATGTTGTGACCATTGGGGCCAAGGCCAAAAACTGGGCAGAACACGCCGCCGTGCCGCTGGGCACCGCCCGCCATGTGGTAGAACCCATGTGGCGTGTGCTGGCCGCGCGTGCGCCAGAAGTTGCAGGCCATATGGCAGCTTCTGCCAAGCCAGACATGACCCACAACCACGGGCTGCACCTTGTTACGGCAGCGGGCACGGTTATCCGGCCTTTGCGGGCTATGGGGCGCAATATCTCCTTTATGCTGCCGGCTGGGATGGAAAGCGTGCGCCTTGTTTCCCGCGCTGCGCGCCCGTGTGATGTAGAAGGCCCGTTTGTTGATAAACGCCGCGTGCTGGGTGTGCTGGCAGGCCGCGTAACGGTGCTTTCTGCTGGCACCGCCACAGAGATAACGGCGCATCTGGCAGAAGCAGATGGTGCAAATGGCTGGCAGGATATGCCCCAACCCACAACACGGTGGACAGATGGCAACGCCCTTCTGCCACTGGGCACCACCACGGCACGCGGCCCCGCGCTGCTAACGGTGGAAGTGCTACAGGCTGGTCCTTATCTGGCCACACCGGCAGAATTTACGCTGCCAGTAGCCGCCAACGGCTAACGCCTCCTTTGCCCCCGCATGTTGCCCAACGTGCGGGGGTTTTAGTTTCCGCCGCCGGGCCTGTTCTTCCATTCTATGGATTGATCGGCGATGTAATAGGTAATAGCGGAAATAAACAGCCATAGCGGCCCCGCCACGCTGTTTTCCAGCACCAACGCCACGCCCACGCTAAATGCGGCAATAGAAAGCGCAAGAATAACGCAGCAGCACAGCACGGCCAGAGGCCAGCTTTTGGGCCATCCCTTTTTAGGCTGAGACATGTGGCGGCGGTATCCTCATCTTGCCCGCGCAACGAGGGCTGTGGTGCTGTGTTATTGCGTATCGTAATCAACTGGGCGGCTTGGCACAATATACGCAGCGAATGGCAGCCCTACCGTGGCCCTATGCGCGCCCACGCAACAGCACGGCCCCAAAGCCCACAAACACACTGCCTGTTATGCGGTTAAACACCCGGCGGATGGATGGGCGCTGCAACTGCTGGGCCAGTGTGTAACCTGTATTCCGCCAGATTGAAGCCCGCACACCGCAGGGCGCATGCGTTGCACCGCACACCACACATGCCCCAGAACTGCGTTTGGTAACAGAAAATGGCGCCACCATCTGGCCCGCAAACTGCAAAAACGGCACGTATAACTTCATCCTACCCACCAATACGCAGGCGGTGCGCATTGTCTCCCGCGTCAGCCGCCCGGCAGATGCAATTGGCCCGTTTGTGGATGATAGGCGCACCCTTGGCGTGGCTGTGGGGGATATCACCCTGCTGTCTGCCGCAACGCAGCAGGCTGTAACGGCCCATTTGCAAGCCCAAAAGCCCGAAGGCTGGTTTGCAGGAGAACAGGCAGACCTTGCCTGGACAAACGGCAACGCCGCGCTGCCCCTGCCCACACAGCATACGCAGGGGGCTATTTGCATGCTGTCTGTTAAAATCCGCGCGGCCGGGCCTTACCTGCTGACAGACACCATGCAGAACACCGCAGCCAAAACGGCCTGATCTACCAAAATTACTGATATATTCCGGCGTTTTAAAGCGTTATTTGGGCCAGTGCAAAAATGTACTGGCCCTTTACGCTGGCTTTATTGCATTTAAATTTTTCCCATATCTTATCCTGCTATTTTATCTGAAAATATTTACAAACCGTGCAGAGCTTTACCAACAACATGGCCATGCTCTTGCCTTAATTGGCATATGATATGCAAAAGTGAGTGCAACACGCTTTAGCAAAAGGCATTGGGCTATGTTTCAGCGCATGAAGTCTCTCCTAACATTCCACAACACGCCATCGGAAGAATGGCGAAAAATGCCCCTGCATCTGCGCCGCTTTCTGTATGCCACTTTTGTGATGGAAGGCTTATTGTGCGCTTATCTGCTCAAAAGCGTGGCATCTCCCCTATTCCACCTCACCCTGTTGCTGCCGGGGGCATTTGTGCAGCATCAGGTTTCCTTCGCCCAGTTTTCACTGATTGTTTCAATGTATCTAACTGTTGCCGCTATTGGGGCTATGGCAATAGGTACTTTTCTTTTGCGCAAAAATTATGAAAAAAGCATGATGCGGTATGCCGTTATTCAGGAAGTTCGGCAGAGCCACGCACGCATTCGCGCCCGCAGAAACAGAAACAGGCGCTAAAGCGCAGCCGCCTTACCACCACTTGTTTGTAAAAACCGGCTTGGGCAATGTGGGGGGCGTGCTATCGGGGTATGTCAGCCACGTCTGCCAGATATCCATAGTGCGGTTACGGGTCAGGCGCAGCATACATGTTTGCGCCATGCTGGAGCGGATTGTACCATCTGACCACGCCTCATAGACTGCGTTGCATTCTGCATCCTTATACTGCTTCCAATGCTGCTGCGCTGTATGAAAATCCGCCAAAGCGTGTTCTGGATTTGCCGATTCACGCATACGCCCCTCCGCCGCCGCAATGTAGTGCTCCATCTCCTTTTGCGCCTGTGCCACACCATCGGCCAGACAGGCCGAAATTTCCGGCGTTGTCTCACCCGGACACTTGGCCGCAGCACGTGCCTGCACACTGCACAGCAGGCTAGCCACCCCCAGCAGGAAAACATTTTGTATCTTCATAGCGCGCGCATCCTTGGGCCTGTTTATGTGTTGCAACCTGCTATTTCTGCCCAAAGGTAGGATGCCAAATTTGTTGCGCCCATGCCGCAACTTTTTTGGGGGTTACGCAGCACAACGGTTACGGTTGGGTGGGGTACATCTTTCCCGTCCCCATAGTCCTGCCTAACCGTGCAAGAAACCCCACCTTGCACGAAAGCCGATTATGCCCACACCGCCAGCGCCTTCCGCCCCGCGCAAGCAACCTTTGCCCAACACGCAGGATTGGCCGCCCTTGCCCGGCACACGTGCCTATATGGCCCGCCAGCTTGCGCAGGATACCGCCACCGTGCACCAGATTGTGACAGTTTTGCAAAACTGCGCCGGGCAGATTACCCCGCTTGTGGCGCAGCTTTACTTCACCACCGGCCCGCTAACGGTGCTGGATTGCGCCGCCACCATGCACGCGCTGGCGGATGACATTGCACATGATGACCCCCAAACACTGGCCGAACTGGCGGCAGAGCGCAGCCGCACCGGCTGATATGTGGGTTTTGGAAACACCCCCGCCCTGCTATGTTGCCCCCTCGCCACCGCTGCGCAACAAAACAGAAACCGTATAGAGGAAGCCCCTTTTGAAACGCAGAAACCTTTTTGCCGCTTCTCTGGCTGCCGGTGCATTGGCCGCCGGGCGCAAAAGCTGGGCCAGCGTGCCAGAGGCCGCACAGGCCATGGGCCGCACCGCGCCGCCCGGCACCGTACCCGCCCTAACGCCCGCCCGCGTGCATGCAGACCAGATAATAGACATTAAGGTGTGCCTGCGCCCCTTCCGCCCCACTGGCCCGCGGCTGGAAATAGAGCCGGTGGCAGATAAAATTGTGGTGCACAATTATGGGCACGGCGGCAGCGGGTGGTCTCTTTCCTGGGGGTCTGCCGCTATGGCGGTAGAACGCGCCGCCCCGCTGATGGAAAAACGCGTGGCCGTTATTGGCTGCGGCATTATTGGCCTAACAACCGCCATAACCGCCCAGCGCGCGGGCATGAACGTAACCATTTATGCGCGGGATATGCTGCCGCATACGCGCTCTGTTCGGGCCAATGGCAGTTGGACACCGGATTCACGCATTGCGCTGATAACCGCCGCCACGCCAGATTTTGCCGCCAGATGGGAGCGCATGGCGCGGTATTCTTGGCAAACCTACCGGGAATATCTGGGCCTGCCCGGCAACCCGGTGGATTTTAGAGACAATTACATTCTCTCTGACACTCCGCCGGATGAGGCCGACCATACCGAGCCTGCGCCCGACATTAGCAAAGGCTCCTATGCCTCTACCGGCGTGCCGCAAAGCGAGGCCGAATTTGCCAAATATGGTGACAGGATAAAGGATATTATTCCCGCAGCCGAGCTTCTGGCCGGGGCGGATAATCCCTTCCCTGTGGCGTATGCACGGCGCAAGCCCATTATGATTTACAACTTTGGCGCGTTCGGCCACGCCCTGTTGTCTGACTTCTATCAGGCAGGCGGACGTATTGAGATACGGGAGTTCCATAGCCTCTCCGAGGTGGCAGACCTGCCCGAACGTGTGGTGTTTAACTGCACCGGCTATGCGGCGCGGGATCTATGGGGCGATAAATCTCTTATTCCCGTGCGCGGGCAAACGGCGTGGCTGCCGCCGCAACCCGCTGCCAATTATGGCGTGCGCTATAAGGGTGCGGCCATGCTTTCTAAATCCGATGGGCTGATGGTGCAGGGCGTCAACCTTTCCGGCCTGGGGGAACTGGAAGGCGTGGGCAACAGTATGGAACAACCCAACCGTGCGGAGGCCGAACAGGCTGTGGCCGTGTTTGAAGATCTGTTCTCCCGCTTTCGGCCACGCAGAGGATAACGGCATGGCACAGCACCCTATTTTTGCAAAACATGCCCAAAAGGCCAAAGGGTTTTGCACCGCCCTGTTGGCTGCAACCGGGCTTGTGGCCACAGTACATGTTGCACTGGCTGCCCCACGCCATGCCCCTGCGGCCCCGCCTGCCCCTGCCGCCCCAAGTTTTACGGCAGAACAGGCAGACCACGGGGCACAAATTTACGCAGGTACCTGCGCCATGTGCCACGGCGCTGGGCTGGAAGGTGCGCATGATATGCCGCCATTGCGCGGGCTGTTTGTGGCGCGCTGGGCCAATACATCGCTCAACAAGTTGTATGCTTACATTACCCACGCCATGCCGCTGATGGCACCGGGCACCCTGCCCCCGCAGGACAACATAGATGTGATTGCGTTTTTGCTGCGAGAAAACGGCACAGAGCCGGGGCACACACCCCTGCCGGCGGATGAAAACCGCCTGGCGCAAATGGTGTTTCCTGTCCCCAATGCGCTGCCACCTGTAAAAGCGGCGCAACCGGGCAAGGCCCCACGCACACGGTAACAAAAAACCCCGCCCACTGGTTACGGTGGGCGGGGTTTTTAAATGTATCTGGCACTTTAGCCTGTTTTACAAAACAGATGGCTTACCACTTAAAGCCAATGCTGCCTTGGGCATTGCGGCGCTCTCCATAATAGCACCATTCCTGCCCGTAAGAGGCATAGGCCATGCAGTTGCCGATATACTTTTTATCAAACAGGTTGCGCACGCTGGCCGCTACGCTCCACCCCCGCAGGGAGGGAGAAAGGTTAGACAGATCATACCCAATGGAGCCATCAAACACCGTATATTGCGGCACATGCACGCTGCCGTAGGAGGCCTGCCCCCCATAGCTTGGGGCGGAATAACGCAGGCCGCCGCCAAATCCAAAACCCTTCATCACACCTTTGGGCATGGTGTAATATGCAAACAGAGAGGCATTGCCCTTGCCAGACTGCATAAGCGGCTTGCCGGTGGAATCATCCTTTACCTTCTGCACGCTTACGGCAGCGGTAATCATCAGGTTTTTATACGGCTGGGCGTGGGCTTCAAATTCAAAACCATCTGAATGCACCTTGCCACTTTGCGTATTGTAGCCCAGATTCCCCACAGCCACCAGCACGTTGGATTGTTCAATATGGAAGCCCGCGGCCGTAAGCAACACAGATGTGCCGGGGAACTGATACTTCACGCCGCCTTCAAGCTGTTTGCCCAAGGAGGGATCAGCCTGCCGGAAGCTCTGCCCGCCATTGTTAGACACAATGCCAGACTGCGGCTGGAAGGATGTGGAATAGCTGATGTAAGGCGCAAGCCCGAAATCAAAGTGATACAGGCCAGAGGCACGCCATGTAATCTGGCGCGGGCTTTCATTGCTGCTGGAATGGCTTACAGATTCTATCTGGTGGGAACGGTACCAGTCATTCCGCAAGCTGCCTGTTACAATCAGGTTTTTCCAGCGCAGTTTATCCTGCGCATACATGCCAATCTGGTGTGAATCCGTGCGGTAGTTCATGTACGGGCTGCCCATGTCTGGCATGGTCATGTGGTAATTGGGGTGCAGCACGTTCAGAGAGGGGGCAGAAGCATAATAGCCCGCTTCTGTGGCGCTCTGCTGCATGTAATCAAACCCGAACATCATATCATGCGTGACAGGGCCGGTGCGCACATGGCCTTTAAACTGGCTATCAAACGCCAGATTATGCGTGTGCTCGTTGGTGCCAAAGGCAGAACGGCTGAGCATTGTGGGGTCTGAATCGTAATAACCGTTATCATACACGCTGCGGTATATGGTTTTTACATCATCATACCGGCCGCGGGTGCTAAAGCTCCAGTCATCATTAAACTTGTGGTTCAGAATATAGGTGATACCGCCCTGCCTGCGGTTGAACTTTTCAAAAGGCACGTCACCATCATAAAAGTTGCGCGGCAGGTAACCGTATGAGGCACGTTTGAGGGAGCCTACAAGCGGCACGCCGCCATAGGTGCCGTTTTCGGGGTCGTACTGATAATTGCCCAGCAGGGTAAGCGTGGTGGGGCCTTTGGCGCCAAAGGTAAAAGCGGGGCTTATGGAAAAACGGCGGCTGCCCGTGCGTGCAAGCTGGCTGTGCTGGCCATTAACCGTGCCATACAGCCGATACTGTACGGAACCATCCTTGGTGGCGTAACCGCCTACATCTGCATCCACTCGGTACAGATCAAAACTGCCGCCTGTGGTGGTAATATCTCCGTAAAACTGTTTGTCTATCGGCAGTTTGCTGGAAAGGGCTACAAGCCCGCCGGGGCTGGATTGCCCATACAGGGCAGAGGCCGGGCCTTTGAGCACTTCCACCCTATCTAGGCGGGATGTATCTGTTTGCGGTGTGGCGTAACCGGTGGGGCTATCCTGCACCTTCAGCCCATCCAAAAAGGTGGGCACAGTAAAGCCGCGCAGCATGAACTGATCATACCGCGTGCCCACGCCACCGCCGCGCAAATCAGACGTAATGCCCGCTGCGTATCGGATGGCCTGATTAAGGCTGAGCTCGCCGCGCACATCCATTTCATCCCGCGTAATCACTGTTACAGACTGCGCTGTTTCAATCAGCGGTGTGTTGGATTTGGTGGCGGAAGACGCCATGGTGGACGCCCTGCGTGCGCGCACTTCCACCTCTTCAACATGCACGGCGGATGCTGGCCCCTTATTGGTGGCCTTACCCTGTTTTGCTGCCGTTGCCCCAACCTGTTGAGACTGCCCGGATGTGGGTGTCCGGGTTGCTGCAAGAACCTTACCGCTTATGAAAAATGTAAGGGGAAGCGCACAAAAAATAACCTTGTTGCGGTGCATACCCGTTTTTACCCCGTGGTTCTTGCTGATCTGAGGTGTGGGCAGTTACCAACATTGCGAATCATTTGCAAGACCAAATGATGGTCAGATTTCTGCGGTTTTCTGCCGTTATATAGTGGGTTTAGCGGGTCATTTCCGGGGCGCTAAATATGCGTTTTATGCCGCGCACACCAGGCGCATGCACACACGCATTAGCCCACCAAAAATAGGCCGATGTGTTATAAACTATCTTTTAAAATTCAGGGGATTTACGGCGTGTCGTCAGTTAAGCCCTGAGAGTGGCACGTGAGGGTTGTACTTTGTGTCTGCGTGTGCTGACTGTTTTCCCGTTTTTTTGGGGAGACAGACAGATGCGGCGCTATAGTTTACGCGATGACCAGTGGGAGCGGATAAAGGATCTTCTTCCTGGTCGAGAAGGCTATGTCGGCGGCACTGCGGTGAACAACCGTCTGTTCGTGGAGGCGGTGCTGTATCGCTATCGCGCGGGTATTCCATGGCGCGACCTTCCTGCCCGTTTCGGTGACTGGAAAAACGTGCACCGGCGTCTGCGCCGCTGGTGTGAAAGCGGCGTCATCGACGCGGATATTTCGTTATCTGGCCGCTGATTACGACAACGAATACATGATGATCGACAGCACAATTGTCCGAGCGCATCAGCATAGTGCCGGAGCTCTCAAAAAAGGGGCACGGATCAGGCCATCGGACGATCACGAGGCGGGCTAACTACAAAGATCCATGCCATCTGCGACGCTCTGGGCAATCCAGTGGAACTCGGCATCACACCGGGACAGGATGCCGATATCACCCAGGCAGAACCACTTCTGGAAAACATCGAACCGGATGCTTTCCTTGCTGACAAGGCGTATGACGCGGACAGGTTGATCGATCGGCTGATACAGCGCGGGATTACCCCGGTCATCCCGCCAAAACGCAACAGAACGACACGACGGAAAACCGATTTTTCTCTCTACCGCGAACGGAACCTTGTTGAGAGGTTCTTCAATAAACTCAAGCAGTTTCGCGCTATCGCAACCCGCTACGATAAACTGAAATCGACCTTCCTCGCAGCCGTGCAGTTCGCCTCAATCATCATCCTGCTTAACTGACGACACGCCGTAGCAACAAATGCCGCCCGCAACACAGTGCCAAACAGGGGCTGAAAATCTGCTGTGGCAGGGCCGCCGCATCGGCTCGGAAGGGCCTGTTCTGGCCCTTCGCTGTGCGGGAAAAATGGGGGATGGCTGCTCTCTAAAATTTGCGCATGAGAACAGATTGCAGTTGCAACTGTGGCGTTAAGGAGACACCCCGCCATCCTTACCGGCCCAGCCATCTGCCGTATCCAGCGCAGGGGCCAACCCGCCAAGCGGGAAGTTTATGGTCAGCACGCCTGCATCACGCTTAGACAGCATCAGATGGCCCACTTTGCCACGGCGCAGGGCATCCATCAGTTCCAGCGTAAAGGTGGCCAACCCCAGGCAGCCTTTATTATCGCAATATTGCCATTCCAACGGCACGGGCGGCGCGTTATCCACCCCCAGAAAGGAATGTTTGCTGAGCGAAAGGCCAAGCGGCACCCGCACGATAATTTTGTATGGTGCATCAGAAAGCCGCGCTGTGCTGTTGGGGGGCACGGCACGCGCAATTTGCATGCTGCCAATGGTGCTGACAATGTGGTGCTGAACATCGTTCACCTGAAAGTTCTGCTGCACGCCGCACAAAAACGGCCTGTTAGTGGCGCTGTTAAAATTGCACTGCCAGCCCCAGTGCTCAATAACCCCGCTTTTACGGTCTATTTGGGTAATACCTGCCTGTGCGGGGCCAACGGGGCCTTTATCATGCAGCGTATCCAGTAATGTTGTATCTGCCTCCGGCGTTTTGCTGGCAGCCTGCACGGTGCTGCACATAAGTAATGCCAGAACACCACAAGCGGCAAAAAGCCCCACCCGCGCAAAATGCACTTTTAAAAAACGCTGCTGGGCCATGCCTAAAACTCCTGTTGTTTCACTTAACGCTGCACATGCTGCATGGGGCTGCCCCCTGCGCCGCTAGGGCACGGGCAAGGCGGCATTGCACCGCACGTAGGATTCCTTATCCCTAAAAATAAACAGCACATAGTAATCCAGCGCGCGGCCGCGCCTGCGGGTGGTGTGGGTGTAAAATGGAAACACATCCTGCGGGGGGCCATATTCTGGCGGCAGAGGATCACTCTCCAACAATGTTTCCACCCTGAACAGGGGCACATAAATATGCACCGGCCCGGGGTTGCGCCGCACATGCCATAAATTGCGCCGAAACTTGCGCAGCCGGTCTGGCAGAATGAAGATCATGTTTTCTTCAATAAACCGCTCATCCGGCTGGGCGCGGCGCAGGTAGCGCGTATCCTCCGGCATATCGCAAAAAAAGTTGTAGCCCTGTATTTTCATGCTTTTCTATTCTGCATCTTCGCGCTCTGTGCGCCATTCCTGCAAGGTTTTACCCTGATACTTCCAATAGAGTGGCCCACGGCACGCCAGATTGATACAAAGAACGCATGCGGGCAGCCACATCCCGCGCAATGCCTATTTTTATTAAATCCGGCATCACCGGGTTTGTCAGCACATAAACATAACCGGCATCTGTGCCAATTTCGGCAGTTTCTTCGGGGTCATATCCGCTGGGCTGGGGCATGAGGTATCCTTTGGTAACGTCCTCTCCCCTCTCCCATACCGTGCACACGCGTGCAACCAGGGCGTGTGCACACCAGCCCTTAGGCGTTATGGGGCACGCTGCCTGTTTGATCTGTAAGGAGGGAATAGACACCCAAGGCTCAAGCGCAAGGGAAACCAAAGATTGGTGTATAGTCATACTTTATAATACCCCTGCCCCAAAATTTGGAGCAGGGGTGTTTAATCAGGCCCGCAGAGCGGTTTCTTCCGGCTCTGCATTTCGGACAAGATAAGGGCCAGATGCCAGAACCTGCAAAGCAAGAAGTGCTACGGTTCCCGGCTCTCTATTGCCCAGGGGAAGGCAAGCGTTTCCTGATGTCCAGCGCATAGAGGAAGATTCTACGCCATGCCATCCTGCCAGATCTTCTTCCTGCAAATGAGATGTGATGGTGCGCGCCGTGTTACTATCTAAAACCCGGATATTCCCGACCAAAACTCCCAGATGACGATGGCCCGATAACATCACACGGCCGGCTGGCGTGCGATCTGATATGAACCGTTTCAATCCCTTCAGGAATCATGAATAGGGCGTAATCTTTTTCCGTGCGAAGCGGATAGATAACATGCCCACGGCCCGATGCCAGATAGAGGCCATTCTCGTTGGTTAGAGTTGGGGCTTCTGCTTGAAGCGGAAAGCCCTTTTCTGCTGCGCGTGCGCTGAACTTTCGGAATAATGGCTCAACAAAAGCGGGGGAAACGTTAAGAGGCGCTGCGGCATCATCCCAAGTGAGATTGCGGCTGCGGATCATGGAAAGCACATCGCCTTCCTGCCGGAAACTATGCCGGTTTCCGGTATCAAGATAGCTCTCCGTCAAAACGCCATCTGCCGTGATGATGGCATGATCTTCGGTTTCAACGTGGTAATAATCGTAAGATGTGAAAGACTGATCGTAGAAGATGGACTGACCGTTCACGAGCATCCGTGCAGGAACGAAGCAACCTTCCAGAAAAAGGCAATGTTCGGGGGTGATAAGCATATCCTTGAAAGGCACGCCATCTGCTATGGCGTCCTTAAGGATGCGCACCGGGTATCCGGCCTGATCTGCGGAAAGAAAGGGCTTTACAACACAGGTGGATTTACCAATCCATGAGACCGTTTTCTGTTCCGTTTTACCGTTTACAAGCGCATCAACCCGGTCACCAATAGCCAGATTTTCGACCTTACACGTTAATCCATGAACAGAGATTTCCGTTCCCGCAAGAAAGCACGGATCAAAATCACGGTTCTGGAACGCAAGTGATGTGCTCGTCCCATCAGTTCCATTTATTTGCCAATGATTATTACTTCCGTATGAATCATTTACATATGTATATTTAGAGACATCAATATCTGAATCTGTTAATAAAAAATATCCACCCTTCGTATCACCCAATATTATTTGCTGTGAACCCTTCTTACCCCAAGTATAATTGTAATTATACTCCACGCCATTAATAGTAAAATGAGTACTATCAATAAAAGTTACCAATACACTATTTTGAATGTTAGATAATTTTCCTGATGAATCTATAGTCGCAAAGTTAAGTATGTTTTCTCCTGAGGAGGGAATAGTACTTGTTTTAGCCATTGTGATACTCTTAAAACCAATTGTTTGGAAAAATTTATTGTTAGATATATATTGTCTTATCTCAATGTCAAATGATTCTGCCTACAAACAAATCATCATTTAGATGATAAGAATCATTCATAGAGTGATAAGCGGACTATCAATACCTTTGCCCCAAGCGCAAATCTGCCTCTATATTTCATTTGTTCATTTTATATCATGTAAAAAGTAGAAATGGATGGCGTGCTTTCTCGCTCAAACCACGCCCCACCCCAATGTCTGGAGGAACGAGAATGGGGGGATGCGCCCCTTAACAGTTCTGGCATTATGCGGCACAGATAGGCACGCATTTTCCATCGCCCGGCGTGCCTGTGCTGCCAAGAGGCAACTGAAGTAGAAGGACACTTGGCCATGCGCCTTTCCGCCCCTTTTTCCCGCTCCGGGCTTTTTGCGCTGTGCGCTGCGGGCGCGGTGCTGGCAGGCTGTGCAGAACCCCGCACCACCACAACACCCGCTGGTAAGGAAGCCCCTGTGGCCGCCACCGGCCCCAAAGGTGTGTATGAAGCCCGCGGGAACGAACCCTTCTGGAACATGACACTGGCAGATGGCGCGCTTTCTGTTGAAACACCGGATGGCCCGCGCATGGCCCGCGTGATCCGCCATGCTTATTCTGAAAACGGCACCCGGTATTATGAGGCATCAGACGTAAAAGCCGCCCTAACCGCATCTGCCTGCACAGATAGCATGACTGGGCAGGTGTTTACAGATACTGTCACCCTTACCACCGCCACCAAAACCCTGCACGGATGCGGTGGCGCCCTTGTGCCCCCTACCAGCCTGAACAATACGCGCTGGGTGGTTACCGCCATGGATGGCCGCAGGCTGCGCGGCGGCAATTTTGTGCCCGATACAAATGACAGCGCCACGGATGAAAACCCCAACCCGGCGGCAGACATGTTTGCCCCCACGCTGGACATTAACGATACGGGCAAGATTTCTGGCTCCGATGGCTGCAACCGCTATGTGGGCGGGCTGGTGTTTGAGCCCAAGGGCAGCGTAAAGGCTATGCCAGCGGGCGGCATTAGCACGCTAATGGCCTGCCCCGGCAAACAGAACGACATTGCCAACACCTTTCGCCCGCTGCTGAACAGCGTAACCGGCTGGACAACAGATGGCACACACCTTGTGCTGCAAACCTCCGGCGGCAAAACCATGCGTTTGCGGCAGGTGTTTTAACCTTTCCGCGCGGCGGTTCTGGGGTCTGCTTGGCCCCTATCCATCACGCGAGCGTGAGAGGCAGCGGGCTTAACACACTCGCCTGCCCAGCCCCATAATGGCAGTATGTGGTGCAGATACATGCCCTTACCCACCTTTTGGCGCAGGAACCTCTGCCGCAAAGGGTCGTTATAGGCATATCGCATGAATGTTTTTATGCTTGAAAGGGCGCTTTCGTATGATTTCAGCCAGCAAAAAGGTATTTCGCAAGGTGGCTTTGGGGGTCACGCTTGCGGTTACGGTGGCTCCGGCGGCTGTAAGCGCGCTGGTTTCTACCGCCCATGCAGAACGCAGCGAACGCTTTGGCGGTGATTTTACAACCGAGCACAGCGCGACATCCCACCCAACCGGCAAAGTGGTTGCGGTATTTTTCCCTTCCACGCATGAGCTGCGCTACACCATTACGTGGGATGGGCTAAGCGGCCCGGTTACGGTGGCGCATTTTCATGGCCCGGCAGGTCCGGGGCAGGAAGCAGACCATATGATCACCCTGAAAGGCCCGTTTAAAAGCCCGTTTTCTGGCACCGCCATTTTAACGGCAGAGCAGGAAAAAGCGCTGCATGATGGCAAAATGTACCTCAACCTGCACACCGCCGCCTACCCTAAGGGAGAAGCCCGCGCGCAACTGGTATCTCCTTACAATGGTGATACAGATGAGGCAGACCCCAACCGCACCTAAGCCCTGCCCCCACCTATAAAAACGGCCCCGCCGCCTTGCCCCATATCCGGGGTGTAGGCAGCGGGGCCGCTTTGCGTTTTAAGCCCAGATGTTGGGCATAAGGTGCAGCGTATTACAGGTGCTGTGCACCTTCTGGCTGGGCTTCACCACCCTGCGGGGCAGCATTAGGCTGCTGCTGGTTGGGCTGCATGGTGCCCGGTGTGGTGGAATGTTCTACATCATACGCCGTGGCTTTTTGCTGATAGGTGCCTTTGGAACCGGGGTGCTCCTTATCATACAGCGCGGCTTTGGCGCGGGCTTCCTTACGGTATTCATGACGGCGATACATGCCCGCAGCACACCCGGCAGCCGCACCCAGCACACCATGATGGTTGGCCACATGGCCACCCACGGCACCGGCTGCGCCGTACTTCAGGCAGCCGCCCGGTTCACTAGCGTTTGCGGCGGTGCCAATGGTGGCGGCCATAATGGTTGCAAGGCCCAGGGTTACAATCTTACGCATTCTTTTATCCGTCTTTTCTATGGCCTGCCGGTTTGGGGCAGGCATCTGCCAAACTTCTATAGCAAATAGATATGGCAGCAGCTTTGTTCAACACCACCACCCTAACCTGCAAACAGTGGCGGAATGTGGGCCAAGGCAGAATATAGGGGGGCAGGCTATGCGGGCGGCCCATAGGCATTGGGGCCTTGCGTGCCTTTGGCGCATAAAAGGTAAATCCAATAACCCACGCCTATATATGGAAGAAAACACAAAACAGAAAACCAGCCGTTTCTGTCTATGTCATGATGCCTTCTTACCAAAGCAGAAACAATGGCGCATAAAAAAAAGATATATCCTACAAAAAGTGCAGCATAAAACGCATACAGACACGTTGCGGCACTTATAGAAGACCCTCCGTATTTATAAAACAGATACATCACACCTACATGCGCAAGATATGTAAGTATAAATATAAGAACAACCCATGCGCTCCATATCCGAAAATCGGAAACAGACAGGCGGCCTGTGTACTTAAAACTTTGTTTAAGTTGTTCTATCAAAACAGACATACATCCCCCATTTCGCAAAGCCCGCAACGCAAAAGCCCGCCAGCATTCCTGCCAGCGGGCCTGCTTATGTGTTGGGGCTGTGGTTGGTGCGTATTACCGTACCGCCCCCGCCTGTGATGCCGCCTGACGGGCAAATTCTGCCTGTGCTGCGGCTTCTCGCGATTCGGCTTTTTGCGCCACGTCATCCTGAATAGCCTGCTGCGAGGGCAGCGGGGTATAGGGCACCGGCTTGGGTGCTGGCGCAGGTGTGGGGGCCATAACAGCCGGCGGCGGGGCAGAAACAACCTGCGGCGCATGGGCGGAAGGTGCTGCCATATGCGGCGTGGCCGCCACAGCACGCGGGGCCACATAAGCCGGAGCAGATACAGCCGGGCGCGGTGTAGCCACATGCGCAACAGGGGCAGAAACCGCACGCGCAGGCGCTGAAACCCCGTGTGTAGCAGCCACACCTGCCGGAACAGCCGCCGCAGCGGCAACGGGTGGCACGGCACGGATAGGCGGCGGGGGTTCAGACGGCCATCTGGGTTTTTCATCCGAGGCACGCTGGTTATCTATACCCGGTGCGGCGTTGCCATTGCGGGCAGCCTTGAGCAGATCCGGCCCCATAAGGGCGGTGCGAGAGCACACGGCCTCACGCTGGTCTCGGTTCAGGGTGCGGGTATCAAACATCTGGTCTGGGCCAAGGCGCAGCATACCAATGCCGCCCCATGCGTAATCGGACGAGGCCCTTACATCTGGCAGTTCAGACAGTTCCCGCCCCAGTTTTTTAACTGTGGTGTCTGTTATCAGCTTGTTGTGGTAGCAAAAATACATCAGCCCGCCCACATTGGCCGCATTTGTGCCCAATACGGTGGGTATGCCATCGTAATCTAAAATACCGGGCGCGGCTGTGGCCAATGTCATGGGGGCTGGGCCGGGGCGCATCTTCATAATTTGCAGCCCGTAATGAGGGTTCTTCTCCGCCGCATAAGCCGCCGGGGGCGCGGCCAACAGGGCAGTGCAGGCCCCCAACGCCAGAAAAACAGGACGGAATCCCAACATCTACTTTGTTCCTTGCTTTGGTCTGGCCGCAGAATACGGAAAAAACCCACCTACCAGCAAGGCCCGCCGCGCGTGCCATGCCGCATAAACTTGCGCATAGATGCATGATATCCACACCCACGGCCACCCCCATTTCTGTGCAGATACAGGCTTACGCCCCTGTGAATGGCCCATAGCCCCCACAGCGGGCACAAAGGCTGCGGGTGGATTTTCTGTAATGTCTCTGTATGTTCAAGAGTGAATATGGCTGAACTTTCCCCTTCCTCTTCCGTGCGGGTTTCTGCGCGGCGCATTTTGGTGCTGGACCTTTTGGCCGGGTATGTAGATGCGCTGGGCTTTGTGTATTTGGGCGGGCTGTTTGCCTCTGCCATGACAGGCAACACAACACATCTGGCCGCCGCCCTTGTTGGGGGCATTTGGCCGCATGCCTTTATGTTGCTGGGTATTTTAGGCACGTTTTTTGTGGTGGCCATGCTGGCTACTCTGGCGCGGTTGCGCTGGCAGGCGGCCATTGGCATAGCCTGCGTGGGCGTGCTGCTGGGGGCCACGCAAATTGCCATGCTTACGCCGTGGCACCGCACGCTGGCCCTTGTGCTGTTGCCCGCCCTTATGGCCGTGCAGGGGGAAACGATAGCCCGCTTTTCTGGCACCGCTATCCAAACCATTGTGATCACCAGCAATCTGCTCAAATGTGCCTCTGCACTGGCAACATCATTGGCGGCGCGCTGGCCGGGCAGCACTGTTAAACCGCCTGCGCCGGGGGCGGCCTTGTTGCCGGGGCTTTCCTGGCTGGGGTTTGCGGCTGGGGCTCTGTGTGGCACCTTAGCCATGGCGTGGCATGTGCCGTTGCCCTTTATCTGGCCCCTGCCATTATTGGTTTTGCTGTATCTGGACATTGCCCGCGCCGAAGCCCATAACACGCCGCCCTAAACGCCACCCCACCCTTTTACGAACAAGAGTAATGACTGTTCTGCCCTGCCCTTCCCTGCCTTCTTCTGCCTCTGTTGCTTCCCTTTTTTATCGTGCACGCGGGCTTGCCGCGCTGGTGCTGCTGCCCACGCTGGCAGGCTGCGGATATATAGATAGCCGCACCGCCCATAAGGGCCAGTTGGCCGTAATTGGCATGACAAATGAGGATTTACAGGCCTGCGCGGGCATTCCCGATAAAACGCAGAAGATAGATGAGCACACCACGGTTTATCAGTATGTGCGCTCGGTCAACATGCCTTCCACCAACGATTCCTCGCTGTTTCCGCTCCAGACCTTTGTGAACATGACACAAACCACCTTTGGCGGTGCAGGCAAAACCTGTGTGGCCAGCCTGCGGATGGTGGATGGCCGTGTGTATGACCTGCATTACAGCGGCGATAATGACCGCATGATTGGCACAGATGGCGCGTGCTCTACCGTTGTAAAAGGCTGCATCCGTTCCCCCGTGGCCTCCACCAACCGGTTCCATGATAGGTTGATTGGGTTTGGCCCGGTTTCGGCCTTTCATGAACCCAGTATAGAGGCCCAAAGGCGTGCGCTGCATTCGGTTTATGAGCAGCCAGCACCACAGCGTATCCTCAACCCACAGCCGGATTCTGCTGGCACGCCATCTTCCGCCGCAACGCCTGCGGTGCAGGCCGCACCGGCAGCGCAGGCTGTTCCGGTTTCTCAAACGCTTACGGGCTCGCAGGCTGTGGCAGCAGCTTGGGCGGCCAAAGCGCAGGAAGCAACACCCGCTACGGGGCCAGCCCAAAACAGCAACGCCCAGCACTAAGGCCGGGCGTTTAAGAGCATACGGGCTGCGGAATTATGCCCCGCGCCCGATATGTTATGCTGGGTTCAGGCCTGGCCGCGTGCGCCTTCCTGCAACTGGGCTTCCAGCTTGCGCAGGCGTTCACCCAGCGCTTTTGCGTGCTCTGGCCGATCCTTCAGCGCAATATCGTATTCCCGCTTTACCTGTTCCATTTCACGGCTGATATCCGTGGCGGATGGCAGATGATGGGTATGGTTTTCTGTTTTTTCAGACATAAAAATTTCTTCCTTGGTTGCGTAAAGCCTGCCTTAAACATTGGGGCCGCCCCCGCTGCCGACAACCCGCACAAAAGCAGACCAGCATTACCCGCCATAACGCCATGCCCAGATAGCGGTTGACCACGCGGGGCAAAAGAGTAAGGGTGACGCTGTTTTGATTTGGCATGATTCCGGTGGAATCTGCGGGGCTTGAGATGCATGGATATGGCACCAGCCCGGCAACCTGTTTACCGCCGGAGCACTATAAAGGGGTTTTTGGGATGGGCATGTTTCTGTGCATTGCACTGTTGGGCCTGGATCTGATGTTGTATTTCCTGGGCATGAACGTTGCAGCTATGGGTTCTGCTGTTATCGCGTTTCTTGTTCCGGTTATCGTGATGTGCAGCTACAGCCTGATCCACATTGAAAAAGACCCGAACCCTTCTTCCGGTCACTAATACAGGCTGGCGGGTTTTTACCTGCCATACTGCACAAAAGCCGCCGCAGCCTTATTGGCCCCGGCGGTTTTTTTTGTGCCTGCATGTGTAGGGTGCGCGGCCTTACTGCGCGGTGCGGGCCAGTTGCGCATGAGTAAAGGCACAGGCCCCGTTATGATAGGGCGCGCAATTTTGCTCCTCACTCCCTACCACGCCATGCGCCCCCATGCGGAAGGTAATGCGGCATGATTGGCCGTTATATTCCGGATCTGTTGTAATCACCCATGTGTTGCCGTGGTGAGCGGCTGCGCCCTCGGCTGAGCCTGCGCAGGTATCCCCCACAACAGCAACCTCGGCAAAGGTTTCATCCCCCGTTTGCACCAGTTTAAGGGTGCCTTGGCCGCCTGCCATGCTGCCGGTGTAAATTTGGGCGGGGGTGGATGGCGGCGTATCCTGCGCCCATGCCGGTGTGGCGGCTATGGTGGCGCAAAACAGGCCCACTGTGCGAAAAAGATGCGGCATGGCGGTTGCTCCGTTTCTAACAAACCGGGCTAACGCCAGCCGCCGCACGTTATTTAATGAGACATAAGCGCACGAAACAGGCTGACCAGCCCCGGCTGTAGCACATACTGGATAACCAGCAGCACCACCATTGGGCTAAAGTCCATGCCGCCCGGCATTGGCAGCATACGCCGCACGGGGGCCAGCACGGGTTCTGTTATCCGTTCCAGAAACACGCCTATTTTCCAGACAATCTGGTTGCGGCTATCCAGAATGCTAAAGGCATACAGGTTTACAAAAATACAGGCTGCCAGAAGCACCCAGCTATACAGTTCCAGAAGCCGCATCAGCAGCATGAAAACGAAAAACACGAACGCCAAATCCTGCCTTGCTAAAAAACCGGGCACACCCTTATGGCATGCCCGCATATCTGCCATTGGGCGCCTACAATACAGCTTGACAGCGAATTGGTAAGCCCTATACACCCAAAAATCTATGGAACAGGCGGGGCTGTAGCTCAGATGGGAGAGCGCCTCGTTCGCAATGAGGAGGTCAGGGGTTCGATTCCCCTCAGCTCCACCACCCTCCTGTTCAACCCCTTGTTTTTATTGGGTTTTTGGTGAAAAGTGTAAAATTTACAATACCATTTTACAGTTGGTGATGGTTTTCATGGGTTTTAAAGTCAGGCTTTTCCAGCCTCACAAAGCATTCTCAGATCTCAAGACATCAATATCTTCTACCTATTTTTGATACATATCTCCCATTGATGCCTAATGCTTTCAATATAGAGCAAACGTCACAGCAAAGTTGTTCTATAAAATTTCATACCTCCAATGTACCAAATTGGCTTGTACGATCCTTTAGAAATTGGTACCTCTCCTTAGATATCAGTGGAGAGACCAAAAATGAGCGGTGCCGTTTCTTACCCCAACCACCATAAACCTGCGCACATTCGGCCCATCAAACCTCATGGCATACATGAGATAAAAGAACACAAAATTCACCATGGTGACTGCCTAGCTACGCTTGATAAAATCCAGTCAAAATCTGTAGATGTAATAATTACATCTCCACCTTATAATATAAATTTATCTTATAATTCATACAATGATAACAAAACGGAATTAGAATATTTAGAATGGATGGAGCATTTATTTAAACGACTCAAACGAGTTTTAAAAGATGATGGATCTTTTTTCCTGAATATTTCAGGATCAAGCCGCCAACCATGGCTGCCATTTCTGATTACGACTCGTCTCAAAGAATACTTTGAACTACAAAATCATATTGTATGGGTCAAATCCATTGCAGTCGATCGCGAAACAAGTGGTCACTTCAAACCGATCTCTGGTGCTCGCTTCACACACCACAATCACGAACATATCTTTCACCTCACAAAAAAAGGTGACGTAAAGCTTGATCGCCTATCAATAGGCGTTCCATTTGCTGACAAGAGCAATATCAACCGCTTTGGTCATAAAGCAGACATACGTTGTCGTGGTAATACTTGGTTCATTCCTTATAGAACGGTAAATAGCAAAGCAAAAAAATTCTCGCACCCAGGAACCTTCCCTATAGAATTACCATTGTGGTGTATTTTTTTACATGGGAAGAAAAATCCCACCGTATTGGATCCTTTTCTTGGAGCAGGAAGCACTTTAGTCGCTGCCGATTTTTCAGGAGGCAAAGGTATTGGAATTGAGATAGACGATACCTATGTAAAGACAGCAGTGCAACGGCTAAAGGATTCCATTATGACATCCAAAAAAGTTACTTTAAACAAAGAAGAAATGGATCTCCTTTTACTTCAAGATCCTGAAACAAGGAAAGATGGGGGCTTCCAAAGCTTACTAGTAAGCTTACAAGAGCGCCTCAACAAGACAACTGGCGACCTTACTCTGGAAGATTCTGACTTAGAACGCATTCCTAAATATGCTTTTAATTACAACCAAGGCGGCTGGGAAGAGCGGCTAAAAGATATTTTCGGCCGTGTCCTGGGAGCAGATCTCGGTAAAACGAGTTAGTCTAATTCTTTCGAAATATAGTAATTCCTCGGAAGCGATGATTGGTACTTTTCCACATACCAATCGTCGCTTCGACCGTGAATTGATCTTTCCTGTACATTGGCAAAACTTGGTCTAACCAAACAATATGTGTTCCAGAACGCAGACGCTGCAAGGCTCGCATAACTTTGTTACGTTTGACCATAGTTGTGCCGTAATGCTCACAATCTTCCACAGAATACGGTGGATCTGCCAGTACAAGATCGTATTTTTCTAATGGAACCGTTTCAAGTGTTTGTGCATCATCAAGGAAAGTTGGATTAACGTCTGGGTTAATGTCTACAGTATCTCCAGGAAAAGCTTCCAGATCTACTTTGCCACTAAAAACGTGCAAGGTTGAAACTTTATCTGGAAATAACGCCTTGATCCTCCGCAGGTAAGTAGGGGGATACCCACCATAGTAAGAAGACTTTACGCGATAATTATTACCCATGATCCAAGTGCCGACCACACGCTCATCTTCTCCCATAAAAATATTTTCAGGAAAGCCTGTTTCTCGGATATAATTTTGGATACGATCCTGCCACGTAAGAGCGGACTTCATTTATTTCACCACACCTTCTTATTGATGCGGATCTCTTACAAGGTGTATTTTATTTCTCCAAATTTTACCCTTTTTCCTATTATTTTTGAATTTGCTAATTCTCAATTAACCGTTTGAAATAAAACAATATAAAGTGATTTTCCTCTCTCCACGAAAATTAATTAATAGTAAATCATTCATTACCCGATGAAAGTAACTTCTCCGGCCCAACAAGCCGCAGCATAGCCTCCTCAGCCACCACACGCTGTCTCACGCCTTTGGTGTATCGTTCCACCTCTGCCAGTGATTGATGGCCGGTGATGGATGCAATCTGGTGAGGTGTGCAGCCTGCTTCTGCCATGCGGCGTGCAGCTGCTTTGCGCAAACCATGCGGGCCTAGTTTTGCCTGCACGCCTGCCTTGATGGCGCATTCCTTAAACCAGTTATAAAATGCGTTCCCACTGGCGAATGGCTTGCCGGTCTGTGTCACCAGAAAAGCCTGCTCACCACATGGGCCGGCTTCAATAGCCGCCAGTAGCTGTGGGTGCATGGGAATAAACAGATGCGCTTCGGTTTTCTCCTGCACCACCTCTATGCTGCCGTTATGAATGTTCTTTGGCCCCATGCAGATCACGTCACTACGGCGCTGCCCTGTATAAAGTAGCAATGCGAGTGCCAAACGGGCACGTGTTCCTAACGGCCATCGGGCTTCAAAAGCCTCTATGTCGGCCTCTGACCATGTGGGGAACGGCTTCTTCTTGTATTTCAGCTTCTTGATATCCCGCACGGGATTATCCGTCCGCCATCCATGATCAAATGCAAACTGGAACATCTGCCGCAGGACGTTGCGCAAGGCATTGGCTTGCGCTGGTGTGCGGCTCATGCTTTCCAGTATCGCACGGATATGTCGGGGCTCGGCTGTTTTCACCATCTTGTTGCCGTGGATCTCGACAAAGCTGTCGATCAGGCGCCTGTAAGATTTCTGCGATGGTGCTTTCAGCTCCTTAAACTGGTTGGATTTACGCCAGGCAACGGCCAGCGCTTTCATGCTGCCCGGTAATGTACCAGAAGCACCCACCTCTTCCCGCTCTTCGCGCAAGGCTTCGGCATACGCACGCATGAACTCATCCGAACCTAACCGGCCCGGCAGTTCCTTGCGTGGGTATCCCTCTCTGCGGAAGTAGTAATAGGTTTTGCGCTTGCTGCGGATTACCTGGACGAAATCAAGCTTTAGTCTGGCCATCAGTCCCAATCGCTTGTTGGGAAATAGCCTTGACGCCTATCTTCTATCCACGCATCCAAATCATCCCGCACCCAACCTTTTATGGTTCCAGTAATGGGTATGGGCTTCGGCATTTTGCCGCTTGCCACGGCCTGATCCAGCATTGCTGGTGAAATATCCAGATACTGTGCTGCCTTTTCACGCCTCATGATGCGCGGCCAATCTGGCAGCATTGGTTTGGCTTTTGTGCGTACAGGCGCCTGTGCTGTCTGGCTCATGCCGCCCTCTCCTTTCGCGCTGCAATCAGCTCCACATCGTCTGCCCAGCCGATTATGCCGCGCTGTCCGTCTATTTCATCCTGTTCGCATTCAGGAAACCGGATGAGAAAGTTCCTGTCCTCTGTGGCTGTTATTTCAAACAGGCCATCATCCACCTTGCGCATTTCTAAAAACCATTCAGGCAAGCAGGGTGTTGTGCTTTTGCCCGATACAATCCAGCGGCCAGCCTTGCGCTCCTTGCTGCAATCAGGGAATTCAATCTGATTGCCTGTGCGCTGGTCTGTTACCGTGCCTTGGTATCTGCCTGCCTGATTGCGCGTTAGTGCCGCCTGGTATCGGGGCATTCCATGCACTCCGCCAGTGATCCATACTGCGGTTCGTCCGGCATGGCATCTGCAATCGGCACAATCCAAGCTGGTGGAAAGTTCAGTATCTGGCCATCAGCAAAAACTACCGTGTGTTTGACGGGTGTTTTTCCAAACATCAGCGTGCGTGTTTCGCGGCCAATGGTTGGGTATGCGTGCCGGCCTTTGCCGGATGGGTCTTTCACCACAACATCACGGGCTACGGGAACAATGCGCATGCCAGGGAACGTGGCGGATTGTGTGTAGGTCATGGGGTATGATCCTTCTGTAAGAGCCCTTTTGGAAATTCGCTATGATAGGTTTTCAAGAGGTTTTGAGCGTGATTCAAAGGCAGGATGTGGACGCCAGCACAACGAGGCCGCATGGCCGGAATTACACGCAAGACGAAACGCTATCCGTCTGATCTGACAGATGAGGAATGGGAGCGCATAGCGCCTCTGATGCCCCCTGCGAACCGGCGTGGTCGGAAACGGACAACCGATTTCCGTGAGATCATCAATGCTCTGCGCTATCTCGTGCGCTCAGGCTGCGGTTGGGAGATGCTTCCGGTTCATTTTGGCCCATGGCAAACGGTTTACTGGTGGTTCCGCAGGCTGATGCGCCGTTTCCTGTTCCAGACCATTCATGATGTCTGTCTGATGCTCGATCGTGAAGCGACAGGACGCGAAACCAGTCCATCGGGTGGTGTCATTGATAGCCAGAGTATCAAGGCACCCCACGCAAAGACACGTGGTTATGACGCAGGCAAGAAGATCGTCGGTCGGAAACGTCACATCGCAGTTGATACGGATGGCCGCCTTCTCCTGGTCCAGCTGACAACAGCCGATATTTCGGACAGTGCAGGAGGACAGATGATCCTTGATGCCATTCGTAAACGCTGGCCTTGGGTGAAGCACCTGTTTGCCGATGGAGCCTATGACCGTCTCCAGTTGATGGATAAGGCCACGTTTCTCGACTTCACAGTCGAGATCATCCGGCGGTCAGAGACAGCAAAAGGGTTTGAAATCCTGCCGCGTCGGTGGGTTGTGGAACGGACCTTCGGTTGGATGATCCGCTGGCGTCGCCTTGTAAAGGACTACGAACAGCGGATCGACGTCGCAGAGGCCATGATCCACATCGCCATGGGAAGCCTCATGCTACGCCGAAACGCTCATCCGTGAATTTCCAAAAGGGCTCTAAGAATGGTGAGTGTGAGATGCTTTCCATCCATTCATCCAGAGCGGCCACAGTAAACAGGCCATTGCCTTCAACTATGGTGCAGCGCGGGCCTTTGCCTTTTTCACATAGGCCGTGAAAGGTATCTGGTTGCAGGCCGCAATACAGGGCTGCCAAGCCAAAGCCTACGTACCGGGTGGCATCTGCGCCGCTTTCTTCCAGCGCGGTATCCACCAGTTTCAGGGCAGCGCGCTGCACGCGGGCGGCCTGCATGGCGTTTGGTGTGGGTAATGTTGGGTCTAGCAGCGGGCCAATGGCCGTGATCAGCTGCGATGCAGCACGGGAGCGCTCTACGGCGTGTCGTCAGTTAAGCAGGATGATGATTGAGGCGAACTGCACGGCTGCGAGGAAGGTCGATTTCAGTTTATCGTAGCGGGTTGCGATAGCGCGAAACTGCTTGAGTTTATTGAAGAACCTCTCAACAAGGTTCCGTTCGCGGTAGAGAGAAAAATCGGTTTTCCGTCGTGTCGTTCTGTTGCGTTTTGGCGGGATGACCGGGGTAATCCCGCGCTGTATCAGCCGATCGATCAACCTGTCCGCGTCATACGCCTTGTCAGCAAGGAAAGCATCCGGTTCGATGTTTTCCAGAAGTGGTTCTGCCTGGGTGATATCGGCATCCTGTCCCGGTGTGATGCCGAGTTCCACTGGATTGCCCAGAGCGTCGCAGATGGCATGGATCTTTGTAGTTAGCCCGCCTCGTGATCGTCCGATGGCCTGATCCGTGCCCCTTTTTTGAGAGCTCCGGCACTATGCTGATGCGCTCGGACAATTGTGCTGTCGATCATCATGTATTCGTTGTCGTAATCAGCGGCCAGATAACGAAATATCCGTTCGATGACGCCGCTTTCACACCAGCGGCGCAGACGCCGGTGCACGTTTTTCCAGTCACCGAAACGGGCAGGAAGGTCGCGCCATGGAATACCCGCGCGATAGCGATACAACACCGCCTCCACGAACAGACGGTTGTTCACCGCAGTGCCGCCGACATAGCCTTCTCGACCAGGAAGAAGATCCTTTATCCGCTCCCACTGGTCATCGCGTAAACTATAGCGCCGCATCTGTCTGTCTCCCCAAAAAAACGGGAAAACAGTCAGCACACGCAGACACAAAGTACAACCCTCACGTGCCACTCTCAGGGCTTAACTGACGACACGCCGTAGCGCAGCATCCGATACCGTGCGGAGTTCCGCAATAAGTGTCATTCATTCCTCCATCGCGTCATGGCGATAGAGGAATACTAGGCATTGCCTACTTAGTCAGTCAATAGGCAATGCCTAGTTTTTCATCCAAGGTTTATAACCTTTGGAGAAATAGCACTTCTGCATGAGGGATTTTCTAGGCCCAATTTGATCAAGAGTGCCTGTTAATGTCTCTCTTGGAGGGCCGAGTATTTGCGCCACCTGCAGTTCACAAGCTGCCTTATCTTGTGGGCTAACATCAGGGTAATAGACATTATCGTATGAATTCGATCTATTCCCGCCACATCCAGAAAGTAAAAGCATTACACCAACAGCGTATAAAAACTTTCCATTCATGAAATTATCCTAACATATGAAAATCAATAGGCGCTGCCCATTCTATTTCTGGATTATAAATAGGTGGAACCATTGGATTTACTGACGTTAATACAAATGAACCGGGCTCTGGCCCTGCTGCAACGGTTTTCAACACAACTTGGCCATCTGATAATTTGGCTACAATATCGCGCCCGATAAATTTTAAGCCCAAGCATGGCCGTCCAGGTAAGCGAATGCCTATTACTTCACCTGGTCTGTAACGGGGCACCATAGATTCCCCGGTAACTCGCAGCACTATCCCATCGTATATTGGGAATGGCAGATGCACTTCGCCATCTTCTTGAATGTCCCCATTTTCAAAGATAACTACACGATCAGCTCCAGCGACAAACCCTGACACAGGAAGCCGCAACGATGGGTTACCATCACAGTTAGAGTGACGTAATGCTTCTTTGGGAGATCCTAAGTCGTTCCCACACAGCTCTTCTAACGAAACATTATAAAGAGCAGCTAAAGCTGACAGCCGTTCTAGGGAAGGTTTGCTGCGACCTATTTCCCATTGCGCGACTGAGGCTGGTGCGATGCCTAACGCCCTCGCGACCTTTGCTTGAGAAAGGCGTGTTGCATTACGAAACCGCTTCAGTCGTTCAGGCCATGTATCCATAATTTTTTATATCAGTAGGAAACGCCTACTATCACCTAGCATTTGCCTATTGCATTATTGCTAGGCATTGCCTATTGGTTGGATATGAAAGAAGCGGTTGTAGATAGAGCGATCAAATTGGCAGGCGGCCCTACTGAATTGGCTCGGCGTCTCAATATTAAGGCGCCGTCTATCCATTCATGGCGCAAAATCCCGCCAAAACGAGTGCTTACTGTTGCAGAAATCACAGGCATTCCGCCTTGGGAGCTGCGACCAGATCTATACCCTTCTCCAGAAAATTCGACCGGCATCCTGCGTGCCGATCCGCAAATACAAATTGAGGGTGAACTCGCATGAACCATAACCAGAGCAGTACGCCCAAGCCCTCACCCTGTCAGCCGGAATCGTTTCGGGCGTTTAAGGCCGAATTACGCGTGCACTGGCAAATGTCTGCTTTCAGAATGGCGTTCATGCCGCCACGCATGATGCCAGATGTACCAGACCTAAGGTGTCAAACTGAAGGGATAGCTAATCCAACATTGCTATTTCGCTCCGTGCGTGATGGTGAAAGCAATTCTTCACGCCTTATATGGAAACGCTATACCTCATGGCGGGCTTTTTTCCGGCATGTGCATATCTTGGGTTTCCCTGCTCTTTATCTGCGGGGCCACTGAGATGTCAGTTTATCTACAGCCTCTTTCCCGCGCGTGCATTCCGTCCAAGAGCCATCTTCTGGGTGCTCTTCATGCCACTTTATGCATGAAACCGTTGCCCAGTCGTTTTCTCGTTGGAAAGTGGATTTTGAATAGTTCCCGGCCACTTCAAATCGTGCGCCACACTTTTCGCAAACGGCAATACCATACATCGGAATCGTCCTTTTATGTTTTTGGGAAACACATAATGGACGTAGCTGGCAGCGGTATCAATGCTGCTGCCAGCACCCCTGCTGCGGATAATGCGCCATGCTAACCGCAGCTATCAAAACTGCCACCCGCACAGCCATCAAAGCCTGTGGTGGGCTGGATTCAATATCTCGCGCTGTGCGTGTCGGCATCACGCAGCTGTCCGATTACTGCAACCGTGAAAAAGCGGCTGTGGTGCCGGTAGATGTTGCTGTCGAGTTGGATAAAGAAGCGCAAGAGCCGCTTATTCTTTCCGTTATGGCTCAGGCAGAAGGTTTTGCTCTGGTTCCGGTCAAGTTCGGCAACGGTCTGCTACCGCACGATATGGGCAAGTTTGCCAAGGCTACCAGTGAAGTTCTGCAAAAGGGCTTTGAAAGCATGGCAGATGGCAATGTGGATGTGCAGGAAGCACATGAAATCCTCATACATGCGCAACGTGCCCGTACATCGCTGCATCATATTGAAGCCACAGCGCACAGGATCATCGCTGACGGCAAGCCGTTGCAGGTGAGCGTTGCAGATGGAGCAAGCATATCCTGATGGCACGTGAAGCACTCAACTGGCGGGAGCTAGATCCTAAAATCCGGCACTATGCCCGCTGTGGTTTCAGTATTCGCCGTCAAGCCAGCAAGCTGAGTATTTCGGAAATATCCATTAAAAAGCGCCGTGCTTTTCTTGGAATTACAAAGAATAAGCATGCAGCGCAGGAGAATTCTTCTCATGTCGCGTCATAAAAACGCCAAATCTGCACGCCGGTTTTTCCGCCGCCGTCCTCTCAATACGCGGGTATTGCGTGAAAGTGCGCGCGTGCAGCCTGATCTTTCCATGCAGTCGCGCGTGTCCAGTGGCTTTACATGGCGTGCGCCACGCAAGGCCATTCGGCAGACAAGGCAGTACAATGGCTGAGGCGCTGCTGGATGGATATGATTTCTGCGGTCGGTTGCGTAATGCCATTGCTGCGGAAAAAAGCCTTGCTGCCTTTGCCCGTAAGCATGGACTGAAAGAACAGTCCGTGCGTGATGCAGAAGCCATGCAAACTATTAGTGATGGTGTCTGCAAAGCTCTTGGCTTGGTCAAAGTTCTGCGCTATCCAGTGCGGGACGGCAGTGGTCGGCTTGCATCACTCCGCGAAATCCAAGAAAAACTGAATACTTTTATCCGGCGTTGTGGAACGCAGGAAGCTGCTGCACGCCGGTTTGGTATCAGCAAAGGCCACCTGTCTAACATCCAGAATGCACGGCGCGGCGTTATGCCTGTGCTTAATGTGCTGGGTTACGGTTTTCCGGTGCTGTGCTTTATTGTTCGGAACGCAGCATGAGCGGCAAGCTGAAAGCGGCAGAAGTTTCTGCCATGCTGGCCAGCCAGATGGAGGCTTTGGCGCGTGAGCTGCTGCCCGGTGGCAAGAAAACCGGCGCTGAATGGATGGCCGGATCTGTAGCAGGTGAACCGGGCACAAAGCTGGCTGTGCATCTGGAGGGTTCGAAAAACCCTCTGGTTTTAGGTCTCTCTGTGTGATTCCCTCTCTTGTGTGATGACTGGAGGAGTGGCTGATGACGCAGTCTGGTTTCTTTGATGTTGAAGAGCGGCTTGCTCGGTTGAGTGGGCTTGGTGACCAACTTGAAGCATTTTCCCAGACTGTGGATTTTGAGGTATTCCGTCCGGAGCTGAACAAGGCGTTGGCCTATTCAGACAGAAGCAAAGGCGGGCGTCCTCCGTTTGATCCAGTGCTAATGTTCAAAATTCTGGTCATCCAGACGCTGAACAATTTGTCCGACGAACGGACGGAATACCTGATCAACGACCGCCTGTCCTTCATGCGCTTTCTTGGTCTGGGGCTGTCTGACCGCGTGCCTGATGCCAAGACCGTCTGGCTGTTTCGTGAGCGTCTGACACAGGCGGGAGCAATTGATGTTTTGTTCAACCGCTTTGATGCGACCCTGCGGAATGCCGGTTATCTCCCCATGTCAGGTCAGATCCTGGATGCTACACTGGTAGCGGCCCCAAAGCAGCGCAATACCAATGAAGAGAAGGCCGATCTGCGCGAAGGACGGATCCCGCAGGATTGGCAGGACAAGCCCTCAAAGCTGTCCCATAAAGATCGTCATGCCCGATGGACATTGAAGTTCACGAAAGCAAAGCGTCAGGATGACGGGAGTATGCCCGCAACAGATCTGGCCATCCCTTTCTTTGGCTATAAATCGCATGTTTCCATCGACCGGAAATTTCGGCTGATCCGCAAATGGAAAGCGACCGATGCAGCGGCCAGCGATGGTGCCAGACTACGCGAGGGCCTGCTGGATAAAACCAATATGGCATCAACAGTCTGGGCGGATACAGCCTACCGCTCAAAAGCCAATGAGGACTTCATGGACAAGCATGGCTTTGTCTCGAAGGTTCACAGGAAAAAGCCTCATCTCAAGCCGATGCCACGACATATCCAGAGATCCAACGCCGGAAAGTCCGTTATTCGGTCGCGTGTCGAGCATGTTTTTGCCGATCAGAAATCGCAGACAGGACTGTTCATACGAACCGTAGGGATAACCCGAGCCACCATGAGGATCGGGCTGGCCAATATCGTCTATAATATGCGCCGCTTTCTCCTCCTGGAGCGGATTAACGCGAGCGCGTAGCAATTCAGGGCATGAGACCCTCTCTCTGCTCAATACGCAGAGTGAAAATCAGGTCCACGAACCAGCAATCAACTCGCTAAAAACCTGAAATCAGGCAGAAGGGAAATCAATCAACGGTTCTTCGAACCCTCCATCTGGGCACAGCGGCGCTGGCAAGTTCCACACTACTGAAAGATCTGAACGCGGGCCACGATATTGCGGCCAGTGATCAGCTTCTGCTGTGGAACCACATGCACCGCAATGGCCAGCTGATTACGGTGCCCGGCCTTACGGCACGGCGTCATGCGGAATGGCTGCTCTGGAGCGGAGTTAATCCGTGTGATCCGCAGCCAGTAGCACCTGCACCCTCCCCTACTTCCACAGATCAACTCAACGCGGCGGAAATCGACCGCGTGAAGGAAAACGCATGAGTGAGCGAGATCCTCTGTCCCGGCATGAACTGGATTGCCTGGCAGATCTGCTGTTCGACCGTTTTGCCCAGCGTCTGCGGCAAAGCGGCTTTCGGCTAAATGAAGAAAACATCCTCATCGAGCGCGTGGATATCATCAACACGCTGCCCGTGAGCCTGCGTGGCGCTGGCTATGGCTGACACACCAACAGCCAAGGCTACCATCGCCCAAACAGCAAAGGCTGGTGGCATTGCCAGCACATTGGTTGTGGCTCTCACACAGTTGCCTCAGCCATATGCCCATTGGGTGGAAATTGGCCTGAGCGCCGCAGCTATTCTGGGGTTTGTGGCAACGCAGATCCCGGCACCGCCTGCCGGTTCCAAGCTGTGGCCGGTTTACCGGGTTCTTAACGTTTTCGCTGCCAACTGGGGCCAAGCCGCCAACGCAGCCATTCTGATGCGCACAAAGGCTACGGCCACGCCATCAGAGCCAAAGGCTAACTAAAAGTTAGCCTTCTCATCTTCATCTGAGAAAGAAGTCACCAAATGAAAAAAGCATTCCTCGCATTGGGGCTGCTGCCCCTTCTGGCTGCCTGTGGCGCAACCCCGCAAGCCAAGCTGAACCAGACTGTTTTCGATGTGGACAGTTCCTACCACGTTTTGGCGCAGCCGATTCCTGATGCCATTAAAGGCAATGTGCCGGGCATCGCCCTGACGGATACGCAGAAGGATATTGCCAAGCGGGCAAGCCAGACCGTGTTCAATGAAATTTCGTCTCTGGAAACCTCTATTGAGCACGGCAACAGCATCACCCAGACGGGTGTGAATGCACTCCAGACCGATTTTCTATCATTCGAAACCTGCTGGGCAGGCCTGAAAACCGGCACCACGCCGGATGCCTGCGCAGCTCTTGGCGGGAGCAAATAACATGAACGCAACAGAAATCAGCGCCATCCTTGGCGTAGTTGGCACCGTGGCTGGTCTGGCTGAGAAATACGGGCCGGAAGTGTATGAAACGGTCAAGGAAGCCCTGGAGCAGTCCAAGAGCAAAACCGGGCCAAGTGTGGCGGATATTCAGGCCATCTTTGCCAAGTGTCAGGCCGATAACGCGGCCATCCAGTCTGCATGACGCCGGATTTTGAGTGCGGCATGATTGTTGGTGGCGGGGGAGTTTTCCTCGCCACCATCATCTTGGCTGTGGGCTGGCACGCGCTGGTGGCGAGGTCAGACTTTTGGAAATCGCGTTAATGTAATTTAATAACGCATGTCTTTTGCAGCCAATTAAAGAACATCACTCTTCTCTCTATATTTGGAAAAAATATCCTTACAAAAATCTGAACTTGTTATCGTACTTTCGTTAGCTCCGTCCATTTCACCTTCTGAATATGCTGTCTCAAAATAAATTCGTGCTTCCTCATAGTATGGAACATGTAGACGGCGAAAAATTTCTGCAAAATCTGGAATATTAGGATAATCCCAATCGCCTCTAGTAAAATGAGACATGAAGAATGTCCCTGGATACAAAAGTTTTAGTAAATATTGTTGACCTTTCGTGCCAAGAAAATAATGGAGGTGATGATCTCTTCTTGATGGCGACCGAGTATGAAAGAAACACTCGTTTTTGTTGTGAACAATGTGAAAGTTTCTGGGGCCATTACCTTCGTCACTTTCCCATTCAAGCCATCCATTTTCCGCGTTAACAGCTTCGCCACATTTATCGCAGCGCCATGCAGTCAAAGGGGTATGTGACATATTTTGTCCTTTTCCACATAAATTTTCTGAACAAGCTTTTAGCTCAACCTAAATTTATTTGAATATCAAATTTAAGTACGTAAACGTAAATTTTGAGTTTACAGTTTAGATGTAACCCATTGAAAAATAACCAGCCTATTTTACCTGATTTTCCACAGCAACCCATTGATAATAAAAGATTATTACACACCTCTCAGCTCCACCACCCTCCTGTTCAACCCCTTGTTTTTATTGGGTTTTTTGGTGGAAAGTAAAAACTTTCTTCACAAAGTTTTCATACCCCCTCTTTTTCAGGCCGTTTTTAGACCGTTCTGGCTTCGTGTTTCCCAACGTTTTTCATGTAGGTCACGCAGTACCCACAGGGCATTCTTATGCGCTGAGATTGTCCAGACATAAATAGAATCAATAATTTTTATAAGTAGATAACTTATTTTTATTAAACATCACCAAAATATCATTTCATCTTATGCACCATCTCATCAGACCACAATATAAATATGCGCCATTATAGGCTCTTAAGTGGGTGTTTTTAAATAGATTTAAAAATAATTTGTATTATATTAACATTTTTTTATTGCTATTATTTTCCAATCTAAATAGTGTTTTTTCAAGAAAAACTATCCCTTTGAAAATTACATTTTAAATAAACTGGAAACAAAGATGACAACCACTCGGAGGGTTCGAAAAACCCTATTTAAGACTTTTTGTCTGCAACAATATCAATGGGTTATGATTTCATAATTGACCAAAAGGAGGGTTTTTCGAACCCTTCAACTGGCCAGCCAACATGGAGCCAAAATTCCGATGGAACCTATAATCTAACAGGCTCCAATGGCGTAACCATACTGCAAAATGTCAGCTTCTATCTCGGTTCTGACCCTTCTAAAATGGTATGGGATAGTGCTCAGGGCATTCTAAACTGCTTTCTGGCTGGCAGCATGATCCTCACTTCATCCGGCCTTCAGAAAGTTGAAGATATTCGGATTGGTGATGAAATTATTGCATATGTAGATGGCAAAGAAATTTCCCGCCCCGTTATTTGGGCTGGCAAAAAACGTGCATCTGTGCGTGCTGATTTACCAGATGATGAGGCAGGATACCCGGTACGTATCGCAAAAGATGCTATTGCCGAAAACGTGCCTTACAAGGATATGCTGGTTACAGCCGAGCATTGCCTGTTTTTTGATGGCAAGTTTGTACCGGCCCGTATGCTTGTAAACGGTCGCTCTATTTCTTATGATAAATCAATCACTTCTTATGATTATTATCATATCGAGACTGAAAGCCATTCCGTTATCATGGCTGATGGTATGCTAACGGAAAGCTATCTGGATACTGGCAATCGCTCTAGCTTTAAACAGTCAGGTAACCTTGTTTCCATCGCCCCTTCTCGGAACCTGACATGGAATGATGCGGCTGCACCGCTTGATGTCTCTCGTGCATTTGCGGAACCCCTGTTCCGGCAGATTGAAGCACGCGCCAATCAAGCTGGGTACGCAGCGCCAACAGAAGCACCTGCCCTGACAAATGAAGCAGATATACACCTTGTAACCGAAACCGGGGCCATTATTCGTAAGGTGCGTGAGCATAATGGCCACGTCATGTTCATGCTTCCACCTGGCGTAAAATCCGTGCGCATTATCTCCAACGCCAGTCGCCCGACTGATGTTTTTGGCCCCTTTGTAGATGATCGCCGTTACATGGGTGTGGCTGTTGCTGATGTGCGCCTACTTTGCGCCCAACACCAATACGACATTACAGCCCACCTTCAGGCAGAAAAGCCAGAAGGCTGGCATGCTACAGATTGGGCAGATTGCGCATGGACAAATGGTGATGCCGTGCTGCCTCTCGGCAACCATCTGTCGGGCGATAAGGTGGGCATCCTTTCCCTGACCATCCGTGCTGCTGGGCCTTACCTTACCCAAACACAACACATGGCACAGATGAAAGTACACTCCGCTTAACCACTTTATTCGGAAAACATTTTAAACAGGCTCTATTTTTACAAATAGAGCCTGTTTGATACATTTACTGCCTATAAGCCGTTTTTACGCAAGCAGCATAATACACCCATACACCTTATTGTAGGTGCGGTGCTCCGGATGAATGTTCTTTTACTATCTCAAGCGCTTCGGCCATTCCCGGAATTTCCACGCTGCCTGCACACACTTTTTCAAGTGCTTCTTGCAAATTGCGTAAACTTTGCTGGGACAACCCGCTTACGGCAAGCTTTAAAACGTCTTTCAGCCCTTCAACCTGCATATAAAGTTTTTGCGGGTCTAGTTCGGTACCTGTCAGCATACGGGCTTCATCATCAGTCATCTTAATTATCCTGTTATGTCTTTTTTCCTGCCGCATAATGAACGTAGCTGGCTGCAGTATCAATGTGAGGGTAAATTTTTCCGTCATATAGTTAATTATTATAAAACTTAATGAAAGCTTCCTACTATATAGGCCATTATTAAATTTTAAATGTGAAGTATTATATGCATACGTGCAAAAATAATAGGAACAACACCTGTTGCATTATTACACATATCTAATTTTTTTATGCGCATCTCTTGCTGGAATTAGAGCCCTTTTGGAAATTCACGGATGAGCGTTTCGGCGTAGCATGAGGCTTCCCATGGCGATGTGGATCATGGCCTCTGCGACGTCGATCCGCTGTTCGTAGTCCTTCACAAGGCGACGCCAGCGGATCATCCAACCGAAGGTCCGTTCCACAACCCACCGACGCGGCAGGATTTCAAACCCTTTTGCTGTCTCTGACCGCCGGATGATCTCGACTGTGAAGTCGAGAAAAGTGGCCTTATCCATCAACTGGAGGCGGTCATAGGCTCCATCGGCAAACAGGTGCTTCACCCAAGGCCAGCGTTTACGAATGGCATCAAGGATCATCTGTCCTCCTGCACTGTCCGAAATATCGGCTGTTGTCAGCTGGACCAGGAGAAGGCGGCCATCCGTATCAACTGCGATGTGACGTTTCCGACCGACGATCTTCTTGCCTGCGTCATAACCACGTGTCTTTGGGTGGGGTGCCTTGATACTCTGGCTATCAATGACACCACCCGATGGACTGGTTTCGCGTCCTGTCGCTTCACGATCGAGCATCAGACAGACATCATGAATGGTCTGGAACAGGAAACGGCGCATCAGCCTGCGGAACCACCAGTAAACCGTTTGCCATGGGCCAAAATGAACCGGAAGCATCTCCCAACCGCAGCCTGAGCGCACGAGATAGCGCAGAGCATTGATGATCTCACGGAAATCGGTTGTCCGTTTCCGACCACGCCGGTTCGCAGGGGGCATCAGAGGCGCTATGCGCTCCCATTCCTCATCTGTCAGATCAGACGGATAGCGTTTCGTCTTGCGTGTAATTCCGGCCATGCGGCCTCGTTGTGCTGGCGTCCACATCCTGCCTTTGAATCACGCTCAAAACCTCTTGAAAACCTATCATAGCGAATTTCCAAAAGGGCTCTTATACCTATACAGCATAGAAGCTCCCGTACGTTATAATTCTATCTCGGAAAGATGCAAAAAAGTGTCAAAAATTAAAACGGTAGCAATGCTGAGCGTCCTTTTGCTGCCAATGGCAACAGTAGCTTGCTCCAACAGCGGCAATAAAACGCTAAAAAACGCCACGCAGGCTTCTGTGGATGCACAAATTATTGACGGCGTAACCACAAAAGAACAGATAAAGCAGATATTCGGTGACCCGCTGAACGTTAACTATACAGATAGCGGCAAAGAAATCTGGAAATACGAAATGGTGCATAGCTCTGTAGATGGCATCAACTTCGTTCCCGGCATGGCTTATTTTGGGTCTCGCAACCACGGCATTTCCAAACAGCTTGCCATTATCTTTGATGGTGACAAGGTGCTGCACCACACCATGGCAACCTCTAAAACAGTTACCGGCACTGGCGTGCTGAACTAAACGTCATGCAGGAAGTAAGCGTATAAATTTACGCTTACTTCCTTATTTTTAGGCTATTTTAAATCTATATTTTTAAAATTCTTACATACAGATACCTTACTGCGGCCCCAACACTTCGCACTCCCTAAAAACATACATCAATTTCAGCCAAGGCACGTCTATGTTAAGGGGTAAGCTGTCTCTGAAAATTGTGTTGCCTCTCACCAGCAGATAACGTCAGGCCAGATAAGTGTTGTCAGTGTATAGGAATGAAAATTCATATATAAATTTTCAGAATATTTCTTATTGATGACGTAAAAAGTGTGGAAGACAAATATGCCTACCAATATTAACACCCCTCCGCCCCCAACGCACAAGCCCGCAACTTCACTCCAGACACCTTATATTGTTGCCTGGTTTTTGTGCTTGGTCTTTTATCTTCTGCAATACTCTACACGCTCTGCCCCCAGCGTTATGGTGAGCGAGCTTGTTTCCTCCTTTGGGCTTACAACGGTGGGGTTGGGGTCCTTACTACGGCGTGTCGTCAGTTAAGCCCTGAGAGTGGCACGTGAGGGTTGTACTTTGTGTCTGCGTGTGCTGACTGTTTTCCCGTTTTTTTGGGGAGACAGACAGATGCGGCGCTATAGTTTACGCGATGACCAGTGGGAGCGGATAAAGGATCTTCTTCCTGGTCGAGAAGGCTATGTCGGCGGCACTGCGGTGAACAACCGTCTGTTCGTGGAGGCGGTGTTGTATCGCTATCGCGCGGGTATTCCATGGCGCGACCTTCCTGCCCGTTTCGGTGACTGGAAAAACGTGCACCGGCGTCTGCGCCGCTGGTGTGAAAGCGGCGTCATCGAACGGATATTTCGTTATCTGGCCGCTGATTACGACAACGAATACATGATGATCGACAGCACAATTGTCCGAGCGCATCAGCATAGTGCCGGAGCTCTCAAAAAAGGGGCACGGATCAGGCCATCGGACGATCACGAGGCGGGCTAACTACAAAGATCCATGCCATCTGCGACGCTCTGGGCAATCCAGTGGAACTCGGCATCACACCGGGACAGGATGCCGATATCACCCAGGCAGAACCACTTCTGGAAAACATCGAACCGGATGCTTTCCTTGCTGACAAGGCGTATGACGCGGACAGGTTGATCGATCGGCTGATACAGCGCGGGATTACCCCGGTCATCCCGCCAAAACGCAACAGAACGACACGACGGAAAACCGATTTTTCTCTCTACCGCGAACGGAACCTTGTTGAGAGGTTCTTCAATAAACTCAAGCAGTTTCGCGCTATCGCAACCCGCTACGATAAACTGAAATCGACCTTCCTCGCAGCCGTGCAGTTCGCCTCAATCATCATCCTGCTTAACTGACGACACGCCGTAGGGCTGTATTATTACACCTATTCCTTCTGCTCCATTATCTCGGGCGCTGCGGTGGATCGGTGGGGGGCCAAATATACCATCTCATTTGGTGCGCTGGTGCTGGCTATTGGCACCTGCCTGTTTGGCTGGGGTGATGAATGGATGGCAAGCCTTGGCCGCCTTATGCAAGGTGCGGGCTCGGCTTTTGCATTTGTGGGGGCGGTTTATCTGGCTGCTCGGGGCTTTCCCAAAAAGTATCTGGCCACGGCTGTGGGGGCCACACAGTGCGCGGGCATGCTGGGCGGCGCCATGGGGCAATCCACCGTAGCATGGCTGATTCATGGTGTTATCAACTGGCATTTTTACTGGATTGATACCGGGCTGCTGATTGCCCTGATAGCCGTTTTTCTGTTTGTAATGACTCCGCAAGAAAAAAAGGCAGATACCGCACACATAGCCAAAGCCTCTGGCTCCATGTTTGCGCCATATAAAAGCGTGCTCACCAACCCGCAATCTTATCTGTGCGGCCTGTGTGCGGGGTTGCTGTTTTTACCCACCACCGTGGGCAGCATGACATGGGGCATTACGTTTTTAACCCAAAGCTGGCACGTTGGGTGCCACGAGGCCGTTATGCGGGCCGCCATGGTGCCTGTGGGCTGGATGCTTGGCTGCCCTGCCCTTGGGTATTTAACAGATAAAATCGGGCGCAGAAAACCCGTGCTACTGGGCGGCATTATTGTTATGGCGCTTACGGTTGCGGCCATTATCTACCTGCCGGGCAACACCTTTCCGCCTTATGTATTGGCTTTGCTGCTGGGCTTTTCTTCTGGTGCCGCCATGATCCCCTACACCATCATCAAGGAAGTAAATGCGAATGATGTAAAAGGCAGCGCCACAGGGGCCATTAACTTTTTGGTGTTTGTTATGAGCGCCATTGTCTCTCCGCTGTTTGCTGCATTCCTGCAACATCTGGGGCATGGACGACCGCTCAACGGGGCAGACTTTACAGAGGGCTTTAGCTTTGGCTTGGCCGGTATTGTGCTGGCAGGCGCGCTCACCTTTCTGCTGCGTGAAACCGGGCAGAAAAAGCAGTAAACTGGGCGCTTTCCTTACCATATGCAAAAGGCCCTACCCTTTCAGGTAGAGCCTCTTGCAAACACTCAGAACTGCTAAAATCAGGCAGACTGCGTGTTAATTTCAGAAACTTTCTGATCTTCCACAAGATATGGGCCTGCTGCCCGAATAGTCATGGAAAGAATGCCCATTTTGCCGTTGGTCAGATAATCCCCAAGGGGCAGCACCGCATCACCATTGGTCCATGCGCAATCTGCCCAATCGGCATTATGCCAGCCAGCGGGTTTTTCCGCCTGAAGGTGTGCCGTAATGTCATGCGCCTGTCTGGCGCAGAAAAGGCACACATCCGCAACAGCCACACCCATATTACGGCGATCATTCACAAACGGGCCAACCACATCTGCCGGGCGGCTAGCGCGGGAAACCACACGCACAAACTGCGTGCCAGAAGGCAGCATAAAGCTGTACTGCTGGGTTTCCTTACGCAGGGGCCGCACAATGGCACCTGTGTTTGTGATCAGATGCAGATCTGGATCTGTGGTTGTTTCTGCTTTTTTGGCACGCGGAGCATGGCCGGAAATCTTATCTGCACGCACATTCAGCACCCGGAACAAAGGTTCAACAAAAGAACGCTCAACCCCTAGTGGGGCTCCCGCATCACACGCCCAGCTTTTGGCTTTACCGCGCAGCGCCACAACCTTGCCAAGCTGGCGGAAGGTGGAACGGTTGCCGGTATCCAGATAGCTTTCTGTCTGCACACCATCGGCAGTGATAACGGAGTGCTGCTCTGTTTCGATATGATAGTAATCGTATGAAGTAATGGATTTATCGTAAAAGATGGATACGCCATTCACCAGCATACGGGCCGGCACAAGCTTGCCATTAAAGAACAGGCAATGTTCTGCCGTAATCAGCATATCCTTATAAGGCACGCCGGGGGCAATGGCGTTTTCAAGAATACGCACAGGCCAGCCGGCTTCATCATCCGCAAGATCGGCCCGCACATTTGCATGCGCTTTACCGGCCCAAACAACCGGGGCGGCAACGTGTGTGTTCTGCTGCCAGTCAAAGGTTACAACCTCATCACCCAACCGGATGTCTTCCACCGCTTTTTCACCTTCCGGTGTGCGGATCATGCTGCCAGCAAGAAAGCAGGTAACGGTTACGGTATCTCCGTTAAAGGAGTAATCGTCCTTGGTATAACCATCCGCAAAGGTCACGTTTGCCAGAACTGTTCCGTTCTGATCCACAATTTCGTTGCCATTGCCGCTCCAGCTCAGGCTTGTGGTCTCACCATTGGAAAAAACAATCTGATCGCGCGGAGACAGGTTGTTGATTGTGAGCGTTCCGCTGGACGCATAATTGTTCACAATAAGCGTATTAGATGCGCTGGAATCTGACGGAGAGGCCCCAAAGGTAATTGGCGCCTTTAGCGTGCCAACAGACAGGGTGCCACCGTTTGCAATGGTAACGGTATTGCCTGTCAGGGTGCCATTTACTGCAAAGTTGGTCGATTCAACAGTGAAGGATGAGGCATTATTCGTAACCGTACTGTTAATATAAAGATAACCGTCTCCGGTTATCGTAACATCCCCTTCAACGGTCATGGTAGGGGAATGGAAATTGGAATTTGAAGTATCACCTTCAGTCCAACTGCCATAATTATACGCTTCAACGTTAACTGTAATTGGATAGGCGGTTCCGTCTAAAATAACATCGTCATTATCATAAGTATTTGGAACACCCCAGTTACCACTTGTATTTACAGTTATTGTCGTCATGCCCTCATTTTTCACGTAATATGATACTGCATATACAGTCAGAGAGGGATTTAGAGTGACGCTAATTATAATTCAACATAAATGTTAACATATAGGCAACACGTTAACTATGCAGAAACGTTTGTTTTACTTTTTCGAAATAACCCATATAATCTCCGGCTGAGCTCAACACTGCATTCAGGCCGTACTTGCCATATACCGTTTAAAAATGGCCTTTACGGGGATATATCCCTTATAATTATCGTAATACTATATAAATTTATATAGTTTCTTTATCGTTACAAACACCCCACGCCAATACGGTTTATGCCTTCTGCCACGGCCTTGCTGAAACCGCTCCCCAGCATACACCAACATGCGCTACATATACTGAAACCGCTTTTGCCCCGCACAAGGACCACTCATGACAAATGCACCCGCCCCCACGCCAGAAGAAGACTGGACAGAACAAGACCCAATAGACGCAGAAATTGATGCCCGCGTTGCGCAGGTACATCAGGCAGCCGGGTTACCGCCAGAACGGCCCACACGTTTTGGGCCGATGGTTACCATTGCGCTGCCTATGCTTATTGCCGGCTTGTGGATGTTTGTTTTCCCGCTTTTTTTTGGTTGATACGGCAGCGGCCCTTATTTGCGCCGCAGGCCAACCACCTTACGCAGCGGGGCTGTCAGCTTCCATGATGAGGAAGCCCGCATGATCTCCACATCTTGGCGGGCCTGTTGCACTTCCTGCGCCAGATGCTCTTCGCGCAGGCTGCCATAAAACTGCGGGCCCTGCTTTTTAACCGCCTCCAGCGTAGAGCCAGCGCAAATTACCTTTTTGGCTTCGGGGTTCAGTTCTGTGCAGAAAGGCTGCTGCATCATGTCCGGGATAGAGGAGGACAAAAAGTCATCCACCCGCATGTTGCCAAACTGGGCCTTGGCATCATCTGGCAGGCCGTTTTTCCAGTCTTCCATCATCCAGCGCAGGGCATGCACGGGGTGGAAGTGGTCTTCCACAATGCAATACTGAATATCACACCATTTTTCAAAAAGGCTGATATTGCCTTCCGGCGTGGCGTTAAAATAGTGTGATGGATACCCGTGCACGGGCTGCAAAAACGGATAATCTATACGCACAATGCCGCCGGGTTTGAGCACACGGCAGATTTCCGCCGCAACCTCCCACGGGCGCTTGGTGTGTTCCAGCGTGGCAGCACACAGCACAAAATCAAACTGGGCATCGGCAAACGGCAGGTTTTCCCCCACACACACCACATCGGTGCTCAGGGCGGGAAACACATCTACATTCACCATTTGCTCGGTTACGGTATCACGCAGCCCGGCCCCTACATCCAGAAACATCCAATCCGGGTGTTGCTTTTGCAGGCCCGCAATATAGCCGCCGTAATTATGGGCCGAAATGGGCGGAAAAGGCGGAATATGGAACTCCTGCCTTATGGCATCTGTCATGTAATTGGCGGGCTGGCCGTAGGTGCGCGGTGTAACGGGATTTTGGCGGAAGGCAATACGTTCCAGCTTGCGTTCACGCATGGCGGCTACCAAATCCTGATTGGCAGCCTGCATACGCCCTTCGTGCTGGCCATGCTGGGCATAATGCTGGGGGGCAGAAAGCCCGCATGCGGCCACATCCGGGTTGGCCTGCCAGTAGGCCAGATCATCCGCCGGGGTTTTAAAAACTGGTGTTCTGATAACAGGCACTTCGTTATAGGAACCGTCTTGCATCCACTCTACCTTGCATACTGTGCGTGCCAAAGTTCCGCCCTATTGCCTGAACCCAAGCCCCACCCCTATACTTGGCACACCCTTGCCAAACGCTAAAGCCCCCTGCCATGTCTGTACCTCTTTCTACTTTTCCGTGCGTATTTCAGGCTTCTGGAGGCCGGGGGCTGATTGAAGCCTCATGCCGCAAGGCCGGAAACTTTGCCTTTGGCGGCACCCTGCCCGATGGCACACACAGCCTGCTGACAGACTGGCACACAGATACACCGTCCATATACCGCTACAGCTTTGGCCCCGGAGTGTTTGACCCCGCCCTGGCCCTGTTTGCGTGGGAAGGCCACCCCCTGCATGATACGGTTTATACCCAAGGCCTTAATGCACTGGCTCGCTGGCACGCAGCCCCGGCCAGCACCCCCATAGAACAGCACAATTGCACCGCTTGGGCAGGGTTTGACCACTGGAACACCAATTACTACCACTGGGTGGCGCACACGGTTCCGGCACTTTATTATTTTCTAAAATATGCAGGGCAGAACGATGTGTTTTTGCTGCCCCCCCTTACCCCGTGGCAGGAACAGTTTGTAACCCTTGCCGGGCTGGCGCCTGAACGGCGGCTGATCACCCATCCGGGCACGCGCTATGCTTTTTCCCGCGTGGTGTATACAGATTTTGTGCGCGGCAAAACGGATTTTACGGCATCAGAAACATCTCTTGCAGCTTATGCTGCGTTGCGTCAGGCCGCCAGCACCACGCCCAAACGCGGGCGCTACCTGTTTTTGGAACGCGGCGAGGCCACAAACCGCCGCATGCCTAACGAGGCCGAATTGGCCGAGGCCCTGACAACGCTGGGCTTTGCCCGCGTGCGCCCAGAACGCCTGCCCGTAGCCCAACAGATAGACCTGTTTGCACAGGCCGATATGGTGGTGGGCTTTTTGGGCGCGGGCCTTGCCAATGTGGCATGGTGCCAACCCGGCACACTGGTGTACGAACTGGTGCCCAGCCATCACCTCAATCCATGTTTTCTGGCCATGTGTATTCAGGGTGGTTTGCAGTATTGGGCAGACAAGGTGGAAACCGGCGTTGCGCATGAAGACCACTACACACCCGCAAGCTTGCCCCTACCTGTGGGCGAGATTGTCAGCCACGCGCAAGTCCTGCTGCATTTCCGGCAAAAGCAGGTTGGGTGAAAATCCACGTCTGTATTCTTACATATATATTCAAGAGGATTCCGTTTCGCTCCCGCTCCAAAAGTGTTAGGCTGGTATCTCCCCCGCCAGCTACAGGAGCCCTCCTATGCCAACCCTTGTGATAAACGGCCAACCGCACAGCGTGGACGTTGATGCCGACACGCCGTTGCTATGGGTGTTGCGCGATATTCTGGGCTTAAATGCCGCCAAGTTTGGCTGTGGCATTGCCCAGTGTGGGGCCTGCACTGTGTATGTAGATGGCAAGGCCGTGCGTGCGTGCAACCTGCCCGTTGGGCTGGTGGGAGAGCGCGCCATTACCACCCCAGAGGGGCTGGATATGGCCGACCCGATTGTGCAGGCTATCAAATCTGCGTGGGTGGAACTGGATGTGGTGCAGTGCGGATACTGCCAGCCGGGGCAGGTTATGACTGCCGTGGCCCTGCTACGCACCACCCCCAACCCCACGGATGAACAGATAGACAGCGCCATGTCTGGCAATATGTGCCGTTGTGGCACGTATATGCGTATTCGCGCAGCCATTCACCAGGCAGCGGGAGAACTGGCATGAGCACACATTCCCCTTCATCCGCCGCGCGGTTAAAAACTGGCCGCAGGCGCGTACTGCAAGCGGGCGGCGCATTGTTGCTGGCAACACTGTGGCCCACGCCACGCGGGCGGGCGGCGCAGGCCACGCAGGCAGGCACCGGCGTGCTGGTGGAAGATGTTGCCGCCCCTTTTGCACCCAATGCCTTTATCCGTATTGCCGCAGACAATACCATTACCCTCATTTTACCAAACATTGAGATGGGGCAAGGTATTTACACATCCTCTGTGATGCTAATAGCAGAAGAACTGGGGGTAGACCCGTTTGCCGTGCAGATAGAGGCCGCGCCCCCCGGTGGCGGGGCAGAAATTACCGGCGGTTCCACCTCTATCATGACAGAATGGTTGCCGTTGCGCCAGGCCGGTGCGGCAGCACGCACCATGCTGGTGCAGGCCGCGGCCACACACTGGGGCGTTGCACCAAAAAGCTGCACAACCGCTACCGGCGCCGTGATACACCGGCCCTCTAACCGCACTCTGCCATTTGGTGATGTCGCCGCAGATGCCGCCAAACTGCCCGTGCCCAAAAACCCCAAACTGAAAGATGCCGCCAGTTACAAGCTGATTGGCAACAAGCACCATCGACTGGATAGCCAGATCAAAGTGGATGGCACAGCCCGCTTTGGCATGGATGTGCAGGTGCCGGGCATGAAAATTGGCACCGTGGCCGCCTGCCCCGTGCAGGGTGGCACTCTGCGCGGCATGAACCGCAACGCCGCCTTGGCCGTAAACGGTGTGCACGCTGTACTGGTAACAGACAATAAAGATACCGTATGCGTGGTGGCAGACCATTACTGGGCCGCGCGCAAGGGCCTGAAAGCCCTGCATATTCAGTGGGATTTTGGAAAAAATGCCGACATTACCACCCAGACCATTTATGATGATCTGCACGCAGGGCTAAACGGCCCGGCCATAGTAGCCAACGCCAAGGCAGATGCGCCAGGTGTGATTGGCAAATCTGGCACCACTTACACAGCCACCTATCAGCAGCCCTTGCTGGCCCATTCCCCTATGGAGCCCATAAACTGCACCGCCCATGTGCGGCCAGATGGGTGTGATATATGGGCTGGCACGCAGGTGGCCGAGCGTGCGCGAGATACCGCAGCCGAAATAACCGGCCTGCCCGCCAGCAAAATTACAGTGCACAGCCAGTATATTGGCGGCGGTTTTGGCCGCAGGCTGGAGCATGAATACGTGACCCAGTGCGTGCAGTTTGCAAAACAGGTGCCCTACCCGCTGAAAATTATCTGGAGCCGGGAAGAAGACATCACAAAGGACAGGTATCGCCCGGCCTATGTCGATCAACTCACCGCCGCGCTGGATGACAAAGGATATATCACCGCGCTGCAACATCGCATTGTCGGCCCCGCCGTGGTGGCGCGGTGGGACCCACCAGAACTGACAAAGGATGGGTATGATGATGATCTCTCCCTTGCCACGGTGGTTACACCCTACACCTACCCCGCCTATCGGCTGGAATTTGCCCGGCGTGAGGCCCCCGGCATCACCACCGCATGGTGGCGTGGCGTAGGTGGCACGCGCGGCCTGTTTGTGGTGGAAGGGTTTATAGATGAACTGGCCGCCCGCGCGGGGGCAGACCCTGTGGCCTATCGGTGCGCTATGGTGCAGCACAACCCGCGCGCGCTGGCTGTGCTGGAACGCGTGGCGGAATATGCAGGCTGGGGCACACCGATGCCCAAGGGCCGGGCGCGTGGTGTGGCCTTGCAGTTTGCGTTTGGATCCTACATGGCCAGCATTGCAGAAATTGAAATGCCCAGCCCGGATGAGGTTATCATCCACTGCGTAACTGCTGCGGTAGATTGCGGGCAGGTGATTAACCCGGACCAAGTGATTGCGCAAATAGAGGGCGGGCTAATTTTTGGCTTTTCCGCCGCCCTGTATAACGAGATCACATTGGAAAACGGGCGCGTGCAGCAGCAGAACTTCAACACATGGCGCGTGATGCGCATGAACGAGGCCCCGCGCCGCATTGATGTGGTGGTGATGCCCAGCAATGAAGACCCCGGCGGCATTGGTGAAGTTGGCACCGCTGCCGCCGCCCCCCTGCTGGCCAACGCCATGGCAGCGGCACAAAAGCGGCGTTACCGCAGCCTGCCCCTGCTTTCTGCCCGCAACACGGAAGGGAAAGAGTAAGACCATGACACATGATTTTTCTTTCCTACCCGCAAAACGTGTGTCCTTTTCTGGCAAAGGCACATTGGCGGCCCTGCTGCTGGCAACCTTATGCCTACCCACCCACGTGGCCCATGCCAACGCTGCCGAGGAAGGTACACCCGGCAGCACGCCGGTGGAACGCGGGCAGTACCTCACCCGTGCATCGGATTGTGAGGTCTGCCACACAGCCCCCGGCGGCATGCCCTATGCTGGCGGGCGAGCGTTTAAGTTACCGGGCATGGGAGTGGTGTATTCCACCAACATTACGGCAGATAAGCAGCACGGCGTAGGTGCCTGGAGCGATGCGGAGTTTGTTGCCGCCGTAAAGCAGGGTGTTTCCCCCGGTGGCAAGCACCTTTACCCCGCCATGCCCTACCCTGCTTATTCGCGCCTGAGTGATCAGGATGTGCGGGACATTCGGACCTATATGGCCACACTGCCTACATCTGCCACCACCCCGCCAGAAAACAAACTGCGTTTTCCTTTTTCCATACGCAGTTTGATGATTTTCTGGAACATCGTAAACGGCCCGGCCTCTGCCTACCCGGATGACACCACAAAATCCGCCCAATGGAACCGCGGCCGCTGGTTAGTGGAAGGTGCAGGCCATTGTGCAGATTGCCACAGCCCGCGCACACTCACTTTTGGGCTTTCCACCAGCAAGGCGTTTGGCGGCAATATGCTCAATGGCTGGCGCATCTATAACATTTCGTCCGACCGCAAAACCGGTATTGGCGGCTGGACAGATGCCGAACTGGCGCAATACCTTTCCACCGGCCATGCAGATGGCCACGGCACGGCATCTGGTGATATGGCGGACGTTATTGGCCACAGCCTGCGCTACCTTACCCCTGCGGATATTCAGGCTATGGTGACGTATCTGCGCAGCACAAAACCTGTGAACACACCGCAGGATTCCGTAACCTTCCGCAATACAGCCAGCGGAGATGCCAACCTGCCGCAAAATAGCAGGGGCGCGCGGCTTTATGCCTCGGCCTGTGCGGGCTGCCATCTGCCAGATGGCACAGGGCGGCAAAGCAGCTTTGCCAGCATTGCGGGTGGGCGCTCATTGGGTGCGGATAATGGCCGTAACCTGATACAGGTTTTGGTAAATGGCAGTGGCCTGCAAACCACAACAGGCGTGCAGATTATGCCGCACTTTACAGGGGGTGGTTTAAGCAACCGTGATCTTGCAGATATTACCACGTTTGTGATGACACACTTTACCACAGCCCAACCGCATGATCTGGAAAAACAGATTGAGCAGATTATAAAAGATCAGGAGTAAGTCTTTCCTGAAAACACAAAAAAACCGTGCCGGGTGCGTTTTGCTCCGGCACGGTTTTTTGTATCCGCTACGCCACGCCACACAGTTTAAGTGGGTCGTGGCAGAGTTTGGATATTAGGCGTTTAGATAAATGGTTTTGGTGCGCACATAGGCTTCTAACCCGTGCTGGCCGTCCTCACCCCCCAATCCGCTTTCACGATACCCGTGGTGGAAGCCCTGCGGTTCTTCCCCTGAGCCACGGTTGACGTAAATTTCCCCAAAATCCAGCTCCCGGCTCATACGCAGGATACGGGAAAGATCATTGGTGAACAGATAGGCGGAAAGCCCATAGCGGCTATCATTGGCGCGGGCCAGAGCCTCATCAAAGTCCTTCACCTTGATAAGGGAGAGCACGGGGCCAAACACCTCGTCCTGCACAATGTCCATATCCGGGGTAATGTCTGTCAGCAATGTGGGGGCGTAGAATGTGCCTTTATCAAAGGCGCCACCCGTAAGGCGTTTGCCACCCAGTTCCAGCTTTGCGCCCTGCGATACGGCTTTTTGCACAATGCCATCCACTTTTTCCAGTTCGGTTTCGTTCACCTTGGGGCCCATATCGGTGGCATCATCCATCGGGTCCCCCACCTTCAGGCTGGCGATACGATCCTTTAAAGCTATGGCAAAGCGATCATACACATCTTCATGCACATAGGTGCGTTCGTTGGCTGTGCACACCTGTCCGGCATTGAAGAACCGTGCCGTAACGGCGGCTTCTACCGCTGCGGGAATATCTGCATCTTCCATGACAATAAAAGGTGCTTTACCGCCTAGCTCCAGCCGCACTTCCTTAAGATGCTCGGCTGCGGCTGCCATAATCTTTTTACCTGCGGGGGTAGAGCCTGTCATGGTAATGAGTGGGGTATCTTTATGCGCCACCAGCGGCACGCCCACACCTTGGCCGCTGCCCGTAACCACATTGACCACACCTGCGGGAATACCGGCTTCCTGCACCAGTTCAGCCAGCGCCAGGCCAGAAAGCGGTGTGCCATCAGCAGGTTTAAGAACAATGGTGTTACCCGCAGCCAGTGCCGGAGCAATTTTACGCGCGCACAAAGCCAGCGGGAAGTTCCACGCGGCAATGGCCCCTACCACACCATGCGGCACGCGGTCGATCAGGATTTTTTCACCCTCACGTTCACCGGGTATAATTTCCCCCTGAAGCCTGCGGGCATTTTCTGCCGCAAAACGCAGTAGACCAGCCGCAAAATCTACCTCGGCACGGGCTTCCTTAATGGGTTTGCCCATTTCCGAGGTGATAATGGTGGCCAGACGTTCCTTATCCCGCTCTACAAGGTTTTTAAACGCGTAAAGATAATCGGCCCGCTGGCTGGCGGGTTTGCTGCTCCACCCCTTAAAGGCAGCTTTTGCGGCGGCCACGGCTTTTTCTACATCCTGCGGGTTGCCTTCTGCGGCTTGGCCAACTTCTTCCCCCGTAGCGGGGCTGTTGATGGGTGTATAAGTGCCGGATGTGGGTTTGACCCATTCATTATTGATGAACAGATCCTGCTGTTTGACATCAGCCATGAGATGTTCTCCTTTTTTCTGAAATTCTGCTTGCAGTATGACGCACGTATGTGTTCATTAAAAGTAATGATATATCAGTAAACAATTTACAAAAAGTGAACGGTTTTAGTCTGTCTCGGATGGGCAAATAGTGTTGATAAACCTGCGCAGCAAAGGTTTTGCGCCATTGCGCCGCCATACGCAGTAAACCGGGGCTGGGCGTAGCCCCTGCACAGCAAGAACGCGCACATCAACCGGTTCTTTTTGTGCAAAAATAGTTTTGGGAAAACAGGAAATACCAATACCATCGTGCACACAGGCCCGAATGACATCGTAAGATTCCACTGTCTGAATAGCACGGGGGACAAAGCCCTGCTCTGCCATCCAGCGTTCAAAGGCGCTGCGGTAAAAGCAATCTGTATGGAACAAAAGCACCGTGGTGCTAGGCCAATGAATATCCTGCAAACTGCAGATATTTAGTGGGGCCACCAGTACCAGTTCTTCTGTAAAAACAAAGCGGCTTTCAAGAAGCGGATGTACAATGGGGCCATCTGTTATGGCCAGATCCAGTTCCTGATCATCCAGCATATGTTCCAACGTATAGCTGGCACGGCGTAGCAGGCGTATTTCTACATCCGGGTGGGCGGCCATAAAGGCAGGCATATATTGAGGCAAAAAATGTGCCAAGGCCACATCCAGCGCCCCTATACGCAAAATACCACGCGGTACATCGGGCTGAAAAAAGCTTGCAAGGTTATGGGCTTTTTCCACAACATCTCGTGCCTCATGGTAAAAGAGGCGGCCTTCTGGTGTGGGTATAAGCCGCCCTTTTTCCCTCGCAAACAGATCCTGCCCCAAAAGCTGTTCCAGCTCCTTCAGGCGCGCCGTAATGTTGGATGCTACGCAGTGCATGCGGCGCGAGGCCGCAACCACCGAGCCCTCCTCCATCACGGCGCAGAAAATCTGCAACTGCGCCAGACGGAGTGCTTCCATAGTCAATCAGAACTCTTCGTATGTTGCGGGGTCCTGCCCGTGGCTGCGGCCATCTGGGCGGGCAAGGGTTGCCATGTCCTTCATGTCCTGCTCTGTCAGGGAGAAATCAAAGATATCCATATTGGAAATCTGATGCTCCTTGCTGGCAGCTTTAGGAATAGGCACGCACCCAAGCTGATGGTGCCAGCGCAGGATAACCTGCACAGAGGACTTGTTGAGCCGCTGGGCAATTTTTTGAATCAGTGGGTCTTGCAGCAGCTTGTTTGCGCGGCCAAGCGGGCTCCATGACTGCGTAAGAATGTTCAGCTTTTTGTGCACCGCCCGCATCTCATCCTGCGGGAAGTAAGGCGAAAGCTCAATCTGGTTTATAGATGGCAGAACGCCTGTTTCTTTCTGCAATTTTTCCAGATGTTCGGGCAGGAAGTTACACACGGCAATAGAACGTACATAGCCACGTTTCTTGGCTTCAATCAGCGCCTGCCATGCTTCTACATACTTGCCAACCTTGGGGTTGGGCCAATGGATGTAATACAGATCGTAATAATCTAACTGCGCGCGGTAGAGGGATTCCTCAATCGTTGTCAGCGCTTCGTTGTATTCATGGTGGCGGCCCGGCAATTTGGAGGCAATGCGCAGATCCTCCCGCTTTTTGCCGCTTTTGCGCACGGCATGGCCTACGGCACCTTCGTTTTCATAATTAAAGGCGCTATCCAGCGCGTGATACCCTACATCCAATGCGCTGACCATTGCTTCCATGCCAGCTATACCGTTCAGCTTGTACGTCCCAAAGGTAATAACGGGAAAAGTAAGACCATCGTGCAGTGTGATATCGGGGATACCCAAAACGTGCTCTCCTGAATCTGACGTTAAACGGTAACATGCTGGTTTTGCGTGCAAAACCATGCCACATGCTATCCCCAACGCCTACCCGAAGGAGAAGTTGCACTGGGCTGTGCTCATGCCTGCCTTGCAGAAGGTGAACACTGTCTAGGGCAAGGGTGGCAAGCCCAAAAGGTTTTCCCTTAGAGCACGAAAGATTTTTTCATAAACCATTAGATCTTCAGTTTCCGGTAATGTCAGATTCAACAAGATATAGGGCATATCCGGGCGCGTGGTATTCTGCCCCGCAAGCGGCAGCCCTATAAGTGTGGCTTGTGGCGTGTTGTCCTTGGTATCCGGCGCGGAATCTTCTGCCTGTAGGCCAAAAATTTGCGCCTGATCTTTGGCTGGGGGTGCAGGCTGTTCTGTGCTTTGGGCCGGTGCTGCAACAAGCATATCTTTGTCTTCCACAAGTAATCCGCTTTCCAGCAGAATATCTATCAAACACCGTGCGCCTGTTTGTGTATGCGCATGCTTTTTGTGCACCGAAACATCAAGAATATGTGCCGATAAATCCTTTTCGCTCATCCCATGCTTCACATGCTCTGTGGCGATAAATTCCATTATGGCAGAATTGCTGGAAACAGCCTTACGCCAGCATGCCTGTGCATCAGCCCCAAAAGCGTATTCCAGCGCATGCCCCAACTTTTGGCCTAAAGGCGTAACCGTTTTTTCTGCCCCACCCGCAATAATGCCGATATCCATTAGGAATTTATTGTTTCTGCTAATAGCAGCAGATCCCATCTTGGTCAGGCGTGCAAGTATATCCAAGGTAGGGTTATCGGGCACATGGCTGTACGCGATAATAATCTTCTCCAAGCCTTCAAGAGAGATTTTGGGGAGATGAAAGGAGTCGGTCATGGTGGCACTCCTGCTCTTTTCCAGAACTTAATTTAAATCTGGCAAGTTATGAGCAGGAGAGTCAATAAAAAACTATTACGATTATTTATAATATGATTGCTAAATATTTTATAAATACACATCCAACATCACGCGCGGTTGCGGCGCGTGTGCTGCATGTAGGTTTGCACCGTGCTGAACCCGCTTTCCCACGCGTTCAGCAGGCTTTCTAGATGCTCACGGTTGTTCACCAACCCACGGGCAATAAGCGTACCCTGCTGATCGAACAAAAACGCAGCAGGCAGTTTATCTACCTGCAAGGCACGGCCCAGTGCCGGATCATTAATAAACGCAGCAGCAGGTGTGTTGGTTTGCTGGGCAAAGTGCTGCTGAATGGTTGGGGCATCATCCCCCGCCAGCACCAGTTCCAGATTTTCACGCCCGCAGAAGTTGCGTGCAATAGGAATAACCTTGCGAGAGATCGGGCATGTTGCAGAAACAAACAGCACCAGCCGCGGCTTGGCGCCGCCTGCCAGCGCCAACACGCCAGCCGCCAGTGTGTGAAAAGGCTGCGGTGGGCAGGCATCTCCGGGTTGCGGACCGCGTGAGCTGGTAAGTGCGCCCACTGGAGCAATTTCCTGAAACAAGCGGCGGATACGGCGCAGCATCAGGCCCATAACAATGCAGGCGGCAAGCAGCACAACAGTAAGGGCAGCATTGGCGTATATCAGGTTCTGCACGGGCTGATCCTTTGTGTTGTGCCGGTGATGGGTGAGCGTAACGGGTTTTTAAAATGCCCAGATGGCATCACAACTAAACCAGAACATGTTGTTCATGCCGTTATTGGCATAGTTCACGTTTGGATCATCCGTAGGGGAAACACGGTTAAAGGGCTTTGTGCCGTTAAGGGATTTATCAAGCCGCAGTTCCGGGCGGATGGAAAAAGACCCTTTGGGCAGTTTAAGAAAACCGGGGCGATACGTAACACCCACCGTGAGTTCCCCATACGTGGTGCCGGGTGCGTAATCATACGGATAGTTCTGGCCACGCAGTTCGTTCACGTAAGACATAGGGGATGTGTTGTTGCCCACCACGCCACCATTGTTATCTCGGAAGATTTCACCACGCGCGTTAAACGTCAGTTCATCGCTGAAATCATGCGCGAAATAGGCCGTTACACCGTACACATCATCCCGCAGATAATCATCATGGAAGTAGGTGGCGTTCAGGGTGACGGTGGTTTTATCGTTAATTTTGTAGGAGGCCAGAAGGTCTCCGATATATTCCATATCGTGGTTGGCTTCTCGCCCAATGGCATAGATGCTCTGCTGCGGGCCAAAATAGCCAATAGCGGCAACATCCAGCTTGCCACCGGCAAGTTCTGTAAACTGCAAACCAAAGTAACCTTTGGGCCGGGTATTGTTTTTGGCATGGCCAAAGGTGGTGGAGTTACCGGCGTTAACACCCATAACAAGGGCCATGTGGTCTGTCATATGCCATGTGGCCAGAACACCCACGGTTTCAAACGGCACAATAAAATCGGATGAATAGTTGTAGGAATAAAAAGGCCGTTCCAGCGCATCTGTGCCTTCAAAACCCTGAATGCCATATTGCTGGCCAATTTGCAGGTCAATCCCGCCTTTTGTCAGCCATGGCAGGTGGGCATCAATATGCGCCTGTGTGGGTGTCCACTGGTACATGCCTGTCAGGTTGCCATCACCCATACCAATGGTGGGGTTAAAGCGAGCATCGGAACCGTACAGAACCTCAAACACAAAACCCAGACCGTAGCCATCGCCCAGTTCTGTTACCGGGTGGGAGAGCGTGCCGGTAATCTGATTAAGTGTGGCCGTATTGGCCCTATCTACGTAAGACTGCGCCCAGTTGCGGCCTGTTTTGGTCCATGGGTTGCCGTTTACGCCTGCTTCTACCACAATATGGCCTTCAACATCATCAAACCATGAGTGATTGGAAGGGCTTTTCAAATTCATCTCATCCTGCTGGACCTGCTTTTTTTCTGCTGCTGTTTCTTCCACCGCCAAAGGGCGCTCGGCATCATCGGGGGTGGTTTTTTCCTGCGCAAATGCAGGCAATGCTACCAGTTGCAGGGCAAAACACATACCGGCGGACAAACGGTGGCGCAAACGCATGCTCCCTGATACTCCCATTATCCACAAACAACCGCGGCTGGGGGCGGGTTTGCTTCTGTTTTACAATATTGTGGCACCTAAGCCGTGATCTAGCCGAGAGCAGCCCTGTAGAACAGGGCTTGCCGTGTTACTTTACTGTTGCAGCCGCGCCATTGTTGCCGCGATGACACGCCGCCAAAGACCGCTCCAGCACATGGGCACGGTTGGCCATAAAATCTGGCATAGAAAGCGGATGCTGGCGCCATTCATGCACTTCTGCCGCTGTATAGGGCTTAAAGCCCGGCGGCGTGCTTTTGCCGCCCAGATCAATCAGCACAAAGTTCATGACATCTGCCAACTGCTGATCATCCCGAATGAGGGACATGGAAACACCGGGCACCTGCACCAGGTATTTCCGCCCTTCATCCGTGCAGGCAAAGCTGCCTACGCTATCACGCAGCATAGGCACAAAGGTTGGGCCGGATACGCCTGCAATACCGTGGCACCCCCCGCAGTGCGAAAGATAGGCAACCTGCGTGGGGTTTAAACTTGTGGCCCCCGGCACGGCATCTGCCGCGTGTGCCACCCCGCCTGCCCCAACCAGTGTTGCACACGCTGCAACAGCAGGTATGGCAAGGCGGTAAACAGCACGCAACATAATCAGGAAGCTTTCCCGATCACCGCGGCTGTGGAGCAGTTGTACATTTCAGATGTGCCCGTGCCAAAGCACCAGATAATGTCGTTATTGGCCATGGGGCGGTAGGACGGCTGATCTCCATCCGTGTTCAGGCAGGTAACTTCGTTACAGGAATCCTGACCACAGCAATCACGATACGCAATCATGTAGGAGTTGCCATCCTGCGGGTTGTAGCAGCTACCAATCCAAGATGTGGGAGAAGGCGCCGTACCCGGCGGGCAGCTATGTACGCCACCACCACAGGTAGAGCACAAATTGCCGTCAATAGCGCAATAACGCCAGTAATCGCACGCATTGGCATCTTTAGCCTGCGCCTTGGAGCCAAATGGCGTTGTGGCCTTGGCCACAGCCATGGCTGCGGAGGAAGAAGCCGCATTGGCGCGGCTTACCGGCAACAGCGGAAACAGCGGCACGGCAGCGGCCACGCCGCCCAGCTTTGCCACCACGCCACGGCGGGAGGTTTTGCCCGCAAAACGGCGGAGCAGAGATTCGGTCAGCCGGTCAAACAGGGTGCCCTGTTCTGCGGAGTTCTTGTTTTCAGACGGCAGCATGAGACATTGCTCCTGTATCGGTCAGACCCTGCGGGGGTGTGGCGGTAACGTTGCCAAGCAGCCCTTCGATCTGACGCCGGGTATTCACGAGGTCTTTGGCCAGAATGGTGCCGCGTTCATCAAGCAGCACCATGACTGGCATACGGTTAATTTGCAGCACAAGGGCCAGCTCCACGCCGGTTATCAGGGGAATACCCTGCATTTCCGGGCGGGCAGCCACCATGCTTTTCAGTTCAGGTTCGGGGCCATCGCCCACAAAAATAAGGTCCAGCCCACGCTCGGCAGCCACCTGCCGTGCAATGGGGATAACGCGCTTACACACCGGGCATTCCGCCGCCACAAACAGCAAAAGCTGCTTGGCACCTGCGGGCAGGGTATCCCCCACCACAAAAGGCTGGCCCTGTAGCGTATGCAAAACCAGACGCGGCACAATCTGCCCCACATCCAGCCCCGGCTTGGCTTCCTGATTTCCTAGTGGTGCAAGGCGTTCGTGCAGCACACCAATCTGGCGGGCCAAGGCCACCAGCATAACGGCAAGCCCAAGGGCCAGAACCGTTAGCAGCCCCTGTCAGATGTACAGAAACAGCATCATGCTTCCTGCCCTCCGCCAGATCCGGGCACGCGTTCTGGCGGCAGGGCCACCAGTGCCAGCCACACCAGATACAGCGCCACACCCGCCATAACGCCCTGCCCCCATACAAAGGCAGAAACGCCAGATGCAAAGCATGGGGCCAGTGCCAGCGGCACGCACAGCACGGTGCGGGCGACCAGCTTCCATGAAAGGGTTTCAGACACCAAACCGGGTGTGCACCCGCAAGACAGGCTGGTGCGCCCACGGGCTACGTTAATGCCCATGGCAAGCGCAAACACCACCAGCATGGCCGCAGCAGCCAAACCGCCAAACCCGGCGGCAAAGCCGGAAAACAGCGCCAGACCAGCCAGAACCTCTGCCCCGGCCAAGCCCCATGCCACACCTTCGTATGACCATGAAGGCAAAAGCCGGTAAGAGGCCAGCGTGCCTAAAAACGCATCATGCCCACGCAGTTTGGAAACACCAGCCACCAAAAACATGGTGCCAATGCCACCTGCGCACAGGGCTGCCAGCGGGGCTGTTTCAGCCAGCAGGCTCATCCTTCACCCGGCGCAACCGTAAAGATAAGGGATGTGCCAAGGGCTTTCATGGTGCGCAGGGGCTTGCCCGTTAGCGCATCGGAAACAAAGAAATCACCGTTATCTTCATTGACGGTGAACATCAGCGGATGTTCATCCTGCGTTACACCCACAAGGTTGCTGGCCACTTTAAGCGGATAGCGGCGGATACGCTTGTGGGTTTGCGTATCATACACCCACACTTCCGTGCCGTTATCTTTATGTGTCCAGAACGTGCCTTTGTGCATCAGCACGTACATCTGATGGGATGCCTTGTGCAGGGCTGCAATCTGCCAGCCACCGGGCCGCCATGTCACTTCAAACGGCTTGGAGGAATCGGGCGCGGCTTTCAGCCCCGCACCTTCCTGCAAGGACCACGGTTTTTCCACCGTGCTGTTTCCCCCATTTTTGTGGGGTAAACCATGCCGCTGTAGCTGATAAAGTAAGCCGTGCCATCTGCCGCAACAGTGGGGCTTTGTTCAAAAATGCCGTCCTTATCGGGTTCAAAGAACGGTGCGGTGTGCGTCATGCCCACTTTGCCGTCTGCCCCAAGGTTAACATTGGCCAGCGTGCCATCTGCACATAGGGAGGAGAAGCCGGAATTGCCCCACGGATACACCAGTGCGCAACCGGGAATTTCTACCGTCTGCGTGACCTTATGGGCGGCGTTGTCCACCACTTCCACTGCGTTGCTGGGGCTCATCTGATACACGTAGGAACGTGAACCATCGGCATTCAGCGCGAAGTCATTCTTTTTAGGAGTGACCAGCGCACGGGCGGGCAGTTTTTCATCGGATGTGAGCTTGAGCGTGCTGGCATCATATTCGGCCAGCAGATCGTTCCGTGCGCCACGGTTGCCACGCTCCCATGTGGTTTCTGCCACATAAATGCGCTTGGCATCGGGCGTAAGCGCCATGTTGGCGTTATAAGCGGCCTGCACCATGCCCAGGAGTTTGCCTTTATCGGCATCCACTACGTAAACGCGGCCATCCTTATTGTGGGTGTAAACCGCATCTTCCACCAAAATGGTGTGGGGGGAATAAGCTGGCAGGGTAATAACGTCACTCTGCTCGGTCTGTAATACGGGTTCCGCTGCCTGAGCGGCGGTTCCTCCCATGGTCAGAATGGCTGCACTGCCCAGAAGAGCGCGCAGCAGGGAGGGACGGACTTTTTGAAGAGACATGCGAACTGTTTCTCTCGATACCGGAATGTTTCGGTATCATAGCGTTTCTCATTTCGTCTGCAAGACAAAACATACGCTTTAAAGCGCCACTGTTGTTTTGTTACAACGGCTCTATTTTATTAAATATCAACCCATTACAATTCATCGCGTGTTTATGAACTGCTCTTCGGTCCTCTATATAAAACAGACTCCGAGGCACATAGGCGTTGCCGTAACCAGCGCGCAGCCGCGCCCTGCGGGCGTTTGTGATGCCACACTACAGCCAGTGGCACGGGCCTATCTCCGGCATCAAACGCCAAGGGGGGCGTAACAATATCTGGCGCTGCGGGAGAGGCCGCCAGAATATGATCTGAAATAAATGACCAGCCGATATTGTGCTTCACCAGCTCCAGAATCACCCAGTGGCTTTCCACCCACCAGACCTCGCCCGCTACGCGCAGATGTTGGCGTTCGCGCTCCTGCCCACGGGCCGCCACCATGATCTGCCGATACCGTTTAAGATCTTCCCACGCTATAGGGCCGCATGATGCCAGCGGGTGGTTGCGGCCACATACCAGTTTAAGCGGCACCCGCCCGATGGTGCGGAATGCCAGATCTGGCGGCATACGTGTTTGCTGCCACATCACCCCCAGATGCGCGGCCCCTTCCTGCACAAGCTGGCCGACATCCTCCATTAGCGGAAAAAGAATTTCCATTTCCACATAAGGGAAGTGCTCAGCAAATTCGGCAAAAACCGGGCCAAGAGCGTATTCTGGATACAGCTCATCTATAGCCACAACCAGCCGGTTTTCGACCTGATTTTCTAAAGATCGGGCTACGCCTATCAGATGTTCGCGCCGGTCTAGCACCACGCGGGCCTCACGCAGCAGGCGTTCACCTTCTGGTGTCAATACAGGCGTGCGCCCGGTGCGTAGGAACAATTCCAGCCCCAGATCCACTTCCAGATTGGCCACATGCGTGCTGATAGCAGATTGCGCGCGCCCTAAACGGCGGGCTGCTGCGGAAAATGAGCCAGCATCTGCCGTGGCAACAAAGGCTTCAAGCTGTTCGAGCGAGACATTCATCCATCTATTTTCCTGATGGTTCTTATCTTTCCTTTAGTCGGGATGACGATAGATTGCGCCGCATGTCAACGCAAACATTCAGTTCCCTTCAGGCCGCCTCGGCCTCCTCTGCCATGGCAGATCATCATGCCGCACAAAATGCTCCGGCTGTGGGCACGCGCGGCACGTCAGACCGTGTGCGCCACGTGTTGCTGTTTGAGCTTATCGCGCTGGCCATTGTTATCCCCACGGGCAGCACGCTGTTTGGGCTGCACGAATCCTCCATGGGGATGATTGGCATTGGCAGCGCCATAACAGCCACAATATGGAACTACCTCTATAACGTGGTGTTTGACCGCGTAATGGCGCGGCTTTATGCCACCACCCACAAAACGGTGGGCGTGCGCATTGTGCATACACTGCTGTTTGAAGCCGGGTTACAGGTTGTGCTGCTGCCTGCCATTGCATGGTACCTGCACGAAAGCGTGCTGAAGGCGTTTTCGCTCAGCATGTCCATTGCCGTGTTTTATCTGGTGTACGCTTTTGTGTTCAACATGGCGTATGACCGGATCTTCCCCGTTCCGGCAGATCACCCGGCAACGGGCAAGGCCAACGGGTAAGCTGGCCAAAAATACCCCCCTATCCTGCGTGGCAGAGATAGGGGGCAAGAATGACACAGAATTGCTGATATTTTTACGGCTGATGTGCTGCTGCCAGCCGATCTTTTCTGACATACACGAACCGATCATCCGGCATCTGCGTATAGTCTTTTTCTAGAACCTGTAAAAAACAGGGCATAAACTGTTCTGCCGGATACGCACCCCAAACAACCCAGTGATCATAATAAATAACTGGGGGTTCATCCTTTGGCAGATCTACGCAAATATCGCGCGTATATCCATGCCACGGATGGGCTGCATAATCGGCCTCCCACGGCAGATAGGCGTGATATTTCTTCATGGAAAGGCGGTTGGCGTAAATATAAACATCGGGATTATACGGCAAAACAAGAATACGCTCATCCGGTGCTGCATATTTCCGAATAAGCGTTGCAAAGCCCACGGTAGGGTTTTCCCTAAAGCGGTGCCAGCCTGCCGCATGCCTTTGCGCCGCCGTTTGCCCAAATGGGGATGAAACAGCATGGCGCGCCCCAATAGCCGTTAACGCCACACAGGCAACAGCTACAAAAACCATCACTTTAGGCTTGGATGCCAACACACGCACAAGCAGCAACGCCCCAAGGCCCAAAGCTGCCATCAGAAACGAGCCGTTCTGAAAGCCAACACTACCACGTGCCTGCAAGCTGAGTATTCCCAGCAGGACACATAGCGCCGTCACCCTATGCCGCCCGTATAATAGCAGCAACGCATCCTCCACAACCAACATGCAAACAGCTAGGGCCTGTTAGGGCTTGATCCAGTCTGCTGCGGCAGCGATGTGGATGACCGCGAGGAACGACGTTGCTGTTTTTTCATATCTGGTTGCGACAGCGCGCCACTCCTTGAGGCGAGCCCAGAGGTTCTCAACGAGATGCCGACACCGATAGGCCCATTTGGGGCAGGCGACCGGGCCATCGCGTCGTTTCGCGGGAATGGCTGGCCGTGCTCCCATGTCCCATATTCGTTCACGCATGGCGTTCGACGCGTAGCCCTTGTCCGCTACTACCCACAGGGGAGTGGCGGGAAGGCTGTCGAGCATGGCTGGTGCCAGAGGCAGTTCATGAGCCTGTCCAGGGGCCAGCGCAAAACCGAAGGCTTTTCCATGTCCATCAGCGATCACGCAGACTTTTGTGCCATAGCCGCCGCGAGAGCGGCCAAGTGCTTCACGATGGTCTCGCTCTTCGAAAGAGGCCCCTTTTTTTGGGCTCCCGCCGCTTTGTGGTGAGCCCTGATGTTCGTGCCATCCAGAAAAGTCATTCCGAATGCCACTCCCTGTTGTTCCTGAACCAGTGCGAGCAGCCGCTCCCATACGCCGAGCTTCGCCCAGCGGATGAAAAGCTGCGCAGCCCGCCACCACGGACCCAGTTCAGCGGGGATACTCCGCCATTTCGCGCCATTCTCATGACGCCAGAAAATCGCTGCTATCGTCCGCCGCAGATCATGTGGCGGCGTCTTGCCCCTCGGGCGAACCTCCTCAATCAGAGGTTCCCAGATCGCCCATGTCTCGTCCGTAAAGGTGCCTGTTCTGTCTCCTTCTTCCATCCCTACAATATGGGAAGAAATTCAAGATCTAACAGGCCCTAGTGTTTGAACAATACGATCTGGAGTCAAAGAAAACTGTAAACTGTGCCAGAACTGGTTTACGTCCATTGGAATATAATGCGCATACCACTGCTGATTGGCGATAAAATGAAACGCAATCATGCCGCCAATATCACCATATACCAGCAGCCAGAGCAGCATGATGGCAACAGCAGCCATGCCCCCTAGCATCATACCCACAATGGGAGCCTGATATTGCCGAGGGGCAGAAAGAAACACGCACAAAACAGCCAGAGCCAGCGCGGCGGAACACAGGCCGAACGGATAAGCGGCAAAAGGCAGCAGGCCCAAGGCAAACCCGCCTATAAAAGCCTGCATACGCAAAACCGGCGCGCCACATGCAAGCGGCACAGCCAGCAAGGCCAGCGCAATAACAGCCAGCGCCCCGCCTATTGTCCAGTAATCATCCAGATTAAGGCCCTGCACCACCCATACGCTGCCCACTGTTCCCAACCACAAGGCAGAAGCCAGATAACGCTGCCATTTCAACTGCAACAGTGGAGAGAAAAAGACCGCAGCCCCAGCCGCCGCCGCACATGCGGTAGAAACCAGGCGCATTAACCAGACCTGAGACCACCCCACAAAATGGCCAACCACCCACGAAAGCGTAAAAACCAGAGGGCCGTGCGCATCTATATAGTCCTGGTAAAGTCTATCCCCACGGTGCAGCGCAATGGCCCCTAAAAAATGGCCAGATTCATCACCAAAGGGCAGATACCCAAGGCCTTCCATGTTTCTGTAAATAAAAAAGAACGTGCAAAGCAGGAAGAGCACATATGATGTTCTTGTTATATTTTTATCCACACATCCTCGCATTTTAAATAAAGATTTTTTAAGATGCGCTTCTTATATTTTTACGGCGTGTCGTCAGTTAAGCCCTGAGAGTGGCACGTGAGGGTTGTACTTTGTGTCTGCGTGTGCTGACTGTTTTCCCGTTTTTTTGGGGAGACAGACAGATGCGGCGCTATAGTTTACGCGATGACCAGTGGGAGCGGATAAAGGATCTTCTTCCTGGTCGAGAAGGCTATGTCGGCGGCACTGCGGTGAACAACCGTCTGTTCGTGGAGGCGGTGTTGTATCGCTATCGCGCGGGTATTCCATGGCGCGACCTTCCTGCCCGTTTCGGTGACTGGAAAAACGTGCACCGGCGTCTGCGCCGCTGGTGTGAAAGCGGCGTCATCGAACGGATATTTCGTTATCTGGCCGCTGATTACGACAACGAATACATGATGATCGACAGCACAATTGTCCGAGCGCATCAGCATAGTGCCGGAGCTCTCAAAAAAGGGGCACGGATCAGGCCATCGGACGATCACGAGGCGGGCTAACTACAAAGATCCATGCCATCTGCGACGCTCTGGGCAATCCAGTGGAACTCGGCATCACACCGGGACAGGATGCCGATATCACCCAGGCAGAACCACTTCTGGAAAACATCGAACCGGATGCTTTCCTTGCTGACAAGGCGTATGACGCGGACAGGTTGATCGATCGGCTGATACAGCGCGGGATTACCCCGGTCATCCCGCCAAAACGCAACAGAACGACACGACGGAAAACCGATTTTTCTCTCTACCGCGAACGGAACCTTGTTGAGAGGTTCTTCAATAAACTCAAGCAGTTTCGCGCTATCGCAACCCGCTACGATAAACTGAAATCGACCTTCCTCGCAGCCGTGCAGTTCGCCTCAATCATCATCCTGCTTAACTGACGACACGCCGTAATATTAATGAAGTTTATTATTTTTTTGTGCATATGCAAAAATTTGATACGAATATTGCAAAAATCACATACCATGCTCAGGCGCTGCATCCCCATATGCACATGCAGAACACAGACAAATGAGAACCTCTTGCAAAAAACAATTGCGATTCATTCTTATTTGTGGTCAGGTCTTACACAGAATCGATCAACCACCACAAAGGTGCTGCGTATGGTTGTCTGCTCTTGCAATCGTCTCACTCATAAAGACGTTGAAGCCGCAGTGGCGGATGGGGCCACCCGCCCGCGTGAAATTTATGCCGCACGCAACTGCAAGGCTCAGTGCGGGAACTGCGTAAAAGGCGTTGTCTGCCTGCTGCGTGAAGCCCGGCTGAAACACATGAAAAAAGCCGAAGTTCCGGCCCACATGGTGCCAGTTGCTGCTGATGTGGCGTTGTCTGCCTAAGGCACACAGGACTACTGCTTTATATCGTGCTTGCGCCCCGGTTGGGGTTCTGGCACCACTTAGGGCATGAAACACCGTATTCTGGTTATGGGGGCTGGCGCATGGGGTACCGCGCTGGCCTTGCACGCAGCACGCACCGGGGCACAGGTTTATTTGTGGGCGCGCCATCCTGCCCGCCTGCCCTCTGGGGCTATGCCGCGCCTGCCAGATTTTCCGCTACCAGATTCCATAACCGTTTCCTCTGCGCCGCCACCGGCAGATGTGGCCTGCGCACTTATGGTTATTCCCACCCAGCATATGGCCTCTGTACTGCCGCTGGTACCTGCGGGCGTACCCGCTGTGCTGTGCTGCAAAGGCATAGAACGCAGCACATTGGCTTTTCCGCTGGATGTGTTGCACCGGCTGCGGCCAGATGTGCCGGGGGCTGTGCTTTCCGGCCCCAACTTTGCGCGCGAGGTTGCGGCAGACCTTCCGGCGGCATCTGTTGTGGCCTCGGCCAATGTGGATCTGGCACGCAAACTGGTGGATCTGCTCTCCACCCCGCGCCTGCGCCTGTATGCCAGCGCAGATGTAACCGGCGTGCAGCTTGGGGGGGCAGCCAAAAACGTTATTGCCGTGGCTGCGGGCATTACTATTGGCGCCGGGTTGGGAGAAAACGCCCGCGCGGCCCTTATTACCCGTGGGTTGGCAGAAATAACCCGCCTTGGCGTAGCCTTGGGGGCATACCCCGCCACACTGGCAGGCCTTGCCGGGTTAGGAGACCTGCTGCTGACCTGCACGGGTGAGGCATCGCGCAATTATCAGATGGGGTTGGCCCTTGGCCGCGGGCACGCCACCCAAACCGCACTGGCCACCCTGCCCGGTGTGGCAGAAGGTGTCACCACAGCGGATGCCCTGCTGGCCTTGGCCCGCCAGCATAAAGTGGATGTGCCCATTACCGCCTGCATTGCCGCGTTTTTAGAAGGTGTGCTCACACTCCCACAAGCGCAGGAACAACTTTTAACCCGCCCCCTGCGTACGGAACTTGATACCCCTTAAAAGCGTTGCACCCCTACATTCACATGGATGTGAGGATTGTGATCTTTCCATGTCAGACCTTGCACCATGCTTTTATCGTACCACGTGTAAAAGCAGCACTTGGCAACTACCACTGTGGTGTTGCCAAAAAGTGAAAACAGGAGGTTCGTTCAGACCATGAGCACAGCCACAGCAAAAGAAGCCCATATCAAGGAATATCTTGGCACGCCAACAGACCTGAAGGCCGATAAAGTAAAGGCCGTAGCAGGTGGCTTGTCTGAAGTTCTGGCCGATGTGTTTGCCCTGTATATTAAAACCAAAAATTTCCATTGGCATATGAGCGGTCGCCATTTTCGGGATTACCACCTGCTTTTGGATGAACAGAGCCAGCAGATTTTTGCCATGACAGACCCCATGGCAGAACGTGCCCGTAAAATTGGGGGCACCACGCTGCATTCTGTTGGGGAAATTGCCCGCAAAACCAAAATTTCTGATAACGATGCCTTGTACGTTACCCCAGAAGACATGCTTTCAGAACTGCGGGAAGATAACCTTACGCTCACCAAGCGCCTGCGTGCCGTGCATGCCATTGCATCCGATGCCGGAGATGTGGCAACAACCAGCCTGATTGAAAACTGGATTGATGAAACCGAACGCCGCACGTGGTTCCTGTTTGAAAGCACGCGCCCGGTTTTTGGACATAACGAGTAAATATACCCGTTAATATCTAAAAGTTTTAAAAAATAACTTTTCAGTAAAGCGGCCTAGATGATGGGCCGCTTTACTATTTTGTAATATACAGAAAAAATCTTACCTATAAGAGCCCTTTTGGAAATTCGCTATGATAGGTTTTCAAGAGGTTTTGAGCGTGATTCAAAGGCAGGATGTGGACGCCAGCACAACGAGGCCGCATGGCCGGAATTACACGCAAGACGAAACGCTATCCGTCTGATCTGACAGATGAGGAATGGGAGCGCATAGCGCCTCTGATGCCCCCTGCGAACCGGCGTGGTCGGAAACGGACAACCGATTTCCGTGAGATCATCAATGCTCTGCGCTATCTCGTGCGCTCAGGCTGCGGTTGGGAGATGCTTCCGGTTCATTTTGGCCCATGGCAAACGGTTTACTGGTGGTTCCGCAGGCTGATGCGCCGTTTCCTGTTCCAGACCATTCATGATGTCTGTCTGATGCTCGATCGTGAAGCGACAGGACGCGAAACCAGTCCATCGGGTGGTGTCATTGATAGCCAGAGTATCAAGGCACCCCACGCAAAGACACGTGGTTATGACGCAGGCAAGAAGATCGTCGGTCGGAAACGTCACATCGCAGTTGATACGGATGGCCGCCTTCTCCTGGTCCAGCTGACAACAGCCGATATTTCGGACAGTGCAGGAGGACAGATGATCCTTGATGCCATTCGTAAACGCTGGCCTTGGGTGAAGCACCTGTTTGCCGATGGAGCCTATGACCGCCTCCAGTTGATGGATAAGGCCACTTTTCTCGACTTCACAGTCGAGATCATCCGGCGGTCAGAGACAGCAAAAGGGTTTGAAATCCTGCCGCGTCGGTGGGTTGTGGAACGGACCTTCGGTTGGATGATCCGCTGGCGTCGCCTTGTGAAGGACTACGAACAGCGGATCGACGTCGCAGAGGCCATGATCCACATCGCCATGGGAAGCCTCATGCTACGCCGAAACGCTCATCCGTGAATTTCCAAAAGGGCTCTAAGACCTATTGAATAAACGCAGATATATTTTTTAGTGCCTTGTAATATATCAGTTTTCTCAAAAAACATTTCTGTATCACGCTGCCGGCATATCGAATATTCGGGTGAACTTTAAATATAGATTGTAAGTTTATTTAGTTATTATGATAATTTTAAATAAACATAAAATACTTCTCCTATTTTGTGATATTTTACATAACTTTTCCTGTTTAGAAAATATTAATGTATTGCTGCAAAAATAATTAAGAATTTCTTATCTAAATTGGCTGGTTTTAAGCCACCAGCATATTAAAGGCTTAAAAACATGGCAGATGACGTAACAACCATTTCCTCCAACACAAGCTGGCTCAATTATAACGGCGACGGCACTCAAGATTCTGACACTCCGCCAGATAACGCCACATCTGGTTTAGGCACAGGCCCAACCCTGAACGTTACCAATGGGGCTTTGCTAGAAATTTCCGACTACCTGAACCTAAATGCAGCCACCCTTAATATTACAGATGGCGCCACCGTTTCCGTTGTTCCCGATGGTATTTTAGGTGGTGACCTAACTAACGCTGCAGGAGGCACCGTTAACATTGATGGCGGCACCCTGACGCTCAGCAATGAATTTAATGGCAACCAGTCTGTTTATAATATCACCAACGGCACATTATCTGTTGGCAATGATTTCAACGGCAATCAGGCTGTTTACAATATTTACAAAGGTGGCGTGCTACGGCGTGTCGTCAGTTAAGCCCTGAGAGTGGCACGTGAGGGTTGTACTTTGTGTCTGCGTGTGCTGACTGTTTTCCCGTTTTTTTGGGGAGACAGACAGATGCGGCGCTATAGTTTACGCGATGACCAGTGGGAGCGGATAAAGGATCTTCTTCCTGGTCGAGAAGGCTATGTCGGCGGCACTGCGGTGAACAACCGTCTGTTCGTGGAGGCGGTGTTGTATCGCTATCGCGCGGGTATTCCATGGCGCGACCTTCCTGCCCGTTTCGGTGACTGGAAAAACGTGCACCGGCGTCTGCGCCGCTGGTGTGAAAGCGGCGTCATCGAACGGATATTTCGTTATCTGGCCGCTGATTACGACAACGAATACATGATGATCGACAGCACAATTGTCCGAGCGCATCAGCATAGTGCCGGAGCTCTCAAAAAAGGGGCACGGATCAGGCCATCGGACGATCACGAGGCGGGCTAACTACAAAGATCCATGCCATCTGCGACGCTCTGGGCAATCCAGTGGAACTCGGCATCACACCGGGACAGGATGCCGATATCACCCAGGCAGAACCACTTCTGGAAAACATCGAACCGGATGCTTTCCTTGCTGACAAGGCGTATGACGCGGACAGGTTGATCGATCGGCTGATACAGCGCGGGATTACCCCGGTCATCCCGCCAAAACGCAACAGAACGACACGACGGAAAACCGATTTTTCTCTCTACCGCGAACGGAACCTTGTTGAGAGGTTCTTCAATAAACTCAAGCAGTTTCGCGCTATCGCAACCCGCTACGATAAACTGAAATCGACCTTCCTCGCAGCCGTGCAGTTCGCCTCAATCATCATCCTGCTTAACTGACGACACGCCGTAGATGCCGGCACCAATTACTCCAACATCAATGCTGGGCGCTTTAATATTGAAGGCGGCACGGTTATATTTTCTGACATTGCCAATATTGATGGCGGCAACAAGATTGATTTCCATAACATCCCCGGTGGGCAGCTTGTTATTGGCAGCACATCTTTAAGCGATCTTTCAGGGGATTCCCTGAATGTCGAAAACTTTGTGCATGGAGATCAGATTAAAATTGCCTCCAGCACATCTTATAGTGATGATGCGCTGTCCACTGCCATCAGTGGGAATGACCTGCTTATCCAGTCCACCGTGGATGGTAAAACCACCACGGTTGTCACCATTAAAGGGTATGCAACATCTTCCGCCGCCAATGTAGACCCCGCCCCTACCGTAACCTACAGCGATGGCTACATTCTGTTTGGTGAACAAAGCGATACAGGCGCATGTTTTCTGGCAGGCAGCATGGTGCGCACCCCGCAGGGTTCTGTTGCTGTAGAAGACATTCAGGCAGGCACACATATTTTTGTATATGACTGGAAAAACAAGACAGAAACCACACAGCCAGTTAGCTGGGCTGGGCAGGCTTTTACGGTTGTAAATTCCAGCCTGCCGGATGATGAAGCCGGATACCCCGTACGTATTTTAAAAGATGCTCTGGCAGACGGCGTGCCTTACAAGGATATGCTGGTAACGGCAGAACATTGCCTGTTCTTTAACGGGCAGTTTGTGCCTGCGCGTATGCTGGTAAACGGTGCTTCCATTTTTTACGATAAGTCCATCACCTCTTATCCGTATTACCATGTGGAAACAGCAGAACATGCCGTTATCTCTGTGGATGGCGTGCTAACAGAAAGCTATCTGGATACAGGTAACCGCCGCAACTTCCGCCAGAACAGCAAGGTTGTGCAGTTGCACGGCAAAACACGCACATGGGAAGAAGATGCCGCAGCCCCATTGTGTGTAGATGTTGCTTTTGTAAAACCGCTTTTTGATAACCTCAAAAACCGTGCAAGCCATGTGGCTGGCAGCCAAACACCCGCCGCGCCCAGCACACTGACAACAGACCCCAACCTGCATCTGGTTACGCAAACAGGTGCAGTTATTCGGCCTGTGCGCTGCGCCAACCAGCATTACAGCTTTATGCTGCCACCGGGCACACTGTCTGTTCAGATTGTTTCACGCGCAAGCCGCCCGGCAGATGTCATTGGGTCTTTTGTGGATGATCGCCGACAGTTGGGGGTTGCTGTGGCTGATATTCAGCTTGTAACTGCCCGTAAGCGCGCAACCCTCATTACGGCGCATCTTCAGCCTAACAAACCGGCTGGCTGGCATAATATGGGTTGGGCCGAATGCGCATGGACAAACGGTAACGCCACGCTGCCGCTAGGTGCACAAACAAAGCATAACGAAATTGCCATGCTTTCCATCACCCTTCAGGCAACGGGTTCCTATCCGCTTGCGCCAGAAGCACAGGAAAACGCGCAGATACGTTCTGCCTGATAGGTTCTTAAACCTTTCAGATACAAAAAGAGGCCCTGCTTTTATAAACAGGGCCTCTTTTATTTTGTAATCTTTCTATAATTACACTGTTGGAATGACTTTTTCCTGCGGTACCCACATATGGTTCCATGCCTGTGCTTCGTACACCACACGGTTACCGGGTTGAGAAGCCCCGTTGGGAAGCAGGGCAACATCCTGATACCCACACCGTTGCAGCAGGTCTGTCAGCCCGGTTTGATCTGCGCGCGGAAGCACTTCAACAAAAACTATAGGCCTATCGCGCTTTATCAGGGTTTCTGCACCTAGCAGAACATCCAGATCATGCCCTTCTGCATCCACCTTCACAATGGCCACCTTAGAACCCCGTGGGTGCAAATCATCCAGTTTGCGCACAGTAACACTCTGATGGCCGCCGATATGCTCCTTGAATTCCGCATTCAGCGAGGCACTGGTTTCTACCAGCCCATGCCCTGCATCTGGCACATACAGGGTAGAAACCGCATTGGCGTTGCTGACTGCGAAAGGGGAAATCGTGACCCTTTTTGAAAAACCATTTTGAATAATATTTTCTTGCAGGATCTTAAAAACAGGAGGGAAAGGTTCATACGCACAAACCTTCATACGCCGAGAAACACAGAGTGAAAGCAGGCTGTAAAAGCCGGTATTGGCCCCCACATCTACAATCAGCCCTTTTTGCGCCTGCTTTACAGCCGCGGCAAAATACTGAGGCATTGGGGTTTCAAAATGTTTCCACCCCCCTGCCTGCACGGCATTTACCACTTGGTCCCGGCCTGCGCAGGGGTCCATAAAAAAGGTGGGAATGTCCCAATCCTTATCCCCACGAATTTCAACCATACCTTCCTTAGAGCCCTTTTGGAAATTCGTAATCTGACGCCAAATCAGCCTCACTGAGCGCACATATAGCATCAGGAAATAACGGATTTCCGTCATTCTCGTGTTAATGTAGAGGTCTCGTCCATACTTATTTCGGCGTCATCGGCCTTTTCCAAAAGGGCTCTTAGGCTTTGGCCGAAAAACATCTTGCAGGCGATTTATAAGTGCGCGCACTTTTTAACGCTCCCACGCATAGTAAAGAATTCCGCAAACACAACACATTTTCCACCTGCAAGACGTAACACAGTTTTACAGGGGAACAGCCTATTCCCCTTTGCTGTTCAGCCCTTTTTCCTGTCGGTAGCGGTCATAATACTCACCGGCCATGCGGCGTAAGGCGGCCCCTATGGCGGCGTATTGATACTCGTTCAGATTAGCCAATGAGGCACGGGCCGAGGGGCGTTTAACGGCAAAGCCATCACCCGGCAGCAGCACAACGCCTGTTTCCTCTGCAATACGGAACAGGATTGTCTGGTAATCCATGCGCGTCATCAACCAGCGGGCAAAGCGGGTGCCGTAAAGCTGGGTAACCACATTTACCAAATCTATCAGCGTATAATAATGCGTGCTGCCAGCATCATCCGGGGCTTTTACGCCTAAGTCACGATACAGGGCGAGTTCGCGCCGGTGCAGCAGGCGTTTGAGGGCGTTTTTATACGCATCGCGCCCATCTATCAGCGCAAACAGGGCAAACAGCACCATCTGCACCTGCTGCGGGGTAGAAAGCCCTGCCGTGTGGTTTAATGCCACGGTGCGGCTATCTGCCACCAGCCTGTCCAGAAATTTCAGGCCACGCACATCTGGCGTGAGCGAGGCATAGCGTTTGTCCAGCTCAACTTTTTCGGCTTCTGGCAATGCGGCCAAGGCCTCATCCAGCACGTTCTGCTCGTGCATGGCAATAACGCCCAGCCGCCAGCCCGTAGAACCAAAATACTTGGAGAAGGAATACACCAAAATGGTGTTGTGCGGGCAGATGGCATAAATGGAGCGGAAATCATCTGCAAACGTGCCATATACATCATCTGTTACGATAATGAGGTCTGGCCGCTTTTTAACAATCTCGGCAATGCGGGCCAGCCCTTCATCACTTATCCGCACGGATGGCGGATTGCTGGGGTTGACCACCAAAAAGATCTTAACGGAGGGATCAAGCAGCTTATCCAGCTCTTCATCCGGGTATTGCCACCCCTGTTCCGGGCTGGCGTTAATGGCCACTTCCTGCAACTGGTAATCACGCAGTTCGGGAATTTCCACATACGGGGTAAATACCGGCATACCAATGGCCGCTTTATCACCCGGTTTAATCAGCCCGTTTTCACGCAGTGATGCAAAAATATAGCTAATGGCCGCCGTGCCACCTTCCAGCGCAAACAGGTTTGTTGTGCTTTCTGGCATGGTGCCGCCTGCCATTTCGTGCAGCAGGTAATGGCGTACCACTTTTTCCGTATAACGCAGCACGCGCGGCGGTGTGGGGTAATCACACCCTAAGATACCGGATGTAATTTCCAGCAAAAATTCATCTGCTGGCAGGCCAAGCTGGTCTCGCACATAAGATACGGCGCGGCGCAAAAAGGAAATGCCCGGCACATTCTGGTTATCTGCCAAAAAGGCCTCAAACCGTGCCTCTATGCCCTCACGCCGGGGCACACCGCCCACGCCTTCTGCCATATAGGAAAAGGTAAGCGCAGAATCTGCCGCAGCAAACATGCCAAGCTGAAAAAACCCTTGCCGGGGCAATGTTGCCAGAAAATTGGGGTTGCCACGCCCGGCGTCCAACATGGCGCGCTGGGCACGGCCAGAGGCCAGTTTTATCAGTTCATCTTTCAATTCAAACGGGCTGAGATGACGAAATTTTTGATACGCATCCGGCGTGGTAGACATGCGGGGTTTCCTTCCTGCGGAACTTCTTGCCACCATCAGCTTGCATGTCCTGTTCTATTATGACCAGTGGGGGAGTGTAAAAAAAACAGCGGTTTTGCCCCGCGCATAGGGCAAAATCATACTTCCTCGTTCGGGGGGAGAGGTGCGGAAAGGCGGCTGGCCACAGCCAAAAGCACCGCCGTAATGGGGGAGGCAAAAATAAAGCCCCACATGCCCAAAAACGCACCAAAAATTGTTTGCGAAAGAATGGTGAGCGCAGGCGGCATCCGCACCGCACGTTTTTGAATGAAGGGAGACATCACATACCCTTCAAACGTCTGGATAGCGGCATACAGCCCCGCCACCATCATGGCTTCACGCGGGCCAACGGAAAGCGCAATCAGCAACGCAGGCACGGCCCCAATAAACGTGCCCAGATACGGCACAAAATTGGCCAGTCCGGCCACCAGCCCCAAAGGCAGCGCTAGAGGCATACCCAACAGAGAAAGGCCGCTCCATGTCAAGCACCCCACAACCGTCATATCCAGCATCTGCCCCGCCACCCAAGCGGTAAGGGCGTGGCCGGTTGTTAGCAACACGGTGCGCATGGTGCTGCGGTAAGCCACAGGCGTTATGCGCAAAATGCCATTGGCATACAGGTGGGGAGAAAGCGCAAAATATACCCCAGCAATAATAATTACCACCATGGTGCCAACCGAACCAAAGGTGGAGGTGAGCACGTTGGTCATGGACCCTGCAAAATCCATGCCGTTATCTGTGCCGGCATGGCCATCGGGCACCATGTTGCCACCCAGAAAACGCGGGAAGTGGTCTAGCACCGCATGGCCCAGCGGGTTGCTGTCCAGCATATTGTGCAGGGCATCGCGCTCACTGGTTAAAGCCTCATGCAAGTGCGAAAGCTGCACCATCAGTTCTGGGCCAGACACATGCACCACAAGGGAAAGCGCGCCCACAAGCACCAGCACAAACAGCATGACAGAAAGCCACTGCGGAATATGCAGTAAGCGAGAAATAATGCGGGCCGCAGCATGTAGCACCACTGCCACCAAGGCAGAGGCAAACACCACCATCACCACCGCCCCGCCGGAGCTGACAAACAGCCCTGCCGCTGTAACCGTTACCACCATAACGGCCAGCCGGTAACAACGGCGCACCGTGCTTTCCAGCTTGTGAACAGATGCCTCTAGCCCGGCAAGCTGCGGTGCCTCTGGCACATGGGGCGCAGAAGCTGCTGGCGTTGTAATGGATGGGGTTGGGGCGCTGCTATCTGGCGGTTGCACGGCGTGTTTTCTCCTGCCTGCGGGGCGGAAGAACGGAGGGCGCATTGCACCTTCTGCCTACCACCGGCATTTGTGCCGTTGTGCTGCAAAATGGCGCCGCCCACACCCTTTTTTCTTGCAACGCAGGCTAAACGTGGCGGGCCACCCTGCCTGTTTTACCTGTTAACGTGCCAGACGCATAAAAGGGCCACCCACCGGGCAGTCCTTATTATGATCAGACATATTTTTTATAAAATAATGCTTATTTTTTGCGTGTGGCAGCAGAGGACGGCACACCCAGCCAGTTTTCCATAACGGCCACGTTACGCATGTTGGCCTTAAAGGCAATGTCCAGCAGATCACCCGCCACGGGCACCACATCCACTGCGGCTTCTATGGCAATATTGCCCACCATGCGCAGTAACAGTTTGAGCGGCAGGCCCATGCGCCAGGCCTCCCACACCACATAAAAGGAAAGCAGGCCCATAACCGTGCTGCCACCGCCGGGCACTAGCCCCACAATAGCATCCGCCCCTACGCGCACGCGAGTGCCAGGCAGCCTGATGGCGGCATCCAGCAGCCACGCAAAACGCCGCGCCCTTTTAAGGCGGCGCAGCGCATCCGCAGAGGGCTGCCCGTTAGCAGACTGCCCACTTTGAAAAGAGGAAAACCCGGTATGAGCCAGAGCGTGTGTTGTCATGCCTTTTACGTAAGCAGGAGGCATGACGCTTTCAAGATGCCCAGCCGCTTGTATGATCCATAGCGGTGGCGCCACCAGCAGAAGTAGCCCGCTGTGGATCTGGCCTAAAATCCAGCGCCAGACCATTCATGCAGTAGCGCTGGCCTGTGGGGGGTGGGCCATCGGGAAATACATGGCCCAGATGCCCTTCACACTGTGCACAATGGGCTTCTGTCCGCACCATGCCGTGGCTGGTATCTTTGTGTGTGGCCACGGCGTTGGGTTCCGCCGCCCAGAAGGAAGGCCAGCCGCTCCCGCTTTCATACTTGGTAGTAGAACGGAACAGCAATGCCCCACAGGCCGCACAATGATACGCACCCTCGCGCTTTTCATGGTTTAGTGGGCTGGAACCGGGATACTCCGTTCCGTGGCCAAACAGAATCTGCTCCTGCTCTGGAGTAAGCGGGCCACGCGGGCCGCACCCACCGGCACCGCAGCTGCCTGATAAAGAATCTGACATGGCTAATCGCCTTTCCTGCCGTGTTTACAGTGACACATTATGGCACCAACAACGTGCATGGCCATAGTTTGGTACCTTCACACTCTAGCGACCATCAGAATAAGCGCCGTTACAAAAATATAGCCCGCCCCATTGCATGTGCATCTCTATACCGGCACCACATTGCATATGGTTGATGCACCCTCCCCCGCCCCTGTTCTGGTTTTGCTACGAGATGATTACCGCGTGGCCGATAACCCTGCCCTGCACGCAGCTTGCGCAACTGGGCAGCCCGTACTGTGCGCATATGTGCAAGATACCGCTTTGCAGGATGCCCCTATCACCCGCATTGCAGATTGGGCACAGGCGGCTTGTGCGCAACTGGCCGCCAGTTTGCACACACAAGGGCTGGCTTTATTTATGCTATCCGGCCCAACGCGGCTTGCTGTTCCCGCATTGGCGCACGCCGTAAATGCCACAGATGTGTTCTGGAACCGCAGGTACGATGCCCCCGGCATTGCCGTAGATACGGATGTACATGCCAGCCTGAAACAACTGGGGGTGACCGTACATTCCTGCACCGGCCGCCTGTTGTTTGAACCCTGGGCCATATGCACGCAGGCGGGCCAGCCTTACCGTGTGTTTACTGCATGGTGGCGCGCCGCGCGGGATTTGCCGGAGCCACCGCCTCCATTACCTGCGCCAGACATACGCGGGAAAGACTATGTGCCAGCACGCGCCCTCAACTTGCCAGACGGCGTGCGCCTTGGCCGTGTTGGCACGCAGTTGCCAGCTTTACCGCCCGGCTGGACAAGTGGAGAAAAAGCCGCCCACGCCAATCTGCACCTGTTTATAGAAAACGCACTAGAGAATTACGAAACACAGCGGGACAGAGCAGATGCCACGCATGGCACATCGCTGCTTTCACCTTATATTCGGGTGGGGCAAATTTCTGTGCGGCAAATCTGGCACGCCATCCGCCACGCTGCCGACCAGAACCCGCAAATGGCCACCGATACCGAAAAGTTTTTAGCAGAACTACGGCGTGTCGTCAGTTAAGCAGGATGATGATTGAGGCGAACTGCACGGCTGCGAGGAAGGTCGATTTCAGTTTATCGTAGCGGGTTGCGATAGCGCGAAACTGCTTGAGTTTATTGAAGAACCTCTCAACAAGGTTCCGTTCGCGGTAGAGAGAAAAATCGGTTTTCCGTCGTGTCGTTCTGTTGCATTTTGGCGGGATGACCGGGGTAATCCCGCGCTGTATCAGCCGATCGATCAACCTGTCCGCGTCATACGCCTTGTCAGCAAGGAAAGCATCCGGTTCGATGTTTTCCAGAAGTGGTTCTGCCTGGGTGATATCGGCATCCTGTCCCGGTGTGATGCCGAGTTCCACTGGATTGCCCAGAGCGTCGCAGATGGCATGGATCTTTGTAGTTAGCCCGCCTCGTGATCGTCCGATGGCCTGATCCGTGCCCCTTTTTTGAGAGCTCCGGCACTATGCTGATGCGCTCGGACAATTGTGCTGTCGATCATCATGTATTCGTTGTCGTAATCAGCGGCCAGATAACGAAATATCCGTTCGATGACGCCGCTTTCACACCAGCGGCGCAGACGCCGGTGCACGTTTTTCCAGTCACCGAAACGGGCAGGAAGGTCGCGCCATGGAATACCCGCGCGATAGCGATACAGCACCGCCTCCACGAACAGACGGTTGTTCACCGCAGTGCCGCCGACATAGCCTTCTCGACCAGGAAGAAGATCCTTTATCCGCTCCCACTGGTCATCGCGTAAACTATAGCGCCGCATCTGTCTGTCTCCCCAAAAAAACGGGAAAACAGTCAGCACACGCAGACACAAAGTACAACCCTCACGTGCCACTCTCAGGGCTTAACTGACGACACGCCGTAGGTTGGCGTGATTTTGCATGGATGCAGATGTTTACCACGCCAGATATAACCACCCGCAACCTGCGCGCAGAATTTGACCACATGCCATGGCGCACAGATGCCGCAGATTTGGCCGCATGGCAGCAAGGGCAAACGGGGTTTCCACTAGTAGATGCCGGAATGCGCCAACTGGCCCGCACAGGCTGGATGCACAACCGCGTGCGCATGGTTGTGGCATCCTTTTTAACCAAACATCTGCTTATAGATTGGCGAGAAGGCGAACGTTGGTTTTACGCACAGCTTTTGGATGCAGATGCCGCCGTAAACGCCATGAACTGGCAATGGGGCGCTGGCACGGGCATTGATGCGGCACCGTGGTTTCGTATTTTTAACCCGGTGGGGCAATCTGAAAAATGTGATCCACTCGGCCAGTATATCCGCACATGGGTGCTAGAACTGGCGACGCTGGATAACAAAACCATTCATACACCGTGGAAAAGCACAAAATATTTAAAGTACCCAGCCCCCATTGTAGACCTTAAACTGGGCCGCCTACGTGCATTGGAGTGTTGGAAAAACCTACCCAAATAATATGGGACCATTATAAACAGGCCCTACCCCGATAGAGGTAGAGCCCGTTATTGCCGTTAACTTTTAGAATCAGGCAGAAAGAACCTGTACCTGTTTGTCTGCTTCATGCAGCAGGTATGGGCCAGCGGCACGAATGGTCATGGACAGAAGGCCCATTTTACCTTTGGTGAAATTACCCATGGGCAGCACGGCGTTACCGTTTGTCCATGCGCAATCTGTCCAATCTGTATCATGCCAGCCTTCGGGCTTTTCTGCCTGAAGATGTGCTGTAATAGCATGCAGGTGTTTAGCTGTGATGAAATGTACATCTGCCACAGCAACACCCATCTGGCGCCGATCATCCACAAACGGTCCGATAACATCAGCCGGGCGGCTTGTGCGGGAGACAATGCGCACAGACTGCGTATTGGCTGGCAGCATAAAGCTATAACGCTGGCCATCCTGCCGCACTGGGCGAATAACTGCCCCTGCCTGCGTAACCAGATGCAGGTTGGAATCTGTAACCATAACGGCCTGATCTGCAGAAATCTGGCAGCCTGTTACGCTGTTTTCACGCGCTTCCAGCTTGTGGAACAGAGGTTCAACAAAAGCGCGGTCCACACAAAGTGGTGCACCTGCATCTTCCACCCAGCTTTGCACTGCACCACGCAGCGTTGCCACTTTACCTTCCTGACGGAAAGCGCGGCGGTTGCCGGTATCCAGATAGCTTTCTGTTAGCATGCCATCAGCCGTGATAACGGAATGCTGTGCTGTTTCCACATGGTAGTAATCATAGGAGAGGAAGGATTTGTCGTAAAAAATGGAGACACCATTTACCAACATCCGCACCGGCACAAACTTGCCATCAAAGAACAGGCAATGTTCTGCGGTAATCAGCATATCCTTGTAGGGCACGCCATCTGCAATGGCATCTTTAAGAATACGCACCGGGTAGCCTGCCTCATCATCCGGCAGACCAGCGCGCACCATGGCATGCGCTTTGCCAACCCATACAACCGGACGTGTGATTTCCTTGTTGTTTTTCCAATCGAACGTAACAACCTGATCACCAATCTGGATATCTTCAACAGCCACATCACCATTGGGCGTGCAGATCATACTGTCCGCCAGGAAGCAGGTCACGATTGTAATACCGCCCTGGTTATCATTAACCAGATTGAAACCCGTTTCTTCAACATTCGGTATGTTCAGCGTGACAGTATATGTATCACCTGTTGTGGCATCTTTTGTTGTGATCGCAACAGTATTTTTGTCAGAATATACCCATTTTGCATTATCAAATGTCACATACTGCAGATCAATCTGGCTGTCCTTGGTCCAACCGTTAATAGTTGTCGTAACATTTGTATCTGTAGAGGTATTCAGCCCGGTAATTGTTAAACCACTTGTATAGCCGTCTCCCAGATCAACCGTGCCGCCTGTATTGCCCGTGATAGAAGCCGTGGCACCACTTGAGAGTGTGAGTGTGTCCGTTAATGTCGCGCCGGAACTAAAATTAACCGTGCCACCGGATGAGACAGTAACATCAGCAACAGATCCGCCCGTAATCGCCCCGGAACCACCAGAGGCAATGTTGATATCGGAAACTGTTCCGCCGCTTACGTTGGCATGTCCATTATTATTAATGTTAATAATGCCATCTACTGTGCCAGCAGACACAGTCATGGTAGCGCCACTCTGGAACGTGCCACCAGACAGTGTGCCGCCGGTCATTGTAATACCACCGCCTGTTGCGGAAAGGTTATTTACAGTACCGCTAATAAGGGTGACGTTACCGTAATCGTGCGTTGTGGCATCTGTAACCGTGCCGCCATCAACCTCAATGGTACCTTGTGTGCCGTAATCAGTACCTGAAGCAAATACACCAGAAGCTGTAGCGTCAGAATCAATCTGGATTTTTCCATCATAGATGGAGCCGCCAGAAATATATCCATCAACCTGCGTGAAACCCGATACGATTGTTGTATCGTAAGCAGAGCCCCAGCAGAAACCCACAGGCTGCCATCCGTTGCGTTTATGCTGGAAATAACACCGCCACTAGAAACCCGTATCTGACCGCCATTGCTTAGAGCCCTTTTGGAAATTCGCTATGATAGGTTTTCAAGAGGTTTTGAGCGTGATTCAAAGGCAGGATGTGGACGCCAGCACAACGAGGCCGCATGGCCGGAATTACACGCAAGACGAAACGCTATCCGTCTGATCTGACAGATGAGGAATGGGAGCGCATAGCGCCTCTGATGCCCCCTGCGAACCGGCGTGGTCGGAAACGGACAACCGATTTCCGTGAGATCATCAATGCTCTGCGCTATCTCGTGCGCTCAGGCTGCGGTTGGGAGATGCTTCCGGTTCATTTTGGCCCATGGCAAACGGTTTACTGGTGGTTCCGCAGGCTGATGCGCCGTTTCCTGTTCCAGACCATTCATGATGTCTGTCTGATGCTCGATCGTGAAGCGACAGGACGCGAAACCAGTCCATCGGGTGGTGTCATTGATAGCCAGAGTATCAAGGCACCCCACGCAAAGACACGTGGTTATGACGCAGGCAAGAAGATCGTCGGTCGGAAACGTCACATCGCAGTTGATACGGATGGCCGCCTTCTCCTGGTCCAGCTGACAACAGCCGATATTTCGGACAGTGCAGGAGGACAGATGATCCTTGATGCCATTCGTAAACGCTGGCCTTGGGTGAAGCACCTGTTTGCCGATGGAGCCTATGACCGTCTCCAGTTGATGGATAAGGCCACGTTTCTCGACTTCACAGTCGAGATCATCCGGCGGTCAGAGACAGCAAAAGGGTTTGAAATCCTGCCGCGTCGGTGGGTTGTGGAACGGACCTTCGGTTGGATGATCCGCTGGCGTCGCCTTGTGAAGGACTACGAACAGCGGATCGACGTCGCAGAGGCCATGATCCACATCGCCATGGGAAGCCTCATGCTACGCCGAAACGCTCATCCGTGAATTTCCAAAAGGGCTCTTAGCGTTCCGCCTGAAAAAATGCCATCTACAAAAACACTGCCACCATCAATGGTGTTTCCGTAAGCACTTGCATTGCTATTCACATACAATGATGCACTTGTACCGTTAACGGTCGTGCCTGAGGCCGTTCCACCATCAAGAACTGTCAGCTTACCATCGTTAAGAGTGGTTCCAGAAACATACCCGCCTGCAGACATGTCCCCACCAGATGCAACCGTGGTGGTTGTGGCACTCCCGTTGGCATCGACATAAAATGCGCCACCATTGATTATTGTATTCGTTGCACTTGCTGGGCCACCACTTAGAGCAACTTCAAATGTAGCCCCGCTTTCCACGGTGGCATGGTCAACAGTTCCCTGTTCTGCCAAAATTTTACCACCGGATGAGGCAGTAATTCCGCTGGCAATAGCGTTGGTGCCCTTGGCATCAATTGTGCCTCCAGAATCAACTGTACCACCATTTACGGTGCCATCATTAATGATAAGGTAACCCTTGCCATCAAGATTGCTGGTATTGGAAACGTCTGCCGTATTAACGGTAGCGCCGTCATTTACATCAACGTATCCGCCATCTAATGTCAGCCCGTTAAGGGTGGCGCCACTATCTACCGCAATATATCCACCGCTATTGGCTGTCCAATTTGAGGCCGTGCCACCATAGACATACCCATTGCCACCTGCGGCACTAATGTTTGTGGCCGTTCCACCAGCATCTACTTCAATACTATCGCTGCCGGTTACGTAAACATTACTGATAGAGTCACCATATGTATCGCTGGGGATTTTTGCATTCCCAGTAATCTGAGATGGATTTGTTGTATCACTCATTTTCATTAGGCTTTCTGTGTCAGGATATGCTTGCACTGCTCAATCACCTGTTGCGCCGTGATCAGTCGGGGGCATTCGAACTGCCTTGGCGTTCCCGCATGACGCGGGCACCACAGGAAATCTTGGTGATTGAAGCGTTCTTTGGGATCATTCCAGCACGAATTGCAGGTGTGCCAGCTGACCACGCAAGCCATGACAGGCCAGAACCAAGGCCAATAAAAAACGCAGCGTGCTTGAGCCAACGGGCACGTTCTGCCAACGGGCGGTTGCCTGTCTGGTCTTCCACCCCATAGGGAATGTGGTTCCAGACAATACCTGCACCGTGGACTTTTTCCCGATCAATGCAGATAACCCGATAGCCCTGCGCCTTTAACCAGGAAACAACTTCCCCCCACCCATTCGGATTATTCCAGTATTTGGCCTGAGATGAAGCCTGCGCAGCAATACAGACATAAGGCTCTGCAATGGGGTGGCCTTCATCCGGAAAGCTGATACGCGCTGGTTCTTCATCCGGGTTCACACCCAAGATGTAAGCTGCTGTTTTATGCAGCCCAACCAACCTGAAATCTGTGGGTTGCCAATCACAGGCTACATCATCGAAAAACAGGCCCAGATAATAGGTAGCGTAAGCGTTTTGCGTGAGCGCTTGCTGTGTGACCTCTTCTGGCGTGAAAAATTCAATATCTGGATACGCCTCTTTAAAAAGAGGTCTGATCAGATCTGAAAGAGCGCAGGTTACGCGGGCCTGATGCTTGGTTGCAAAGCGGGCCGCGTATGGCATCCATGCCAGGGTATCTCCCAGCGTGCCAACCGGGAAAAGAATGAGAACGTTTTGCCCCGTCACATCCATTTCATGCGAGAAAACAAGCTGTTCCTCAGCCTGTGTTTCTTTCCAAACCTGTATGCCAAAACGCACAAACCAACGCTTGGCAGAACGGACAAAGGCATCTGCCAGACCACCTTTTTCAAAAAGGATATTGCCCGTATCCAAATCTGTTAAACGGATATGCCATGTTCCGTTATCGGGTTTGGGCAACAAAACCCGGCACCCCTCATTAAAATCATACAAAATGCCTTCGGGGCCTGCCTGTGTCGGGGTTGTGGCCACGGGAGGATAAGGTGATTTTGCTGGTTTTGGATTTTCGGCTTTTGGTGCGGAAGACGCAATTTGTTCTGCATTAGAAATAGAAATTACATCCGAATTTTCCCTCATCATAAATTATGCCTGCTTCCAAAACTATTATGTGCGCAAAAGCCCGCGAAAAATCAGGCACTTCGTTAAAATATCTTTGCACCCTAGAATCTAAATTCTTGTTAGACAAACAAAAACCACAATGCAACCAAAAAACAAACACATTTCCTGATATTAATAACGTACCAAAATAGTCCAATATAACTTTGCTGTTCTTAACTATAAAAAATAAGGAAGGGTGTGTTCTGCAGTAGAATCACCTATCAACATATCACCTAAATATTACGTACAATAATGCGCAACACCCCTTGGTTTGTCTGCATGGCAGATATGGTGCCCAACATTACTGACTGCCACCACACAACAACATGCGCCTAAGCGGTTGATCTTTTACAGCGGCAAAACTACGCTTACCTTGTTTTTCCAAAACAGCTTTAGTGCAGCTACATCATGCCAAAACCCTTACGCCTGATATGACATTTTCCGATCTGCTGGTCATGCTGGCGTATCTGACTGCCCTGCCCCTTCTGGCGCTGGGGCTTGCTGGCCGCCAAACCTCCGCCACCGCATACCTTGAAGGACATGGTGATCTGCCATGGTGGGCACTGTGCCTTTCCCTTGTGGCAACAGAAACCTCTACCCTTACACTTATCAGCGTGCCGGGCATTGCTTACGGCAGCGGCATGGTTTTTGTGGGGTTGGCACTGGGGTATCTGATAGGCCGCGCCATTGTGGCATGGAAGTTTTTGCCCCTGTATCAATCTGGCAAGATGCTGAGCGCGTATGATTGGCTGGGCCAGCGCTTTGGCGCTTCCATGCAGCGTATGGCGTCCTCCACGTTTCTCATAACGCGTTTGCTGGCCGAGGCTGTGCGTCTGTTTGCAGGCATGTTGCCTATAGCCGCTATGCTGGATGCCGCACATATGGGCCTGCCCCATGCCGTGCTGCTGGGCGGCATTATGCTTGTCACGCTGTTTTATACGCTGTGCGGTGGCCTGCGCGCTGTTGTGTGGTCAGACAGTATTCAGTTCGGGCTGTATCTGTTTGGCTCTGCGGCCTGCCTTGCGCTGCTGTGGCACGCAGCTCCTGCTGGCGTGCTGCACACACTGCATGCTGCTGGGCGGTTTGATTTGTTTGTTATCCACACGTCACCTTTCACAAGTTCCTTTACACCTCTGGCTGCACTTTTGGGCGGCACGGTGCTTTCCGTGGCCTCACACGGAACAGATCAGCTTATGGTGCAGCGCGTGCTGGCCGCCCGCTGCCTGCGTGATGCACGGCTGGCCCTTATGAGCAGTGCTGTGGGTGTGGGCCTTTTGTTTGCGCTGCTTTCTGGCGTGGGTGTGCTGGTATGGGTGCATCATGGTGGCGCCACCTTGCATCAGGCCGGATTTGCCACGCCGGATGCTATTTTCCCCGCCTATATCGTGCAGGAACTTCCCTCCGGCTTGCGGGGGCTGATGCTGGCTGGTGTTCTGGCAGCCACTATGGGCTCTCTCTCCGCCACACTTTCCGCCATGACAGCCGCCACAATGGGAGACTTTGCGGCCCCCTGCGCATGGGTTGCCCGCAAACTTGGCCTTTCTGGTCTTGGGTTTGCACGGGTTGTCACTTTGGTTTGGGCCGGTGCGTTAGTGCTTTGCGCAGGCATGTTTGCACAGGGCAGCCAGTCTGCCGTGCTGGTGGGGCTTTCCATTGCCGCATGTGGGTATGGCCCCATGCTGGCCAGCTTTATAGCGGGTATGGCGTGGCCGGGGCTGAAGGCCCGTACACTGGCCCCCGCCTTTGGCCTGAGCGTACCGCTTATGGTGCTGGCCATGATGTATCTGCACCCCTACGGCAAACCGCTGGCCTTTGTCTGGCTGATTGTGCTGGGCATGATCACACTGTTTGGGCTGGTCGGCCTGCACTATGTGATACAGAAGAAAAATCACCGTTAGCTTTATAAAGGTTTCCGCTTATGCTCCAGCCTGCCTCTGTTCCACTTACCCACACAGAAATGCTGGATGCCCGCTACACGGATCTGGACATATGGCCCACAGGCACAGTGCTGGAAGCCCTGCTGGAAAGCCAGCTTGGAGCCGTGGCGGCTGTAAAATCCGCCCTGGCCCAACTGGAGGCCGCCATTACAGCCGCCGTGCCGCGGTTAGAAGCCGGAGGCCGCCTGTTTTACGTAGGTGCAGGCACATCGGGTCGTATTGGATTGCAAGATGGGGTAGAGCTTATTCCCACCTATGGCTGGCCTGCCGCACGGCTGGTGTTGATGCTAGCTGGGGGCGATGCCGCGCTGTTCAACCCCGTTGAAGGCGCTGAGGATGATGAGGCCGAAGCCCGCCGCGCCATAAGTGCCCACGCGCCCACAGCGCAGGATGTTGTCATAGGTGTGGCCGCCAGCGGGGGCACGCCTTACACCTGCGCCGCGCTGGAAACCGCGAAGGAAGCAGGCAGCCTATGCATTGGCATGTCGTGCAGCCCCAACACACGCCTTTTGAATGCTGAATACCCGATACTGATCCAAACAGGGCCAGAAGTGGTGGCAGGTTCTACCCGCATGAAGGCCGGCACAGCGCAAAAAGTAACCCTCAACCTGCTTTCCACTACATTGATGATCCGCCTTGGCCATACGTGGCGGGGGCAAATGGTGGATATGCGCATTGTTAACGCCAAGCTGGTGCGGCGTGCGCACCGCATGTTGCGCCATCTTACGGGCTGCACTCAGGCGCAGGCGGAAGACGCCCTGCAACAGGCCAATGGCAGCATTAAACTGGCTGTGCTGCTGCGCCACGGGTTGGATGTTGCGCAGGCTCGGCAACTTTTAGCTTTGTGTGGTGGGCATTTGCGCAAGGCTCTGGCCCGTATTGCGGCAAAAACACCCGCAAAGGCCCATGCCTGATGCCCGCCCAACCCACCATTCTGGCGCTGGATGGCGGCGGCACCCATACGCGTGCGGTGGTGATAGCGCCAGATGCCACAGTGCTGGCACACGCCACCGGCCCCGGTTGTAACCCGTTTGACCGGCCAGAATGGGCCGAAAACCTGCGCCACCTTTTAGAACAGATGCCACGCACCACGTTGCAATCCGCCGTGCTGGGCATGGCGGGGTATGATGCCGCCCGCCCTTCCTCCGCCCAGCAGGAACAGGTGGCGCAGGCTGCCCTTGACCCTGATGTGCAGCTCTGGTTAGAAAACGATGTAGAAACCGCACACCGCGCCGCCTTTGCGGGGCAAGCTGGTGTTTTTGTGCTGGCAGGCACTGGGTCTGTCGCCATGGCGGTGGGGGCAAACGGGCACACAGCACGCGCTGGTGGCTGGGGCTGGCTTTTGGGGGATGAAGGCGGCGGATACTGGATAGGCCGCAAAGCTCTAGGCTGTGCCACGCGATATCTGGATGATCCTTCCGTACCCTTTGCCGCTTTTGCGCAAGAACTGCTGCACAGTCTAAACCTCCCCACCACAGGCCCCACCGCGCCAGATGCCCTGCGAGAATGGCTACGCACCCGCATACACCCGCGTTCTGCCGTGGGCGATGTAGCCGCAACCGTGCACATGCTAGCCCAGAATGAAGAAGCTTACGCCATAGCCCTACTGCGTGCCGCTGGCGGGCACTTGGCAGAACTGGCCCACACAACGGCCAAACAGGTCAGCAACCTGCCGGCTTCTCCTCTCCCCTTGGCATGGAGCTACGGCGGCAGCGTGATGCACAACCCCGTTGTGCTGCAAACCGTTACATCCCTGTTGGGTGCAGAACCGCACCTCGCCACGCTGCCCCCTATTGGTGGGGCGGTATTAAAAGCAGCAAAACTGGCCGGATGGCACAGTGATGCCACATGGATCTGCCAACTTGCCCGCAATCTCACGCACGGAAAGGCGATTGCATGATAACGGGGTTTTCCATCCGCACTGGCTTACGTGTTCTGGCTGCCGGGTGCGCCATTGGTGTGCTGGCAGGTTTGGGTGCACATCTTGCCCCTGCCAAAGCAGATACCGCACCACCCGCAGCATTTAATGCGCCGCAGCCTCCGGTTATCATGCCGGCCCCCAGCACCCTGCAAACGGATGGATCTGCCTTTGCCTTACCCGCCAAGTGGCAGGTTATCTGGCAAAGCCCGCCCACCCCGCTTTTAAGCCGTGCCACACAACGCTTTGCAAACCGCATGAGCGTAGTGGCCGGGCAGGCTGTTTCTGTCGAAAGCGCGGAAAAGGACAAAGATACCTTCTCCCTCCACATTCAGTATGCGCATGAGGCCAGTTTTCCCGCCCCCACTATGCGGGAGGATTATACGCTGGATGTAAAGCCAGATGGCATAACCCTTACCGCGCAAGGCCCTGCCGGTGTGCTGCACGGCTTGGCCAGTATTGTGCAGCTTGTCCGGCGTGAAGCCGCAGGCCCCGTTATGGCGCAAGCGCATATTGAGGATAGCCCGCGTTTTGCATGGCGAGGGCTGATGCTGGATGTAAGCCGCCACTTTATGTCCATTCCCACCATTCAGCGGCAACTTGATGCCATGGAAATGGTAAAACTGAACGTGCTGCATCTGCATCTTTCAGATGGCGCAGCGTTTCGGGTAGAAAGCAGACACTACCCACGCCTGCAAAAAATCAGCAGCCATGGGCAGTATTACACGCAGGCCGAAATCCGTAATCTGGTGCAATATGCGGCAGAAAGGGGCATTCGCATTGTACCGGAGTTTGATACGCCGGGGCACAGCTTTGCCATGCTGCTGGCCTACCCTCAATACGCCTCTGTCCTGCCCATGAACACAACAGACCGCGCCGAGATCAACCGCGCAGCGTTGGACCCCACAAACCCTGCCACCTACAGTTTTGTGCGCGGCCTGTATGCTGAAATGTCTGCCTTGTTCCCAGATCCCGTGTTCCATATTGGTGGAGATGAGGTGGTAGCCAAACAGTGGACACTCACACCCCGCATCGCGCACTACATGCAAGCACACCATTTTGCCACACCGGCTGATCTGCAAGCCAGTTTTACAAACCGCGTGGCACAGATGCTCAAAGCCGATGGCAAAACCGTTATGGGGTGGGATGAAGTTCTGGCCGCCAGCGTGCCGCCCCACACCATTATAGAAAGCTGGCGCGGCCCGGCCAACACGGCAAAAGCGGCAGAGGCTGGCCTGCCTGTAGTCATATCCGGCCCCTATTATCTGGACAGGCTGCTCCCGGCCTCTGCCTATTATGAAACAGACCCGCTAGACATTCGCAAAGATGCTGCAGAGGCACAGGCCGCAGCCCAAACAACCGGCCCCGGCGGCACCATTCCCCCCCCAACGGATACCAAGCCCGAAGCCCCCATACCCCCGCTAACAAAGCAGCAAAAAACTCTGATACTGGGGGCTGAAGGCGCGTTATGGACAGAGGTGGTGGATGAAGACATGCTGGATGCTCGCCTATGGCCCCGCATGGCCGCTGTAGCGGAGCGTTTTTGGTCCATCCCGCAAAACTGCGTGCCCCAAACCCTGTATGGCAGGCTGGCCGTAACACAGGACAAGCTGAACCTTCTGGGCCTGAAAAGCCAAGAAGATGCAGATGCCCTGCTAGACCGCTTGGCAGCAGGTGAAACACAAGCCCCGCATGTGCTGCTAAGTGCTGTTTCCCCCATCCGCAATTACGCCCATAATCACGAGTTTTTACAAATTCGCCATAAACAGACGGCTACGGAGCAGGATTTAAACACTCCATCAGACATTGCCAGCCCAGATAGCTTTGAGGCTGAAAAGTTTAATGCCGAGGCCATTGCTTTTGTAAACGGCAAGGTGGTGCTTAAGCCGGAACTGGAGCGGCAGCTTACCATTTGGGCGGATAATGATGCCGCTTTTAATCAGGTTGCAGCCCGCCATGCCGCCCTTACCCCGGCACTGGCTGCATCTGCCCGGCTGGCTGCTTTGGCCCGTGCCGGACTGGCCGCCTTGGGTGCAGAACGCACACCCGGCTGGCGTGAACAGGCACGGCAAACATTGGATGCCGCGCGCAAGGAAATTGCGGCTTCATCCTCTATCCATGTTGTCACCAACACTCCCCAACCCGCAGGAGATCTGATCCAGCGTATTGTGCCGGGTGTGGACGCTCTGGTTGCGCATGAGGGCACACTCACATTACTGCCCTAAGCGCGATTTTTTACAAATCAGGCACAGAGCGCCACGCCTGATAATGCTACTCTGGTTGTGCCGTGCATAAATCCCACGGCACAACAGCGTTTTCTACCCGGCGGGTGGTTACACCGTAAGTTTGGCGCACCATCTCATCCGTTAAACTAACAGGCGGGATGGTGTGGCGGATACGCCCCTGCTGCATCAGCACCAATGTTTTGCAAAAACGTGTGGCCAAAAGCAGATCATGCAGCACCACCACAACACACGTGCCCTGCGCTGCCAGTTTGCAAAACACCTGCATAACGGCCAAGGCATGCGCTGGGTCTAGCGCTGCTACGGGTTCATCCGCCAGCAAGATGGGGGCCTGCACTGCCAAGGCGCGCGCCAGCATTAGCCGTGCACGCTCCCCGCCAGAAAGATGGCTGGCCGGGCGATCTGCCAAATCCTGCAAGCCCACTTCTGCCAAGGCCCGTGCCACCGCCGGATGATGCAAGGCTTGCGCTGAAGATTCCCCATAAGGCAGACGCCCCAGTGATGCCACCTCCCTTACTGGCATGGGTGGAAACGGTGGCACATCCTGCGGCATATACGCCATAAACCGCGCACGCTGGACCAATGTAAGCTGCTGCAACGGTGCGCCATCACACATCACCTGCCCCTGCGTGGCGGGTAACAAGCCCGCCATAATGCGCAACAATGTGCTTTTACCTGCACCATTTGGGCCTATCAGCGCCGTAACACTCCCAGCCTCAAACCGCACATTGGCGGATTGAAGAAGCTGTGCGCCTTCTATGCTGAAACCAACATTTTGCACATTCAGCATGACAGCATATTCCGTTTTCTAAACAGGATAACGCGGTGGAAAAACACAGGTGCACCCACCAACGCCGTAACCACGCCCAACTGCAATTCTGTACGCCCAGCCATAAGCCGCACGGCCAAGTCTGCCGCTAGCAAAAGCGCAGCACCGCCAAAAAATGCAGGCAACATCAGCCGAGATGGCCGATGCCCCGCCAAAGGCCGCAACAAATGTGGCACCACCAACCCTACAAACCCGATAGCGCCAGAAACCGCAACACAAGAACCCACAGCCAACGCCGTACCCACAACCACGCGCATTTGCACGCCCCTTACACCACCCAGCCGAAAGCCGAGGCTCTGGGCTACGTCTTCCCCCATTGTTAGGGCATCTAATGCGCGGCCACTGCCCATAAGCAGGGCACAGCCCGCCACCACACCGGGCAAGGCCAGCAGCACATCATTAAGTGTGCGATCTGTTAAAGACCCCATAAGCCAGTGCATAATTTCAAACGTGGCATAGGGGCTGGGCACCAGGTTGAGCACCAATGCCGTAAGGGCTGCGGTAAAACTGCTTACCGCCGCACCAGCCAGCAGCAACACCAATGCACCACCACGCCCTACCAATGCTACCAACAACATGGCTGTTATCAGCGCACCGGCCAAACCACCCAAAGGCAGCAAAGCCGAGGCAATTTGAAAAAGCCCTGTATAAAACACGCAAACAGCCCCAAGGGCGGCCCCGCCAGAAACACCTAAAAGCCCCGGATCTGCCAGCGGATTGCGCAAATAACCTTGCAGCACCGCACCACTTAGCCCCAACGTGCCGCCCACCATAAGGGCTAGCAACATGCGTGGCAGGCGCAACTGCCCCATAATCACCGCGCCTATGGAATGTGCACCGGCCCACCAATCTGCCAGCGCCGCGGGCACGTTAATGCTGCTTTCCCCCCACCACAAAGAGGCCACAGCCATAACAACCACCAGCAGCGCCAGCAGCGTGTTCAGCACAACGGGGCGCAGGAGCTTCATGGTTGGGTGTCCTTTACAATGGGCTGCAAGATAGGTGTGTTTTGAACATGCCTTGCAGCATCAGGCACAACACCATCGCGCGCATGGCGTAATGTGGCCACGGCATCCAGCGTTTGCGGCAGCCCACATAGCCACAGGCGGGCTGGCACATCCACAACATGCGGCGGCGCAAACATGGCCAGCATAACCGGGTTGGCCAGCATAGCCTGCGCAAGGGAATGGCCGGGACCGGAGGGGTCTCTCACCAGTAAATCCGGGTGATAGGCCAAAAGCACCTCCAGCGGCACGCGCCCACCTAAAGGGGATGTGCCTGCCGTGGTGGCAAAGTTGCGCAAACCGGCATGGGCCAGCACATCATCTGGCAAGCTATGGGCATGCACTACAAAACCATTGGCCTCATACACCACGGCTATGGGGTCTGATACTTGGCGGGTTGTGGCTATTTCTGCCAACCGGGCCTGAAAAGCCGCCACAAGTTGCCGCCCGCGTTCTGGGTGCCCCACTGCATTGGCAACTTGCATGATCTGGTCAGGAATATCCGCCAAAGAGGATGCAGGTGGCAACGTAAGCACCTTGGCCCCTACCTCCTTGGCGGCACGCACAGCCAAGCGGGCTGTAAAGCGGCCTGCCAGCACCACATCTGGTTTGGCGGCCAGCACTGTTTCTGCTGTGGATTGCAACACCGGCACATCCTGCGCCTGCAGGCACAACACGGATTCCGTACAATCCCGCGCAAGGGTGGATACGCCAATAATATCCTTGTGGTCTGCCAACATAAGGGCAAGCTGATCTGTGCACAGGTTGAGCGATGCCACACGCTCTGCCCATGCGGCATTGGGTGCAGGCACCGCAAAGGCTGCCCCCAATGCCCACACAACCACCCGGCGAAGGAATACGGAAAAGCGCATCAGTAATTCAGTGTAAAGCCGCCATAGCCTGCACGGCCGGGCTGAAGGTAGCCTATGGGGCTTTCATACTGGCGGTTGAGCAAGTTATCCGCCCGTGCAAACACCGTAACATAACGATTGATTTTATAACTGGCCGCCAGATCTATGGTGAAATATCCATGATCTTTGCCGCATGTGCTGCAATACTGGTACGTATCGGAAATAACCGGCGTATCGCGCGAACCGCTGACATACAGAATATTGCCCGAAAGCGAGAGCCCATCCACCGGCTGCCATGTGGTGTTGAAGTTGAACTTGTGCTGCGGGCGGCGCTGGAGCGCCTGCCCGGTAGAGGCATCTCGCGCGTGGGTCCATGTATAGTTCAGGTTGAAATCCAGCGTATCCAGCGCTTTCCAGTCCAGATACGCTTCCACGCCATACATGCGGGCACGGGCTACGTTATTGTAGGAATAAGTGGAATAGTAATTTTCGTAGGAACTGACAGACTGAATAAGATTGCGCACGTGGTTTTCATACCATGTGGCCCCAAAATGCAATTTGTCATGCGCCAAGGTTTGTTCCACGCCCACATCATACCCTATCAGACGTTCGGCCCGCAGGTTGGGGTTGCCCTTTTCCGCATAGCTGGTGGAAATCTGGTTGGCAAAAAGCTGATACAATGAAGGGCCATGAAAACCACTGCCCGCACTGGCCTTGATAACCGTGCCGCTGTGCGGAATATGAATGGCCGGGGCCACGCGCCATGTGACGTAATTGCCGTAGCGAGAATTGGCATCATACCGGATATTGGCTGCTCCATATAAAATCTTGTTCCAGTTACCCTGATACTGCCCGTAGCCTGCCGTGGTATCCATGCCCGCGCTGGTGCTGAAGGGCGTGGATGATGCCGCGCTATTTCCTTGGCTAGAATTAAACGTATCATGAAAATGCTCTGCCCCCACAAGCAGAGATCCGTATTTGTCCAGATTAACAGTGCCGTGCCAATCTATTTTAATGCGACTGGTGCGGTAATATGTGGGATCATACTGCAAGGCATCGCCTTCCAGCGTGGTGCCAGTTTCTGTCCAGCTTCTGCGGCCTGCCATATACCCCAGACCAATCACCTGATCGAACTTACCCCCGAATGAGGACAAATGCGCTGTGCCCCGCACAATGGCCTGATTTTGCGTGGTATGTTCGCGCTCGCTCCCCACGTCACCGTAATATCCCAAGCGGCTGTAATATTCATCTTCCATATTATAGGCACTGTAGGTGTGCAGGTTGCTCTGGATTAGCCGGGCCGTGAGCCCCAGATCAAAATTATGGGTGACATCATAGCCAAGGCGAATGTTGGCAGAGCGGTTATCGTTTCTGTCCCCCCGATGGCGCTGTTCCTTGTCCGCGCCAAAATAGCGACCGATATAACGCGGGATTTCATGAAAGCCATCCTGCCGGTAATGGGAAAGTTCAACATTATAATGGAACTTTCCCTTACTGCCACGCGCGCCCATAACCTGATTGAACGTGCCGTAAGATCCTCCTTCCACCCGCACAAAAGACGTAAACCTGCCCTGCCCCTGTGCTGTGGTCATATCAATAACCCCAGCCATGGCATCTGCCCCGTACAGGCCGCTTTGTGGCCCACGCAGAATTTCTATGCGGCCCATACCATCGGTTACAAACTGCGCAGCATCAAACGCGCCGGAGGTGGAACTGCCATCGTTAATATCCATGCCATCCAGCCGCACCTTGACCTCGTTGGCATTGTTGCCGCGCATGAAAATGGAGGTGGTGCCGCCAAAGCCGCCTGAACGCACCACATTAAGCCCCGGTTGGCGGGCCAGAATATCTGTAAGCGTGCGGCGCTGCTGGGTGAGGATCTGCTTTTCTGTCACGATCGTCATGGCTGTGCCAATTTCATCCGCCCGCATGGGGCGCCGTGCGGCACTTACCGTAACGTAATCCGGGTAGGCCTGCGTGCTGCGGGCCTGCACAGGCTGCGCGCCCTCCGCCCCGATAGAGATAGGTGCATTTTGTGCCGGAACAGTAGCGGCAGGCGTGGGTGCCAGTTTGGTGGCAACGGTGTTTTTACCCGTTGATGTATGGGGGTTTGCGGCATCGGCTGCCATAGCGGCAGTGGTTTCTACCAGCAGCAGGGAAGAACCGGTAAGCAAAAGGGTTTTAAGACGCATGGGTTAAGGCAATCTCGCGGTTTAACAGCGTTGCCACGAGACTTGGCCCGGCTTTTTCCACCACAGGGCACAAACCACCCCATTGGCTGACCGCTAGCCCAGCCTGCCAGCACACCCCGGCTGACATGCCCCGTCTGCAACTGTGTGCTGATGGCAGGTCTCCTGGCTTGCGGTTTTTCGGTTGTGGCACCCCTTCCCGGAAAGGTTTGTTCCAGTGGGCCAGCGCCTTAGCGCTGTGCGTGCACATCCATGCCGCTTACAGTTGCGGGGACAGCCCGGGAATACCGCTTGATCCATTGCTGGCAATGGCGCGGGCACCCGGTTCCCTTTTCATTCCCCTAGGGGGAAACCATCATGCGGTGTGGTTTACAGGCTGGGGGTGGCTTGTCAACAAAAGCACACCCCAGCGCGGCGGCTGCCTTTAGGCTTCACGCGGGAGGCGTTGAGACTGGGAGCGAATAACCTGCTCCTCATAATCCAGTTCCTGCTGGAGCTTCCATTCTGTTTGATCGTTAATCTCGCTGCGTGATGTCATATCCCGCATAGCCTGCCGCTCTGCCCGCAGCAGTTGCAGGCGCAGGGCTAGTTCCGTACGGGCGTGGCGTAGCGCACGGCTGCGGTCCAGCGGCGTGATGCGCGGCGTTTCATCCTCTTCTTCCAACCGGCTATGATAAAGCTGATACAGGCGGTCTATTACCTCCTGCCGCAGGGCTTCATCTGCGGCACTTTGCCCCTCCGGCTTGGCAAGTGCTGTGCCCTTGGGGTTGGGGGCTGGCGGTTGCGCCCGCGCTTTTGTCAGCACCGCAAGGGCTACGCGTATCAGCTTCTGGCGGGCCATATTTTCTTCCTGCGCGTTCTTGTCCACCGTCTCCTGCGGCAAAAAGCGCAGGCACAGCGGAATGAACACACTGGCCGCCAGCAGCGAGAGCACAATCACGCCTGTAGCTGCCACCACCACGGCATCCCGCATGGGAAAGGCATCTGTGCCATCTGTGCCTTCGGGCAGGGAAAGCACAGCCGCCAGCGTAACAGCCCCGCGCACCCCGGCAAATGTCAGCAACATGCTGCCTGCAAAACCTGTGGGTTCAAACGGCAGGCTGCCAATGCGCGCCACCACCCAACGGCCAAAAACGGATGTCCACACACCTGCAAAGCGCATGGCCAGCATAATGGCGTATATCTGCACCACAAACAGACCAACCTGCCACAAGGCCACATCGTATTTATGGCCCAACGCCACACCATGTTGCAGCAGTTCTGGCAACTGCATACCCAGAAACAAAAAGATAAGCGCGTTAAAAACGTAGCTGACAATGTTCCAGACCGTTGTGGCCTGTAAGCGGGTAAAAGTGGCGGTGTCCTCTATCATGCCGGAGAGCTTGAGCACCATGCAGCCTGCTACGGCGGCCAAAATGCCCGAACACTCCACCGCTTCTGCCGCGGCATACATTAAAAACGGCAAGAGCAGCACAAAGATAATTTGGGATTGCGGATCATCATACCCACGGCGCACCAGCACGCGGTTGAGCTTAACGGCCAGCCATGCCACCGCAGCCCCCACCAGCAAGCCACCCAAGGCTACCATTAAAAATGTGCCAAAAGCCTGCCTGTAGGAGAACTCCCCCGTAAGGGCATCGGCCATGGCAAAACGAAAGCACACAAGGCCGGAGGCATCGTTAAACAGTGCCTCGCCCGATAAAATCTGCAACAGCCGGTTGGGCACTTTGCGCCCTTCAATAAGGCTGGAAACCGCCACCGTATCTGTGGGGGAAAGTGCGGCCGCCAGTGTGAAGCAGATGGGCAGGCCCAGCTCTGGCACAATCCAGTGGATGGCATAGCCACATACCAGCGTGCTGAGTGCCACAAGCCCAAAGGCCAAAAACAGAATAGGGCCGCGCAGTTCTGCAAACTCACGCAATGGCATGCGGAATGAATCTGCAAACAACAAAGGCGGCAGAAACACAAACATGAACATATCTGGCTGCAAGCTGACATGCATGCCCGCCATCGCAGCAAACACACCCAGAATGATAAGAATAACCGGCTGCGGCACCTTCTGTTTAAACAGGGCAACAAGCAGGCTGCTTACTGCCGCCAACAAAAGCAGCAGCAGAATGTTTTCTATGGTTAACATGGCCTGCGCTCTTTGGGCGTGTTTAGGCGTTTATGCAACGAACATTCTGCATATACACGCCCGCTTTACGGAACGGCACAAACAGGGCGTAAAACCTGCTGGCGCACCAGTTTTTCCAACCATGCCGCAAATACCTGCACCCGCATGGAAAGATGCCGCCTGTGCGGATAAAGCAGCGCCATAGGCAACGGTGCCGCACGCCACTGGGGCAGTATTTCCACCAATTGGCCGGTATGCAGGTAAGAGCGCACATCATAAGCGGGTATCTGAATAGCCCCCAGCCCAGCCAGTGTGCAGGCTATTAAGGCCTCTGCACTGTTTACCGTTACGCGGCCCGGCACATCCAGCGTGTGGGTGTGGCCGTTTTCTTCCCACTCCCACTGCTCTACCCGGCCATTCTGGGGGGAGGCATAACGCACAGCCTCGTGCCCTTTCATCAGGTCTGTGGGGCATTGGGGCATACCATGTTGCTTAAGGTATGTGGGGCTGGCCACGTTTATGAGTTCAAGCTCCCCCATACGGCGGGCAATCAGGCCGGAATCCTGCAAAGGGCCAACACGCAGCACGCAATCCAATCCATCTTCCACCAGATTAACCGCTCTATCCGTTACCCCCAATTCTACCGAAAGACCGGGATATGTGGCCAGAAAATCTGGCAATGCCGGGGCCACAATCAGCCGCCCAATGCGGCCGGGCATATTCACGCGCAGCACACCTTGCACAGCGCTTTCGCTCTGGCGGAACAGATTTTCCGCTTCCTCCACATCTGCCACAAGGCGCAGGCAGTGTTCGTAAAACGCGGCACCATCTGGCGTGGGGGTAACAGAGCGTGTTGTGCGCGTAAGCAAACGTGCACCCACGCGGCTTTCAAGCTGCTGCACGGCGGCAGATACGCTGGAACGCGGCATACCTAAGGTTTCTGCCGCGTGGGTAAAACTGGCAGCCTCCACCACGCGGGCAAAAATGCGAAAAAGATCTATCCTGTCCATACGCGTTAGCCTTTAGGGCTGCACCCTATTGTTCGGGAAATCTGGCAAGTGTTGTCAGAACAAGCAGCTTTATCCGCCTACTGTAGCTGATACGGTAGCAATAGAAAACGGGAGCCACATCTATTGGCCCCCGATACACGCAAGGGAGCAACCGACATGGTAGACCTCAGCATTAAAGGCAAAACCGTTCTGATAGCCGGCGGGGCCAAAAATCTGGGCGGGCTGATTGCGCGGGATCTGGCAGAACATGGCGCCAAGGCCATTGCGATCCATTACCATAGCGCAGCCAGCAAGGCGGAAGCAGATGCCACAGTGGCCGCTGTAAAAGCAGCAGGCGCGCAGGCGGAGGCTTTTCAGGCCGATCTTACACAGCCGGGCGCTGTTGCCAAACTGTTCGCAGATGCAAAATCTGCTTTTGGCGCACCAGATATTGCCATTAACACCGTGGGCAAAGTGCTAAAAAAGCCGATTGCAGACACCACGGATGAAGAATTTGATTCCATGTTCGCCATCAACACCAAGGTGGCGTATCAGTTTATCCGTGAAGCCGGAAAACATCTGGCCGATAACGGCAAGCTGCTTACACTGGTAACATCTCTATTGGGGGCATACACGCCGTTCTATTCCACCTATGCGGGTTCCAAGGTAGCGGTGGAACACTTCACCCGTGCGGCCTCCAAGGAATATGGCGCACGTGGCATTTCTGTTAACGCCATTGGCCCCGGCCCCATGGATACACCGTTCTTTTACGGCCAAGAAGGTGCAGATGCCGTGGCTTACCACAAAACGGCTGCGGCACTTTCTCCCTTTAGCAAAACAGGCCTGACAGATATTGAAGATATTGCACCATATGTGCGCTTTATTGTTTCTGAAGGCTGGTGGATGACAGGCCAGACCATTCTGGTAAACGGTGGTTACACCACAAAATAAAACTGACTTTGTGCCCATTACGGTACAACGCCATGTGCAAGGAGGCCACGTGCAGAACGTGGCCTCCTTTTTTGTGCCCTGCTCTAGATGCAAAGCTGTTGCGCGCGTGCAACAGCCCACAAAAAGCTGAGCGCACGCGGCTCATTCTTATTGTAATGTTATAGTGTTACATAATACATGCTGCGTCCTCCGCCACACTCAACCAAGGCAGCGCACAGCATGATGGTTCGATCAGCCGCTCTTCTTCTCTGCTCCACTGTTTTTACTGCTCTGGGCAGCAGCATGGCCCTGGCTGAAACCACAACGTCCACGACAGAAACGAAGCAGCAGCAGAAGCCCTCTGAAACAAAGCCGCAAACCGTAAAAGTACTTGCGCATGACAAGAACGATGCCGAACAGGTGATTGTAACCGCGCATCTGGACCGCATGCGTTCAGAACTTTCGCCCTCCACCGGGGCCACGGTGCATAAGTTCAGCCGGCAGGCGCTGGAAACCATTCCGGGGGGTGATAACGCACCGCTTAATCAGGTTCTTCTGCAAGCTCCCGGCGTAGCGCAGGACAGTTACGGGCAGATCCATGTACGTGGGGACCATAACGAGGTGCAGTTCCGCCTAGATGGCGTGCAGTTGCCGGAGGGGCTTAGCGTGTTTGGGCAAGCGTTGATGACACGCTTTGCCGATAACATGTCCCTCACCACAGGGGCGTTGCCTAGCCAGTTTGGGTTTTTGCAGGCGGCTGTGGTGGATATCAACACCAAGAACGGCACCACCAATTCTGGCGGCAATCTCTCGCTTTACGGCGGGGCGCGGGATTACTTCTTTCCTTCCCTGCAATATGGTTTTCATAAAGGGAAGTGGGATTTCTTTGCCACGGCAGATTATGTGCATGACCGCACGGGCATTGAAAACACAACATCATCCTTTAACGCCATTCATGATTTAAGCGAGCAGTATCACTTTTTGGGCCATCTGCGGTACACCGCGGATGAAGATACGCGTATCAGCTTTATTGCCGGTGTTTCTAACGCAGAATACCAACTGCCCAACAACCCCGGCCAGCAAACCCAGTTTGCCATGCCCGCCTATTCTGGCAGCAATCTGGCGCAGCAGTTGAATGGCAGTGTGGACAGCGCACATCTGGATGAACACCAAAAGCAGATTACAGACTTTGCCATTCTGGCATTGCAGAAGGAGATGGGAGACTTCAGCCTGCAAAGCTCTGTGTTCTCCCGCTACAGCAGCTTGCGCTATTCGCCCGACTGGTTGGGGGATCTGGTTTACAACGGTATTGCCCAGCAGGCCGCGCGCTCTGTTTTTTCCATGGGCACACAGCATGATGTTACATGGCGTGCTGCCAAAGATCACACAGTGCGCTTTGGCTTTCAGCTTTTTGTGGAACGCAATACCTCCAAATCCCTCTCTCGCGTGTTTGCGCAGGATGGTGAGGATGCAGATGGCAACGCCACCTTTGGCACCACACCGCTAAGCATTTATGATGGCGGCGGCAAAACCGGCACGGTTTACGGCTTGTACGCACAGGATGAATGGCGGCCACTCAATAACCTAACCATCAATTATGGCCTGCGCTTTGATGGGGTAAGCGAATACACGGCAGAAAAACAGGTAAGCCCACGCGTGAATATTGTGTGGAAGCCGTGGAAAGGCGGTGTGATCCATGCCGGATATTCACGCTACTTCACGCCCCCGCCGTTTGAAGTAGTGAGTTCCTCCTCGCTTTACAAATTTGCGGGCACCAGTGCTGCGCCCTCCGTTTACCAGAACAACAAGGTGCGGGCCGAGCGCGACCATTACTTTGATGCCGGTATCGAACAAACCATCCTGCCGGGCTGGCGTGTCTCGTTCGATGCCTATTACAAGCTGGCGCATAACCTGATTGATGAAGGCCAGTTTGGTGCGCCTATTATCCTGAGCGGCTTTAACTATCGCCGTGGGCAGGTGAACGGGTACGAGGTTAGCACCTCTTATGATCGTGGCCCGCTTTCCCTGTATGGCAACTTTGCGTGGTCTCGCGCCATTGGCAAGGATATCACCAGCGCCCAATTTAACATGAGCCCGGATGATCTGGCTTACATTCAGCACCGCTGGATCCATCTGGACCATGATCAGCGTTGGACGGCTTCTGCCGGGGCAGCATATTCCTTCTTCCACAAAACGCGCTTTCCGCTGCGGCTATCTGCCACCATGGTATATGGCAGCGGGCTGCGGGCCGATGGCCTTGTACCAAACGGGGTGGCACTTACGCCCTACGCCACAGTCAACTTCTCTGCCGTGGAAACCATCCACAATACATTCGGCAGTGCATGGCCGGGGGATACGCAGTTCCGCATAGATGTGATCAATCTGGGGGACCACACCTACAAGCTGCGTGATGGTTCTGGCATTGGCGTGGGTGCCCCGCAATACGGGCTGCGCCGCACCATTCTGGGTGGGATTTCCCAAGGTTTCTAACCGCGTTTCCGGCTGTGGCGCTGCCCACGCGCCACAGCCCCCACATTGGTGTGGATTGATTTTACCGACATTTTGCCCCAGAAAACGGCTCCAATACGAGGATATCCAGCCCGTGGAGGAGCCAGACCAATGGATATGACATGGGGCAACTTTCAGGCCATTGTTCAGCTTTCCGCCGGGTTGAATGTTGCCATTTTAAGTTTTGTGGATATCAGCCTGCCCGCCATTCAGGAACGGCGGAAGGTTTTTGCCAAGGCCCGGCAGGAGCTGGAGATCCACCGCAAGAACCCCCACAAGCGCACAGAAGCCGAAAAAGCAGACCACGCTGAAAACGTGGGAGACATTGACCGCCGCCTGTTTGACCTATGGCGTGAAACTGCCGCCTTTGAACTGGTGGAAGATTCCCTTATGCGGCTTACGGGTGTTTCCGGCTTTATTGGCGCGGTGCTGAGCCTGATTTTGCTGTGGTATTCCGCCCTGCATTATGATGAGAAAATCTATCTGACAGGCCAGTTGCTGACTGCGGCCTCGTTCCTCTCATTAGCAGCGGCGTTTATTATCAACTGGATTACCGCCACGCGGGCCGCAAAATATACCCAGCGCTGCAACACCCTGCGGCAGGAAATGGGCAAACGGTTGTGAACTTTTTTCGCTCTCTGCGTTAAGATACTAAAAAACCCCCGGTGTGCTTCTGCCACCGGGGGTTCTTCATGCACAACGTGCAGACTGTTGCCTAAAGTGTGGCTCAGGCCTTGGCTTGCGCCGCAGCAACCTGACCCAAAGCAGCCTTGAGTTTTTCTTCTGCCTCTGGGGAAAGAGAGGTTTGCAGAATACGGGCATGGCCCTTGAACTGGCTGAGATCGGCCAGAACTTTTTCCGGCTGAGACTTACGCACCAGAATAAACAGAGCAGAGGTGTTGGGCGGAATAGTGTCGCTTAGCTGTTTGATGAAGCCATCATCAATCCCGTAATCAGAGAACTTGCCAGACAGTGCGCCAGCACCGGCACCCACAGCACTCCCAATCAGGAAACCAGCCAGCGGGTTCAGGCACAAAAGGCCAACCAGTGCGCCCCAGAACCCACCAGAAAGCAGGCCCCAGGAAGCCCCAGCTTTTTCAAGGTTCACGCTCTGGTGCAGGTGCACCTTGCCCTGTGCATCCCGCGTAACAACCACGGCATCTTCCAGATCCAGCAGGTATTCCTTCTGCAAGACGCGGCATTCTGTCAGCACCTTGGCGGCATCATCAACGTGGTCAAAACCCAGAACAATCAGATCAGACATTCAAATCGGCTCCCTGCTTTATATCTTACATGCCATCTGGCGCACCGGCGGCAAACAGCATGTACATTAGTATGTATTCGATCTTGGATATGGGAAGCCCACCCCACACATGCCAGTGGGCAAGATTGCGCAGGCACCACAAAAATACAGAAATACCATTATAGAGTATTCGTATAAGAGGCATGAATATCCACGCCCCACCTTGCCAATACAGGCACAGCATCCGCATGCTCACACTTGTGTGATAATACGGACTATTATTGTCCGATTAGATCACGAAACTTCACAAATCATGCAGGATTTTTGATAACAAACCAATATTTTCTGCATAACAGACCGGCAACCAAGGCCCTTGCCGCATATCCGGGCCGGTTCGATAGTGAGCCTCATCAAACTTGTTCACAAAGGAGGTTCACCCATGAACACACTGCGCAAAGCGGCCCTTGCTGTCGTATGTGGCCTGGCTTTGGCTGCCGGGGTTGCACCTGCCCATGCTGCCAATGTTGGCGTGGCTTCTGTGCCAGAAGCACCTGTTGGCCCCGGCCCCACGGTAGATAACGCATCTGTGGGCAACATTGCCGGGCTGATGTACTACTGTTACGCCCACAACATTGATGATGATACAACGGTGCGCTCACTCGGCCGCTCCCTTGCAAAACGCAGCGATGTGAAAAGTGATGCCGCATACCCCGCTGGTGGTGCAGGGCAGTTGATGGTTGGCTCCGGCCAAATGATTGACCTGAACACGGTGGATGACAAAGACATCCGCACCGCAACCTGCGCCCATGCTGCCCAGCGTGGTATCCAACTGGATGATGGCACCTTTATGCTGCCGCTGCAGGACTAATACAGAAAAAGGCGGCTATTTCCGCCCCGCATTGCCACACCACATGGCTTAAAGCCGCGGGTTATGGCAGATGCCCTGCTTGTAAAAACCGCCCTTGGTTTGGGGGCGGTTTTTATTTTTTCAGCATATGGAAACTCTCTCTGCCTACGCGCCGTTGGCGGTATGCACCCCTTTTATAAATACGGGAGGTTTTCATGACATTCCTGAACTCCGTTTCCAACGCCATTTCCAGCGTGGGAGACTTTGTAACTGCCGCATGGTTTAACAAATCCGGCCTGTTAAGTGCTTTGAATGAGGTTCTTGGCCCTGTTCCCATGCCAGATCAGCCCAGTAAGCTGGAACAGCGGGCAGAAGCTATGGGCATGCTTTCCACCATCCGCCGTTGGCAGACCGCCCCCCACAGCCCACCGGCATCTGAAGCAGAAGTGCGCGGCTTTTTCCTACAGGAAGAACTGGATTGGTTTTCTGAACAGACAGGGCTTTCCGATACTGCCACCATGCACATTATCCGCAGGCTTCTGCCCCGGTGCGTGCGCCTGCGTGCCCTGCATGATCCGGCCCTGTTCCCGCAAAGAAGCCGCATTTCCCCACAGGAACACACGCCTGCGGTATGATGCATTTAACACCGTTAAGATAAACATGGCAGAAGATGCCAACTGGCTATTCTGCCATGCTTTTTAGAAAATTATTTAACTTATTTTCCCTTTACTTCTTTTCCCCTGCATGAATATCCAGACATTCAAGCAGGAGAGGGGTAATGTCTGATTTACAAAAGATTTTAAAAAGTAAGGTATTCATTTTTATTATAACTTTATACAGTATCTTTTATATTTTTTCTTACCTAATCCTGCCTTTTTCCACGGCTGATACAACATTTTACGCACTTATTGGCCGTAGCCTGCTGCAAGAGCATATGCTGCCTTACCAGTATGTGTTCGATCATAAACCTGTTGGCGTTTATGCACTTTACGGTGTGTGGGATGCACTTACTGCCCCGTTGCCTGTTGGCAAATTTACGGTTCTGGCTCTGCTTTCCCTTGCCGCATTTGCTGCCATGGCACGTAGTATCTGGCACACACGCTGGCTATGGGTTTTTGCTGCACTGGTGGTGCTGGGCGCACCGTTTGAACTGCTGGCCGGAAATACGGAAACACTTCTGATAACAACAGAACTGGCCGTGCTCTGGCTTACGCGCAAAAGCACACTTGCAACCACACAGCATACTGCCCGTACTCTGTGGCTTTTGGCTGCCGGGGTTACATTTGGCCTTACGGTTAACATAAACTATCTGGAAGGCATTTGCCTGTTTTTGCCAGTGTGTTTTCTGTTGCTGACCAACACACGCCCTTTTTTCAACGTAGCTTTGTTTGCCCTTGGCACCTGTGGCGGTTTGGCGGTTTTGTTCTCGCCTTATCTGGCAGAAGGGCATCATGCGCTGGCAGATTACTTTACCCAGCAACATCAATTTTTACATGCCTACAGCGCCAAGCTTTCAAAACGCATAAAGGCTGTGCTGCTGCTTGCCGCTTATCTGGCGGTTTTTTCGCCCATCCTCATCAAATGGTTCGGGCAAAAATCCATTCTTAAAACAGCCCCTGCGCCAGATACCACGTTGCTTACGCTGTGGTTTGTGTCCTCTGTGCCTGCGGCTTTACTTTCCGGGCATCCGTTCAGCCATTATTCCGGGCTGTGGTTTGCGCCTGTTAGCATCATGCTGGTGCTTTTAAGCCAACAGAAACTTTCTTTTTCAGGCTGGGCATTGGCCCCGCTTGCTACGGTAGTTTTGCTTAGCAGTGTGGATGAAACCCATAAAAATCTGAAAGATTATATCAATTTCAAACAGATTGATTACACCCGGCTGTCTGATCTGGTTCGGCAACAAAAAGTTCTCAATATCCGTACACCGCACACCCATTTTTACATGGCCCATCTGCACAGTTTTGATCGCTACCTTTTCTGCGATCATATCGATATTGTTTATGGCAAGAACGCAGGCCAGCATTATTTGCAGGATCTATCACAGCGTCCGGCTTTTGTTATGTTACCGTATGAAGGGTGCACAACAGGCAAAGTAGAACAACCTGTATGTGCCTATATTCAACAACATTACCAACAGGCTTATAGTGCACGTATAGGCAAGCCCGGCAGAAAAAAGCCCAACCGTTTCTCGTTCGAGCTCTACAAGATCAAGAACTAACGCTTACGCGCTGGCGAGTTCCTGCAACTTCCACCGGTCATCTGCTTCTGGCTCCAAGCTTAACGGAATAGCGTTGGGCAGGCGCACATTAGCGGGCAGAGACATAGCCGCACGCAAAGCACGGAACAACGCCCCATGCGCCACCACCAAGGGTCGGCCGGGGGCCTGTGTGGCACGGTTTACGGCATCTGTGGCGCGCTGGCGCAGGGCAGCAAATGTTTCTGCCCCCGGTGGCGTATACTCACCGGCAATCCAATTATTATACCAATCCCCAATCGGCTGGCCTTCCTGCTCACCAAAGCAGACTTCCTCCAGCCCTGCATCCACATCCAGCGGCAAAGCTGGCAGACCGTGGGTGATAAGGGCATCTCGCACAATGGTGGCTGTGCGCAAAGCACGCTCCAGCGGAGAACACACAATGCGCGTAACCCCATTTTCCCCTGCTTCACGCAGGGCAACCTCAAGCAGCTTTCCCGCCGCCACAGCTTGGTCAATGCCGGTTTCGTTCAAGGGCACATCTGTGCGCCCCTGAGAAAGACCAGCCCGGTTCCAGTCTGTCTGGCCGTGGCGCAAATACCAGTATGGGCGGGGGAGAAGCGTGCTCATAGGGCCTCGGGATCAATCGAACAGAGAGGAAACGGAGCTTTCATCCGCCACGGCATGAATGGCGCGTGCCAGCAGGCCAGAAATGGTGATCTGGCGGATATTGCGCGCAGCCATAACCTGCTCCGTAGCGCGGATGCTGTCTGTAAGTGTCAGCATTTCGATGGGCGAATCGGCAATACGTTCCACAGCATGCCCAGTAAGCACACCATGCGTAACGTATGCGCCCACAGATGCAGCACCCTGTTCGGCAATAGCGCGGGCTGCGTTGCACAGTGAGCCACCGCTATCCACAATATCATCTACCAGCAGGCAGTGGCGGCCGCGCACATCACCAATCACGTTCATCACTTCGGAAACGCCTGCGCGTTCACGCCGCTTGTCAATAATGGCCAGATCTGTGTTCAGGCGCTGGGCCAACTGGCGCGCACGCACCACGCCACCCACATCGGGGGAGACGATCATCAGATCACGATCCCCGTAATGGGAGCGAATGTCGCGCACAAACAGCGGTGCAGCGTACAGATTGTCCACCGGAATATCAAAAAAGCCCTGAATTTGCATGGCGTGCAGATCCAGCGTGAGCACGCGGCTTGCACCGGCTTCCACCAGCAGATTCGCTACCAGCTTGGCGCTAATAGGCGTGCGCGGGCCGGATTTACGATCCTGCCGAGCATAACCAAAATAGGGCATCACTGCGGTAATACGCTTGGCCGAACCACGGCGCAGCGCATCCAGCATAATCAGCAGCTCCATCAGGTTATCATTGGTGGGGGTGCAGGTGCTCTGGATAACGAACACGTCCTCACCACGTACATTTTCGTGGATTTCTACAAACACCTCCATGTCCGCAAAGCGGCGCACGGTGGCGTTGCAAAGGGGGAGGTTCAGCTCCGCGGCAACGGCTTCGGCAAGTGGGAGGTTGCTGTTACAGGCGACGATTTTCATGACAAGGACGGTTCCCGGCCTTAGGTGTGGAACGAAATAAAGGGCTCTCCGGCGGGCCGGGTGTAGCAACCACGGGGCCTGTTGTCATCTCTGTGGAATGTTTTCCTGCCAATCGTTGCGCAAATAGCGCGTTGCTTTGGGGCTAAATGGCCCTGTGGTGCAGGTAATAATGGCAGCATAAAAAGCATGCCAACCTTGCACAAACATGCAGGGTTCTCTATCGCGTTAAACACCATGAACAGCACGCCCACCTTGCCGGATACGCAGGAAGAACGCGCCGCAAAAAAACAGCCCCCTCTTTCGGCTGTGCCGCAGCACGCCCCTCCACCTGGGGGGCAGCCTGTGCTGCATTTGGTGCCAGAACGTGGTTTTTCCTACTTTGTGCATGCCGCCCAAGATTTTGCGCGCGGCTTCCACCATGCGCGGTTGGGGCTTACGCTGGCTTGGCTGGATATTCGGCTGCGGTATCGTGGTTCCATTCTGGGGCCGTTCTGGCTTACGGCCACCACGGCCATCATGGTGGCAGCCATGGGCGTGCTGTATGCGTATCTGCTCAACACGGATGTGCATACCTATCTGCCCTTCCTTACCCTTTCCTTGGTGTTGTGGGGCTTTGTAGGCGGCACCATGCAGGAAGGTTGCGGCACCTTTACGGGGGCTGCACGGCTTATTCATGCAGCCCGTATGCCATATTCCCTGCATGTGCTGCGTGTGGCTGTACGCAACATTTTGGTGTTTGCGCATAACGTGCCCGTGGTGGCCGGAGTGTTTTTGTGGTTTCACGTCGCACCCAAATGGACATGGACTCTACTACCCGCCACGGGCCTATGGCTGGTAGACTGCTTTTTTGCCGTGCTTTTGCTGGGCATTCTGGGCGCACGCTTTAGGGATGTGCCCCCCATTATTGCCAGCCTGACGCAGGTAATGTTCTTTGTAACGCCCATTTTGTGGTCTCCCCAGTTGATGAAAACCGGGCAGGCATGGCTGCTGCTAGATCCTTTCTTTCCGTTGATTGAAATTTTGCGCGCGCCCTTTACGGGGGATGTGATGCAAACTGCCGTATGGCCTGCGGCCCTTGGGTGGTCTGCCGCACTGATAATTGCAACCTTCTGCCTGTTCGCCCGTATGCGCACACGGCTGGCATACTGGGTGTAAGGCGCATGACGGATATTGCGGTTGAAAACCTGCAAATCACCTTTCCGCTGTATCATGGCAATGCCCGCAGCCTGCGTAAATCGCTTAGCAAAACGCTGGGGCGCACGCTTAACACGCGCTTCATGCACGATAACCGAGACCGCGTGGTGGTACAGGCGCTTAAGGGCGTGAGCTTCACCCTGCAACCGGGAGACAGGCTGGGCCTTGTAGGTGGCAACGGTGCAGGCAAAACCACGCTGTTGCGGGCACTAGCCGGTATTTATGAACCCGTAGGGGGCAGCGTTACGGTGCGCGGTAGCATTGGCACGTTGCTAGACCCCGAACTGGGCATGAACATGGACCTGACGGGGCGGGAGAATATTCGCCTGCGTGGCATGTTCTCTGGCCTGAGCAAGGAACAGACAGCGCAGGTTGAAGCGGATGTAGAAAACTTTGCCAGCCTTGGTGCTTTTATGGACCTACCCGTAAACACCTATAGCTCCGGCATGATGGTGCGCCTTTCCTTTGGGCTGGCCACGGCTATCATGCCCGATGTGCTGCTGATGGATGAATGGTTTATGGCGGGAGATGCCTCCTTCCGTAACCGTGCCCGCGCCCGGCTTGAAAATCTTGTTTCCCGCGCCGATATTCTGGTGCTGTCCAGCCATATGGCAGATGTGATGGCCGATTGGTGCAACCGTCTGATCTGGCTGGATCAGGGGCAGGTACGTATGGATGGCCCCACCGAGCAAGTGCTGGAAGCGTATTTAGGCCGCCCGCTGGAACGCAAGGCAGACGAAGAAAAGCCGGAAGAAGCACCGCCAACCTTCTAACCCCGGCTCTTGCGGCATATTATTCGGGCTTGCACGCCTTTCAGGGCAGATGTTCCGTGTTCTCCCTGTTCGCAGGGGGCGCAAGTCATGACATACTCAACACCCATATTGGCACGCGCACAGCACAGCCCACACGGAGCATGAATGAACCGGCCCTCCCCGCCTGGCGGACGTCACAAGGCCTGCTTTACCACCGGCAGCATCATGCGCCACGTGCTGGTTATGGCTGGCACCGGGGCCATTGGCCTTATGGCGGTGTTTGCGGTGGATATGCTCAACATGGTGTATATCAGCCACTTGGGTAACACCGCCCTTACGGCAGCCATTGGCTTTGCCGGGGCCGTTATTGGCTTGCAAATTGCCGTTTCCATCGGGCTGACCATTGGCATAAGCGCCGCCACCGCGCGTGAAATTGGCGCAGGCCGCGCTGATGAAGCCCGTGGCATTGCCTCCTCCGCCCTTACTGTCATGATCGGGCTGGCAACCGTGCTGGGTGTGGGCACCATGATATTTGCCCACCCCATTCTGGAACTGTTTGGTGCGCGGGGTGAGGCCTTGGCCAACGCCACCACATTCCTACGCACCGTTAGCCCTGCATTACCGCTTATCTGCGCAGGCATGGGGGCATCTTCCCTTATGCGTGTGGTGGGGGATGCCAAGGGCTCCATGCACATTACGTTGCTAGGGGCTGTTGTCGCGGCGGTGCTGGACCCGCTGTTTATTTTCGGGCTGCATGAAGGACTTACCGGGGCTGCTATCAGCACTGTGCTTTCACGCACGGTTGTGGCCACAGTGGGCCTGCGTGGCGCATTGCGGCACGATATGCTGGCCATGCCGCAGCTTCATCGGATTTTGCCTGATACCAAGCGTGTGGCCACGGTGGCTTTTCCGGCCATTCTCACCAATCTGGCCACACCGGTTGGCGGTGTGTACGTCACACAAGCTATGGCGCGCTTTGGCCTGGCTGCTGTTGCGGGGCAAGCCTCTATTGAGCGCACAGTGCCTGTACTGTTTGCGTTGGTTTTTGCGCTTACCGGTTCTGTTGGCCCCATTATGGGGCAAAACCTTGGCGCCGGGCTGTGTGACCGCGTGCGTGAAACCCTGCGCGCGGCCCTCAAGTTGGTTATTTTAAGTGTGGGTGCCACATGGATATTCCTGTTCTGCGTGCAGAATGGGGTTGTGGCCATGTATAATGCACAGGGTGATGCCGCAGCTCTTATCCATCTGTTCTGCACATGGACAATCGGCAGTTACCTGTTTGTAGGTATGTTGTTTGTGGCCAACGCCGCCTTCAATAACCTTGGGTTTCCGCTGTATTCCACTGCCTTTAACTGGGGCCGGGCCACGCTGGGCACCATTCCGTTTGTGATGATGGGCGCACGCTTTGGCCCACTTGGCGTGCAGGCCGGGCAGGCACTGGGGGCTGTAGTGTTTGGATCTTGTGCGGTCTTGACGGCGTTCCGTGTGACACAAACATTAGAAGTCTCTCCCGCACAGCATCCTCTGGCAGCGGGAGTGCGGAGCAGCACGCCGGTTTCCGACGTTCCCACCACCAGCGCAGAAGCTGCCATGGCGGAACTGGACGAACTGGAGAGTGCCTCTGAACTGTGTGAGGAAGACAGGAAGACCAACCATGTCTAAGCTGACAACTGAAGAACGTAATGCCCTGCCGGATAATGCCTTTGCCCTGCCCGGCCGCCGTTACCCCATACCCGATGCCACCCACGCGCGTGATGCGCTGGCCCGTGCCAGTGAAATGCTGCACCGGGGTAACCTCACGCAGGAAGAATATGATACCATCCACGCCAAGGCGGAGGATGTTCTGCGCCGTGAACGGATGTAGTATTTAAACCCATATGCTAAACCGCCTTTATGCCCGCGTTTTGCGGCACGCTGCCAGCCCCTACGCACCTTTATGGCTGGTGGCGCTGGCTTTTGCAGAAGCCAGTTTTTTCCCCCTTCCGCCAGAAACGCTGCTGGTGCCTATGGTGCTGGCACATAGGCAAAAGGCATGGGTTTATGCCGCCATCTGCACCATTGCCAGCGTGGCCGGTGGCTTGCTGGGCTGGCTAATTGGCGCGGCTTTGGTGGATACGGTAGCCCGCCCGATTGTGCATTTTTACCATGCCGAGAGCACGCTGCTGACCTTGCAGGAAAAATTCCGCCAATGGGGTGTATGGATTATTCTGCTTAAGGGGCTCACACCCATCCCCTACAAGTTTGTAACCATTGCCAGCGGCATGGCGCATTTTGCCATTCTGCCCTTTATGCTGGCCAGCCTTGTAACGCGTGGCGTGCGGTTTATGCTGGTGGCTGGGCTTTTGTGGCGCTTTGGGGCGCCTATTCAGGATTTTCTGGAAAAACGCCTGCCGCTGGTGGCCGGGGCTTTTGCCGTGGTGTTTTTAGGCGGTATTATTGCGCTGAAATATCTGTAAATCTGGCACCTGCATTCAAGCCCACGCGGGGCAGAACCCCTGCCCTGTGGCTTGTGCCCGGCCCGATTGCGGCGCAAAATGGCAACCAGATTTTGAACATCTTGCTTGAGTGATAACCGGGAGAAAAAACGCGGATGCCAACCCAGATAGCTGTGATTACAGGCGCAGGCGCCGGTATTGGCCGTGCGGCGGCACGTGCGCTGGGCCGCGCCGGGTTTGATATTGCCCTGCTGGGCCGGAATGAAGACCGGCTGAAGGAAACAGCAGAAAATCTGGCCAAACACTCTGTGCGGTCATTGGTCATCCCGCTGGATGTTTCAGATGCCAAAGCTGTGCAGGATGCAGCAGAGCGTATTGAAACAGAACTTGGCCCCATTTCGGTTTGGGCCAACTGCGCTGGAGCCACAGTGGTTGGGCAGGTTGCCGCCCTTTCTGCCGATGATATCCGCCGTGCTACAGAAGTAACTTATCTGGGCAGCGTAAACGGCACATTGGCCGCCCTTGGCGTTATGCGCCGGCGCGGGCAAGGCGCCATTATCAATCTGGATCTGGCCCCCAACCTGCGCGGCATGCCGCTTCAGGCTGCGGAAAACGGAGCGCGTTCTGCCCTACGTGGTTTTTGTGAAAGCCTACGGCCAGAACTGCTGCATGATGCCGATAATATCCGCGTGGTCATGGTGGATCTGCCTGCCATCAACACTCCCCATTATGGCTGGACACGCAACCTCACAGGCAAACGCTTAAAACCTGTTGGCCCGGTGTATGAACCCGAAGTGGCGGCAGAGGCCATTTACCGTGCTGCCTTTAGCACCAGCCGCTCCATTTCCATTGGGGCTACCAACAGCTTTGCCGCCCTATGGCACATGGTTGCCCCCGGCTGCCGTGAAGCCCGCCTGGCAGAAAAAGGCTACAAGGCCCAGATGGAGCATGATTGGGCAGAAGGCCAGCAGCCGGATGATTTATACAAATCCGTGCCCGGTTCCTTTGGGGCGCAAGGCCCGTTTGATGAACATTCCCGCAGGCTGGATAGCCCACTAACCTTCTTTGTTCCCAGCAGCTTACGGGCCGGTATTTTTGGCGCGCTGACAGCCATGGGGTTAACCGCCCTAATGGCGCATATCCGCAACTGCCGGAAATCCTAAAGGCGCGCGCCATCCTGTTCAGCACATTATTTCTGCTGAATGGGATGGTGTTTTTGGCCTTGCCATATGTTGCTTCACGCAACGCGCCTGTACACTCGGCATGAAGCCATAACGTGTTGAACGCATGCCATGGCATAACATGGCAACAACGCATCCGTGCCTATGCCCGGATGCGCTTAAAAATACCCCAATATAGAAAAATTCAGTTCAAACGCCCGCGTGGTTTAACAGGCTGCTGGCGCATTTGCTGGTGCATGTGCAAACCATGCATCAGGCGGTCTGCATCGGCAGGTGGCAGCACAAGCCCTACCGAGCCAAAAGCCGGGTGCTGAAAAGCCAGAACAGATCCATCCGTACTGGCTTCGGGTTGAAGCGCCCATTTGGTGCGCGTAACGGGCGTAAAGGTGGCGCCTTCTATGGGCGGCAGTTCCTTACCTTCCAGCATCGTTTCCCGACACTGGCCCAAAATCTGAATCAGCCGTGTAATGTCTTCTACCGAAAGCGCAACATCTACAGCAGGCTGATCTTCCTGCTCTAGCACTTTGAGATGTACTTCTGTGTGGTCTGCTGAAAGAGACAGATCAAGCTTGGAAGACATAAAACCTCCTACACCCAGCCACACCGGAACAGGCTTGCGCCCTCCGGCCCGCTGAAAGAACTGATGCTGATATAAGGTGGCAAAACCCCTTAAACCAGAGCCCCGCCCCACACCCACCATGCGGCGTGTGCATCTGCCAACCTGCCTGCTGCTTCCCGCGCAGCTTCAACAGTGGGGAACACGCCAAAGCATGTAGCGCCAGAGCCGCTCACGCGGGCCAACTGACATTCTGGCTGGGCCACAATATCGGCCAATACACGCTTAACCGGCGGACACACATTGCAGGCCGGAGCCTCCAGGCTGTTTTCCTGCGCCTTAAGGGTTGCCACCATAGCGGCACTATTAGGCCAGCTTTGCGGTAAATCAGCCCGTGGCACAAAATCGCCCGTTCTTTTACGGAACACATCCGGGGTGGAAACAGCCTGCCCGCAATTTACCAGCACAAGGCCACATTCTGGCAAACGCGGCGCGGGGGTAAGGGTTTCACCAATCCCTTCCATTCGCACAGTCTGGCTGAGCAGGCATACCGGTACATCCGCCCCCAATGTTTCCGCCACACGGAACAAGGTGGGTTCATCCACCTGTACGTTCCATGCCCGGTTTAGCAGGCGCAAAGCGGCAGCAGCATCTGCCGAACCTCCGCCAATGCCAGAAGCCACGGGCAGGTTTTTTTCCAGCACAAGGCACCCACCCTGCACATTGGCATCTGGCCCGGCCAGATCACGCAGCACGGCGGCGGCTTTTATTACCAGATTATCAGCCCCAGCGGCATCTGCCCCAAGGGCGCGGCCAAAACGGCCTTCCAGCTTAAGGTGCAGCGGTTCTGTGCCCGGCTCGTAATGCAGCACATCTCCTGCACCAGCAAACACCACAAGGCTATCCAGCAGGTGGTATCCATCTGGCCTGCGGCCCGTAACGTGCAAATACAGATTGATTTTTGCTGGTGCGATTTCTGTCAGGGTTGTGGTTGCAACATCCAGAACATCAACTGTCATGGCGTGTGTGTTCCTTTATCCTGCGGCGCAGCTTTAGCGGGGGCGGCCTGATCTGCCTTTTTGGCATCCGGCTCTACACCAGCACGCTTGAGCGCAGCACGTATCAATACTTCATCCGACGGAATGGGGTGCAGCCCCAAAGCCACGTTCCACTGATCTATGGCTTCGGTCTTGCGGCCCTGCCGCCAGTAAACCTCACCCAGATGATAATTCACTTCCGGGTCTTCGGGTGTTTTTTCTGCGGCTTTTTCTAAAAGGTCCAGCGCCTCGTTCAGGTCTCCGCGCTCAGCACGCACCCAGCCTAGGCTGTCTGTAATAGCGGCATCATCGGGGGAAAGCTGGTGCGCCTTGCGCAAAAGTTTTTCGGCTTCGGGCAGATTTTCATGCCGTTCCACCATGGAATACCCCAGAAAGTTCAGCAGCATGGATTCGTCTGGCGCATAGGCCAGTGCGGCACGGGCATCATCCCGCGCATGGGGCCAATCCCCCATTTCATGGTACACCATGGCACGCAGGAAAAGCAGCGTCCAATCCACATCCTTCTGGGCGGTGGCAAGGTCTATGGCTTTGGTATAAGCGGCTATCGCGCCCTTCCAGTCTCTCTGCTGCACCAGTGCATTGCCTAAAACACGCTGAAGTAGAATCTGATCTGGCAACTGGGCCACAAGCGGGCGCAACAGGCTGACAGCCTCGGTAGCCTGATCGGGCGTGGAATCCAGCACAGCCAACCGCAACCGTGCCACGGGGGACATGGGATCAGACTGCGGCACGCGCAGCAATGTTTCTCGCGCGGCGGCCCCGTGGTCTTCATCAATCTGGATTTCGGCCAGCATCAGCCGGGCTTCGGCCAATGTGGGGTCCATGGCCAAGGCAAAGCCCAGCATCAGGCGTGCGGCCTCGTTAAACTGGTAGAGGTTGGCATCATTCCCCACCATGCCACCGGTGGCTGCGGCCTGCTGGGCCTGTTCCCGCCCCTGTTGGCGCAGCAAAAACGCCGTAAGAATATAAGCGCGTGCAATCCCGCCTCGTGCCGATGAGACCGGGAAGTGTGAAATTGTAGCCTGAAGCTGCGGGCCAGCCAGCAGCAGAACCGGATCATCCCCTTCCAGCTTGCGTAACTCGGCGCGGGCTTTTTCCTTCTGCCCATGCTCCCACAACCATGCGGCATAGGAACGGGTAAGCAGCAGGTCCCCCCCCGGCATGATCTTGCGCGTTTCATCAAAAAGCTGGCCCGCGCGGTCTGTCTGGCCTGCGACCTGCGCAATGAGGGCGGCGTGCAGTGTGTAAAACGGCACCAGCACAGATTTCTGAATATGGGTCAGGCTTTCCACGGCTTCATCAGCATGGCCCTGCGCCTGCTCACACCATGCCAGCAACAGCGGCATAATAAGATGTGTCAGCGGGTCTGTGCGGGCTTGATGATAATAGGTGAGCGCCTCACCCCATTCACCGCGCACGGCGGCATCGTTCCCCAGCACAAGGGCGGAAATTACGCTTTGCGCGCCGGGCAACTTATCTAGCTTGTGGGCCAGTGGCACGGCATCGGCATCACCCGCCATCACACTGCGCACAAAAGCCTGCTTCAGCAGTTCCATATTCTGTGGGTCTGCGGCTGCGGCTTGGCGGAAAGAGCGTGCGGCCTGAAGGTCATCCCCCCTGCGGACGGCAATCACGGCGCTCAGAAACGCCCCCGAATCGACATGCCCAACAGGCGCATGCATAACCGCAGTATCTGCTTTGGGTTCGGCCCCTTTAAGGGCTGCGCCAGATGTATCCGGCTGGGCCGCATAAAGCGGAGAAGCCAGCACAGTGGCGGAAAGCAGCATGAAAACCGTAGGCAGAAGGCGACAAAACAGCATAAGAACCCTATCTACAGGATACGGTGGCAACCGGGCAGGCCGCCCACGGATGCCCCACCCCTTCTGGCAGAGCGGAAAGGAACGACATGAACGACTGGTTTTGTCTAACGCGCCCGCGCCAAACCACCAAACCGTCCGCTTTATGATACGGTTTATATGATGGAAGCTGCTCTGTCTCTCCTGCGCCTTTATACGGAATGGGGCGTGGATGTTGCTGTAACCGATGCCCCGGCCGATCATCGGCACGCTGGGGCCGGGCTTGTGCTGCCTCCACTACGGGGCAAAATGCCCCAGCAGGCACCACCGTACATTCCTCCGCAGCCCGGAACAGGCAGAACGCCGGCACCTGCCACGGTTACGCAAAACCAACCGCAGCAACCGCCTACCCCCACCAGCTTTGCAGATACGGTAGAACAGGCACAGCGCCTTGCCGCAGCCGCCAACACGCCAGAAGAGCTGTTTCAGGCGATGGATTCCTTCGTGGCATGCCCGTTGCGCGGCGCTGCCATGCACACCCTTATGCCATCCGGCCCCCACAACGCCCCCCTAATGCTGATTGGGGAAGCCCCAGATGAGGATGAGGATAGAAGCGGGCAGGTGTTTGCGGGCCTATGCGGCACCCTGCTGGACACCATGCTGGCCCCACTACCGCTGGAACGCAGCCAACTGGCCCTTGCTACGGCCCTACCGTGGCGGCCTGCTGGTGGTACCGCACCAACAGATATGGACCAGCGCATCTGCCGCCTCTTTCTGGAACGCGCCATAACTTTGTTCGCCCCCAAGCGTCTGCTGCTGTGTGGGCGGCTGCCTGCGCGTATGCTGCTTGGCAAAACCACAGATCTGCCCCGCCGTAACTGGCAGGATATTACCCTGCCGGGGCTGCCTCCGTTGCCCGTTATGTTCATGCGTCATCCGCTCCAGCTTCGGGCCAGCCCTGCTGCACGGCGTGAAATATGGGCAACACTGATGACGGTGATGGATACCCTGCGCCAAGACAGCCAAAGCATGTAATGAACGCGCGCATGTAAGCACAAAAGCTGCGCCAGATGTTACAGAATATGTCAGCAAGAAATACATTGCATAAACCATGGGAATACCTGCGCAAATCATAGAAATTATTCCGGTTTGACCAGCGCTTCACCACAGGGAATGCAACAATTTTTGAAGAACCTTTCCCTTTTCTCACAGACAGGAAACTTGCCTTTTAGGCTGGAAGGGCCTAGACCCCGCCAGCCATGCGAGCGATAGGTCAAATTCCTCATCAGATCGCGGCAAAAGCCATTCTGGCTGGTGCCGCCCTTTTGGCCAGCGCTTCCGTCGTTGTGACGAGAGCCCATGCCAAGCCCCCGGAAGCCGGGCCCGAACCGTACAGCGAAGAGCTGGCTATGGTTCTGCCACGCCAGGCTTTCCCTGAAGGTGATGATGTTACACTTCCCAAACCTCTTCCCCCAGAAGTTGCCACTCAGGTGCGCGCTATCCTGCGCCTGCAACAGCAGGGGGCGTTCACGGAAGCCATTAGCAGCACCACGCATCTGACAGATTCCACCCTGTTGGGTGAGCTACAGGCAGACCGTTACCTGAACCCGAATTACCACCCCAATGCGACCGAGCTGCGGAACTGGCTGAAACAATACACCAGCTATGCCGATGCTCCGGCCATATGGGCGCGCCTTGCCGCGTTGCCCGAACGGGGTGGCCCGTTGCCTCCTGCCCCACCGGCAGACCATCTGGCCCCAGCCCATGCCGCCCTTGCGGCTGGCCCACTGGCGCAGGAATTTACCCGCAACCCCCTGCTGGATCGCACCTTGCGAGAACGCACTACATGGGGGCTGAAGGGCGTGCACAGTGCGTTGCACCTTATCAGCATTACACCGGGCATGACGCCCGCCTACGCGGCCCAGCTACAAGCTGAAACCGCACAGGCCATGCTGGTTTCTGGTGAAACGGATATGGCGCTGGATATTGGCCGCACAGCCGTAAATATTTCGCGCGAGCGCAATGCACTGGCCAGCTACATTACAGGGCTGGCCCTGTGGCAGAAGCAGGCTTACGCCGAGGCTATTCCGTTTTTTGAAAAAGCCTCCCACGCGCCGCGCGCCATGCCGGAAATGCGGGCCGCCTGCGCCTTCTGGGCTGCCCGTGGGCACGAAAAAACCGGCAATGCCCATGCCCGGCATATCTGGCTCCAGCATGCAGCGGCCTTCCCCCGTAGCTTCTACGGGCTGTTGGCCTATCGTATGCTGCGTCCAGACCCGGCAGACCATGCGGCCTCTAGCGCCCATACGCATCCTGTTGGCTTTAAACCGCTCGAAAACAGCCCCGTGCCAGATAACGGTGCTTCCTCCGCCCCGGTGCTGACGGAAATTGATATTGAAGCCGTAGGCGCCACCGATGTAGGCCGCCGCGTGTTTGCCCTGCTGCAAGTTGGTGAGCCAGAAATGGCAGAAAACGCCATCCGCCGCGCATGGCCAGACCTGCGGGATGTAACACTGGCACGGGCCTTTCAGCTTGTGGCGCAAACAGCCGGACTGCATGATTTGGCCACAGAAATGGCAGATGCCTTGAACACCCATGCCGCCACAGCCCAGAATGCAGAGGATACACCCCTGCCCCTTCTGCGCCCCCGGCATGGTTTTACCATGGACCCCGCCCTTGTTTACGCACTGGCCCGTGTGGAATCGAACTTCGACCCACGCGCTGTTTCTGGCGCAGGGGCACATGGCCTGATGCAAATCCGCCCCCTTACGGCCGATTTTGTAACCAGTGAGTCCCCTACCAATCTCAACCACCACTTCGTGCATTCTGCCGAAGCCCTGCATGACCCCAGCATCAATCTGGAAATCGGGCAGCGCTATGTACAGTATCTGGCCGGCCTAACACGCCAGACCAGCCATACAGAGGCACGTGGCGGAGATATTATCCGCCTACTGGCAAGCTATAACGCAGGGCCTTCCGCCCTTGCGCATTGGGAAAGCTCCACCGGCCCAGCAGCCAATGACCCGCTGCTGTTCATGGAACTGCTGCCCAACACAGAAACGCGGGATTACGTGCACCACACCCTCGCCTATCTGTGGATGTATGCCGCTAAAATGAAGCTACCCACACCATCCCTTACAGCCTTGGCCCAAAGCACATGGCCGGACTTTGAGGATGAAAAGGCACTGGCGCATACGCTTAACACCCGCACCCTTCACTAAGGCTCTGCGGCGCATATTTAGTCGGCTTATCGCATACAAAAAGGGGCGCAGCTTTAACCGGCTGCGCCCCTTTTTTATGGCCTATTGGAAGGCCGCATAATGCCCCTTAGGGCAGACCAATGCCTGCCCGTGTAGCTTAACTTTAGTTCTCTGCCAGAGGCTGCCTGCTGGCCCGCACGCGGGAAACGCGGCGGCCTTCCATTTCCAGCACCTCAAACAGCCAACCTTCGTAAGCCACCTTATCACCCACCGCTGGCACACGGCGCAGAAGGGCCAGAATAAGCCCGCCCAACGTATGGTAGCTGCCTTCTTCGGGCAGGGTTTTGATAGCCAGTTGATCTTTCACTTCATCGGCGGATTCTGTGCCATCCAGCAGCAGCACGGCATCTGGGGCGGGTTCTGTATTCAGGCGGGTGAGTTTTTGGGGCTCGTGCGAGGTTTCGCCCACAATCGCGTCAAACAGGTCAGACGCCGTCACAATGCCTTCAAACGCTCCGTATTCATCAAACACAAAAGCCATGCCCAGCGGGATGCTGCGCATGCGTTCCAGCATATCCAGCGCAGAAATACTGTCTGGCACCACCATCATTGGGCGCAGACCTGCCTCTATAGAGGCAGGCATGCCGTCTAGAACGCGGTCCAGCATATCCTTAGCCAGAACCACACCCACCGGGTTGTCCACCCCTCCCTCGCACACCACAAGGCGGGCATAGGTGGTTTGCTTAAGCGCCTGCACCAGTGCCTCGCGCCCAGCATGGCGGTCTATCCACACCAGTTCGTTTCTGGGGGTCATGATGGCACGCACGGGCCTGTCTGCAAGGCGCAGCAGGCGTTCGATCATGGTGCGTTCTTCATGTTCCAGCACGCCCAGCCTTGCACCTTCGGCAATGTAGGCTTTCAGTTCTTCTTCCGTCAGCGTCTGGTTTACGGCATCTGCCGCACCCATCAGGCGCAGAACCACGTTGGAAGATTGGCGGAGCAGCCACACCACCGGGCGGGTAGCATTGGCCAGAACTTCCAGCGGCGCAGCCAGACGGGCGGCCACTCTTTCCGGCTCCCGCAGGGCCAACTGCTTGGGCACAAGCTCACCCAGCACCAGCATGATGGCCGTAATCAGCACCACCACCACAATCATGGAAAGCTGCGAGGCAATGGGTTTAATGGCCGGAATACGCTCCAGCATGGGGGTAAGGTGCGCTTCTATCTGCACCCCACCAAATGTGCCTTCCAGAATGGAAACAAGTGTCATGCCCACTTGCACCGTGGGCAGGAAAATCTGCGGATCTTCCGCCAGCCGCAAGGCCCGTTCGGCCCCACGCACGCCTTGTTCCTGCAACATGACCAACCGGGGTTTACGCACGGAAATAAGTGCAAGTTCCCCCATGGCGAACACGGCGTTCAGCAACACCAGAAAGAAAATGACAAGAATGGAAAGTGCCATGAAAAACGATATGCCCTCTGTGTAGGGTACCCGCGTGGCGGGTTTCTGGCGGGCAGAATAGGGGATGATTTCCCCCAAAGCCACAGCTAGGCCATACAGGAAGGCGGATTGCCTTATGCGGCGGCAGTATGCCTGCCTTCCGGATAAAGCGGACCAATTCGGTATGTTTTGAGCATTCAGAGCAAAAAAAGAGCGGCCCCTTGCGGGTACCGCTCCTTTTTAAAATCCGATTCGGAAAGCCCGATCAGTCTGCCGCAGTGGCTTCTACTGCTGGCTTTGCTGCCGGAGCATCGTTCGCGCCTTCGGCTGTACGAATCACCTTCACACGTGGGGCCTTCGCAGGCTTGCGTGCGGCAATGGCGTCCATCTGTTCTTCTACCTGTTTGGAGAAGACGTACTGGGCCGGACGCTGGTTTGCCAGTGAGATTTCCGGTGCCATTGGCTTTTCTATTTCCGGTCCAAACAGCGCCACTTTGGCAATGTGCCAAGGGCGACGCACGGCATCCATAACAGCGGTGGATTCGTAACCGGAATGCACCATGCAGTCAGCGCATTTTTCGTAGTTACCGGTGCCGTAATCATCCCACTTCGTGTCGTCCATCAGCTCACGGAAGGACTTGGCGTAGCCTTCACCCAACAGATAGCACGGGCGCTGCCAGCCAAACACGTTACGCAGCGGCTTACCCCACGGCGTGCAGTGGTACTGCTCATTCCCCGCCAGGAAGTTCAGGAACAGCGGAGACTGCGTAAACCGCCATTTGTGGCCTTTGCCCAAACGGAAGATATCACGGAACAGTTGCTTGGTTTTCTGGCGGTTCAGGAAGTGTTCCTGATCCGGTGCGCGTTCGTAAGCATAACCCGGTGCGGTCATGATTCCGTCCACGCCCATTGCCATCACTTCATCAAAGAAGCTGGCAACGCGCTGTGGGTCTGCGCCATCAAACAGGGTGCAGTTGATGGAAACGCGGAAGCCACGTTCCTTAGCTTTTTTAATAGCTGCCACGGCACGTTCATACACCCCATCCTGACAGACGGAGGAATCGTGCATGGTTTTGTCACCATCCAGATGCACATCCCAGGAGAAGAAGGGGGATGGCTCATATTCATCCATCTTCTTTTCAAGCAGCAGGGCATTTGTGCACAGATAGACGTATTTTTTACGTGCAATCAAACCGCGAATAATCTGCGGCATTTCCTTGTGCAACAGCGGTTCACCGCCGGCCACAGCCACAACTGGCGCGCCTGCCTCGGCATCCGCATCCATGCATTCCTGCACAGTCATGCGCTGGTTGAGAATAGCAGCCGGGTAGTCGATCTTCCCGCAACCTGCACATGCCAGATTGCAGCGGAAAAGCGGCTCAAGCATCAGCACAAGCGGATAGCGCTTCCGCTTCTTGAGATGCTGTGTGACGACATATTTGCCGACCCTGACGGCCTGCATTATCGGTACGGCCATAAACCCCCGCTCCGGCGCATCACTTACGCCCGTATCGTGACTGGAAAGAACTTGTTCAGTTCAGTGTGTAACAAGAAACGCGGCCGTGCTACCCGCGGCAAGTATTTCCGCCCTGAGCCATCAGGTGGTCAGACAGAATACTGAATACACGCGTTACGCGGCCACGCATGAAAGAAGACATTGGCCTGCATATATGTTGTGTGGTTTGTCAAGCTCAAGTGTTTTCACACTCATGTTGCAAAAAGGCCACAATCGCCGGCTTGTTTTGTTTCAATACTTGCGTTCTTGCGTGAAACATTAAACCACATGCCATCGGATCGCGATGTCTGTCGGCATGCAAACGCGGCGTAAGACACACTCCGGGTTGCGTCATTCGCCCAGATATCAGACAGCAGCCCGCAACAAAAAGATGGAAACGATCGCATGGACAGTTCTCAGGACAAGGACGCGCCTTCACCGATTCCGACGTTAGGGCGTTTTCCTGCGCTGGACCGGGTTGAGTATCCGGCGGATCTGCGCAATCTCTCGGTTGAGCAGCTTAAGCAGGTTGCGGATGAACTGCGGGCCGAAACGGTGGACGCGGTTTCCACCACGGGGGGGCACCTTGGGGCCTCCTTGGGTGTTGTGGAGCTGACGGTTGCCCTGCATGCGGTGTTTGACACCCCGGATGACAAGGTGATCTGGGATGTGGGCCATCAGGCCTACCCTCACAAGATTTTGACCGGGCGGCGTGACCGTATCCGCACCCTGCGCCAGCCAGGTGGCCTTTCAGGCTTTACCCGCCGTGCAGAAAGCAAATACGATCCGTTTGGGGCGGCCCATTCCTCCACCTCCATTTCCGCCGGACTCGGCATGGCCGTGGCCCACCACTTGCGGGCGGAGGAAGACCCCAGCTACCGCGAACGCAATGTGATTGCCGTAATTGGCGATGGCTCCATTTCCGCCGGTATGGCGTATGAGGCCATGAACAACGCCGCCGTGGCTGGCCCGGGTGCTGAACGGCTGATTGTCATCCTGAACGACAACGAGATGTCCATTGCCCCACCTGTGGGCGCAATGTCGAACTACCTGTCGCGCCTGATGTCTTCACGCAAGTTCATGGGCCTGCGTGAACTGGCTGGCAAGTTTGTCAAAAAGCTGCCTGCCCCTGTGGAACGCACAGCCCGCAAAGCCGATGAATATGCCCGCGGCATGATTACCGGCGGCACGCTGTTTGAAGAACTGGGCTTTTACTACGTTGGCCCCGTAGATGGGCATGATCTGCCGCAGTTGGTCTCTATCCTGCGCAACCTGCGCGATACGGATAACGGCCCCATCATGCTGCATGTCATCACGGAAAAAGGCCATGGCTATCAGCCAGCCGAAAAAGCCGGGGACAAGTATCACGCTGTTGCCAAGTTCAACGTTGTCACCGGTGAGCAGAAAAAAGGCCCCGCAGGGCCGCCGAGCTACACTTCCGTGTTCTCCCGCGAGCTCACGCGCCGTGCCGCCACCGACAACAAGATTGCCGCCATCACCGCCGCCATGCCGTCTGGCACGGGGCTGGATGCCTTCGCCAAAGCATATCCGGACCGGTTTTTTGATGTGGGCATTGCCGAGCAGCATGCCGTCACCTTTGCCGCAGGTATGGCTACGGAAGGGCTGCGCCCGTTCTGCGCCATTTATTCCACCTTCCTCCAGCGCGCCTATGATCAGGTGATGCACGATGTAGTGCTGCAAAAGCTGCCCGTGCGCTTTGCCATTGACCGCGCCGGTCTGGTGGGGGCCGATGGCGCCACCCATGCTGGCTCGTTTGACATTGCCTATCTGGGCTGCCTGCCGGGCATGACCATTATGGCCCCATCCGATGAGGTGGAACTGCTGCACATGACAGCAACCGCCGCTCTGTTTGATGAAGGCCCGCTTGCCCTGCGCTACCCGCGTGGCAGTGGCCTTGGGCTGGACCTGCCTGCCGAGGGCACACCGCTGGAAATTGGCAAGGGCCGTATCATCCGTGAAATGGGTGGGCAGTCCAGGCCGGAAAAAGGTGGCGTGGCCATTCTCTCGCTTGGCCCGCGTCTGGCTGAGTGCCTGAAAGCCGCAGACATGCTGGCCGCCCGTGGCCTGCCGCCCACCGTGGCGGATGCCCGCTTTGCCAAGCCCTTTGATACGGAACTGGTGGAAAACCTGGCCCGCAACCATGCGGTACTGATTACGATTGAGGAAGGTTCGGAAGGTGGCTTTGGCTCCCTTGTCGGGCACCATCTGGCCCGCACAGGCCTTTTGGACAACGTGCGTTTCCGCCCCCTTACCCTGCCAGACCGCTTCATTGACCATAATACTCAAGCCGCCCAATATGCCGAAGCCGGGCTCTCCGCTCCGCACATCGTCGGAACCGCTCTAAGCGCATTGGGCATCGGTGACATGCTTGAAGCGATCTTGCCAAACCGCGCAACCGGGACAAAATCTTAAGCCATGAAACGCTTTTCAATTCGTGCAGGCCTTGTGTTTGGTATGACCATGGCCCTTCTTCCGGTTGCTGGCGCTGGCATTTCCGCTCCGGCAGCTTTTGCCCAGTCTGCTCCGGCAAGTGCCGTAAGCGCGCCTATCCAGTCGCTGTACAAAGCGTTGGATCAGGTTCAGAACGCTCACAGCAGCTTTGCTGAACGCAGCCAGATGATTTCTGGCGCGGTGGATCAGGCTTATGACCTTGAAGCTGTGCTGAAAGCCTCTGTTGGCTTGCGCTATGATAGCCTGAGCCCGAGCGACAAGCAGAACCTGCTGGCAGCTTTCCGTAACTTTACGGTGGCACGCTATGTCTCCAGCTTTAAGTCGGGTTCTGGCGCACGTTTCACCATCTCTCCGTCTGTAACGGATGCCCCTGCTGGCGGCGGCAAGATTGTAGAAACCCACATTGGGTCTGATGACAGCATGCCCGGCACGGCTGTGAGCTACATCATGCACAACGAAGGTGGTGCATGGAAAATTACCGATGTGCTGCTGAGCGATTCCCGCATCAGTCAGGCAGCCGCCCAGCGGTCTGACTTCAGCTCCACGCTGAACTCTGGCGGTGTGCAGGGTCTGATCAACGTGCTGAACCGCAAGGTTCAGAATTACTCCAAAGATTAAGAGCGAGAAGCAGCATCGTGCCCCGCAGCGGAAAGAAAACAGCGCCCCGACGGGGCCATAAAACGGTTGAGGTGTAATGTCCGCCTTTCCGTTTCTAGCTGCGGCCAGCGCGGTACTGGCTGTTACTGGCTGCGTGCAATCTGCTTTGGGGGCGGGCCTTCTGGCCCGTTTCCGGCGCAAGGAGCATAAGCCGGTTGTTCTTGAAAACAGCCCACCGGTTACCGTTTTAAAGCCTCTTTACGGCTCTGAACCTCTGCTGGAAGAAGCACTAGAAAGCTTTTGCACGCAGGATTACCCGCAGGTTCAGATTCTGTTTGGTGTGCGAGATGCAGATGATCCGGCCATAGCTATTGTGCGCCGCCTGCAGGAACGCCACCCGGAACTGGATATGGATTTGGTGGTGAACCCCGTACTGCACGGGCTGAACCGCAAAATCAGCAACCTTATGAATATCCTGCCACAGGCTAAGCACGATATTCTGGTTATTTCCGATTCTGATATTCATGTCAGCCCGGATTATCTTCAACATATCGTGGCTGGGCTGAGCAAACCCAACACCGGGTTGGTAACTACCCTGTATGCAGGGCTACCCGCCGTGCATTCTGTGGTGCAAATGTTGGCGGCCTGCCAGATCAACCACAATTTTCTGCCCGGCGTAATTCTCTCGCGCTATCTGGGGCGGCAGGATTGTCTGGGCGCCACTATGGCCCTGCGGCGTGCAACATTGGAACAGGTGGGTGGGCTGGAAGCCCTGCTGCCGCATGTGGCGGATGATGCCCTGCTGGGCCGTCTTGTACGCCAGTTGGGCATGGATATTACTATTGCCGACTGCCTGACATGGACCACTATTGCCGAATCCAATTTTACAGAATTGTTAAAGCATGAGCTCAGATGGGGCCGCACAGTCTGCACGCTTGCACCGGCGGGCTATGCGGCCTCTTCAATCCAGCTTCCACTGTTCTGGGCTACGTTGGTGGTGCTGTTCCAGCCCCATGCAGCGTGGACACTTCCTTTTTTCTGGGGGGTATGGGGCTTTCGCTGCCTTACCGCGTTGGTAATAGACCGCACTGTAGGGTCTCGCCCGTTATGGCCGCTTCTGCTTTTGCCTGTGCGGGACTGGCTTTCCGCCGCCATTATGGTGGGCAGCGCCAGCGGCACAGAAGTGCATTGGCGGGGGCAGACCATGCATGTGGCGCCGCACCCGGTTGGGCCACCTTCATCTGATGGTCTCTCCGCCAGACAGTAAAGCCCGTGCACGCAAAACTTGCCTTCTCCTTACAGCCCAGAGTAAATCCCTCAGCTAAATGACCATGGAAGCCTTGCAGACCGCTTTTTTGCCGGCTCCAACCGCTTCACGCCCTTGTCAGGATAAAAACCGATGACGATGAGAACACTTTTCCTGCAGCCCCCGACTTTTGACGGTTTTGATGGTGGCGCAGGCTCGCGCTATCAGGCTCGGCGCGAAATCAAGTCCTTTTGGTATCCGACATGGCTGGCCCAGCCCGCAGCAATGGTTGAAGGCAGCCGCCTGATTGATGCCCCGCCCGCAGGCATCGGCATGGAACCGATTCTGGAAGACGTTAAAAACCGCGATCTGGTCATTCTGCACACCTCCACCCCATCCTTTGCAAAGGATGTAGAAGTGGCGCAGATGCTTAAAGACGTGAACCCCAACCTGAAAATCGGGATGGTGGGTGCAAAGGTTGCCGTTCAGCCAGAAGAAAGCCTGCTGAAAGGCGCGCCGATTGATTTTGTGGCCCGCAATGAATTTGATTACACAATCAAGGAAATTGCCGAAGGCCGTGACTTCAAGGACGTAGACGGCATTACATGGCGCAACAAGGATGGTGAAATTATTGCCAACCGTGACCGCGCCATGATTGAAGACATGGACAGCCTGCCCTTCGTAACCGAAGTGTACAAGCGGGACCTGCGCATTGAGGACTACTTTATTGGGTACCTCATGCACCCCTACATTTCCATCTACACGGGCCGTGGCTGTAAATCTCGTTGCACATTCTGCCTGTGGCCGCAGACAGTGGGGGGCCATCGCTACCGCACACGCAGCCCGCAGCACGTTGCGGCTGAAATCCGTCTGGCCAAGCAGTACTTCCCGCAGGTGAAAGAGTTCTTCTTTGACGATGACACCTTCACCGATGATCTGCCCCGTGCAGAAGCCATTGCGCGTGAACTGGGTAAGCTGGGTGTAACGTGGTCCTGTAACGCAAAGGCCAATGTGCCGCGCGAAACATTGAAAGTGCTGCGTGACAACGGCCTGCGCCTGCTTCTGGTTGGGTATGAAAGCGGCAACCAGCAGATCCTTCATAACATCAAGAAGGGTATGCGCGTTGAAGTGGCGCGTGAGTTCACCAAGAACTGCCACGAGCTTGGTATTAAAATCCACGGCACCTTCATTCTGGGCCTGCCGGGTGAAACCAAGGAAACCATTCAGGAAACCATCCGCTTCGCGCAGGAAATCAACCCGCACACGTTGCAGGTTTCCTTGGCTGCACCGTATCCGGGCACGGCTCTGCACAAGCAGGCCACGGAAAACGGCTGGCTGGATGAAAACAACGCAGAACTGCTGGATGATAACGGCGTGCAGATTGCACCGCTGCATTACCCGCACCTGTCCCACACGGAAATCTTCAACAGCGTGGAAGACTTCTACAAGAAGTTCTATTTCCGCGCGCCCAAGATTGCCTCCATCCTGGGTGAAATGGTGCGTTCTCCGCAGATGATGAAGCGCCGCCTGCGTGAAGGCGTGGAATTCTTCCAGTTCCTTAAGAACCGTAAGGACGCTGCGTAACCTACGCATGCCACATGGGCGGGGGCAAAATGCCTCTGCCCATGACATGTGCCCCCTGCCGGTGCTAGATACAGCCGGAGCAAGATCAGGGGTTCTGTTATGAAACGCGCCATTATCTCTGCCGATGATTTCGGCATGTCTGTTGAAGTGAATGAGGCAATCGAGCTTGCCCATCGCAATGGCCTGCTTTCAACAGCCAGCCTCATGGTTGCGGGTGAGGCTGTGGATGACGCCATAGAACGCGCCAAACGCCTGCCTACCCTAAATGTTGGCCTGCACCTTGTGGTGATAGAAGGCCCTGCTGTTCTGCCCCACACCAGCCTGCCACTTATTACCCAGCCCGATGGATGGTTTTCATCCTCTCAATTTGGCTTAGGGGTTGATTACTTTTTCCGCCCTGAAGGACGGAGAGAACTGGAAGCCGAAATTACCGCCCAGTTTGAAGCCTTCCGCCGCACCGGCTTGCGGCTAGACCACGCCAATGCCCACAAACATATGCACCTGCACCCCACAGTGGGGCACCTGCTTGTAACTATTGGCAAACGCTATGGGCTGAATGCCGTGCGTGTACCGTTGGAACCGCCCGAACCCCTTTACGCCGCAGGCACCTATACAGATACGCTGGGTGATGCTGCCCTCCGCCGCTGGACAAGCCTTTTGCGCCATCAAGCCCATGCCGCTGGCATGAAAACAAATGACTGGTGCTTTGGGCTGGCATGGAGCGGCCACATGACAACAGACCGCGTGGCCGCACTGGCCGCGCATCTGCCCGAAGGTGTTTCTGAAATCTACTTCCACCCTGCCACACATAAAAACGCCCTGCTGAAAAGGCTGATGCCAACTTATGAGCAGGAAGCCGAGTTCAAAGCTTTGTGTTCTCCCGGCTTTCGGGCCGGGCTGGAACATGCCCATGCGCAGCTTTGCGGCTGGCAGGATTTAAAGATGCCGCAGGACAATGTACCACCTGTTGCAAAATTACCGTTATAACAAAAAATACATCCTGATATTGGCTTTTATTTCATTACTCCTGTGATTTAGGAAATATTATTACAAATACCAACTTGACCACACAGATTGCTTCTGTTTGTGATGAGGGGCCAACAACCAAAAACAACAATAATGGTTTGTCCCATGTCTTTCATCTTAAGCTCTCGTGCTTTGCGTTCATCCGCTGCCTTTGCGCTAAAAGGTGAATTGTCCACCTATCTGCGCTGGCCCACCATGCTGCCTTAAACAGACAGGCAGGCTCTGCGGAGCTTTTTCCTTACCAGCATTGTGGTCAACATTTCCGACACTCATGATTTTGCGGAAAGCGGAATGACTTTTTTAAAAACATGCCGCCATAAAGCGGAGCATGATATGCCCGGGCGTGCATTTTCTACCGCCCTTTCTGCGCTGTTTGCAGGTTGCGCGGCTGTTGTATGGCCTGTTGGCGCACACAATGCGGCACAGGCGCAAAGCACCACCACATCTCCGCTTACGGCCCAAACCGCCGTAGCGCCTGTATCCGATGCCATTATTACGCCGGGGAATAACAAGGTACACGCCGCCCCGGCAAAGGCGGCTCGCCCACTGGATGCAGAATCCCTCGGCCCGGACCTTAACGCCATCCGTCGGCCACCCAACACACCTATTCCCTCCAGCGGTGTGCCTGTTCTGCCGTTTCCCGGTATGGCCACCATGAGCGTGCAGCCTGTTGGGCCATCGGGAGATGCCTCGGCCTTTCATAAGGTGGAACTGGATTCCATTCTGTCCACAGAAGGCCCTTCCCGCATATTGCCCCCCAATCTGGATGCGCTGCGAGAAACGGATCTGAACGATCCGTACTACGTACCCACGGCAGGGTCTGGCGCGCTTATTCCGCAGCTTGGCCCGTTCCGAAACCGGCTGCGTGAAAAAGGCTTTACCTTTTCCTTCACCTATAAAGGAGAAGCCAATGGCCTGTTTGCCGGTGGCCGACCGGGGGAAAAAGGCACCAGCTACGTGCACGAACTCACCCTTCAGACCATTTTTGATCTGGGCAAAATGGACCCCAGACTAGGCGGGTGGTCTGTGCATACACTGGTGATGGAACGTGCCGGTAAGGCTATTCAGGGCCCACGTGTGGGCGAATCCTATGTTGGCTTGCAGGAAGTGTATTCTCTTTCCGGCAACGTAGTGGCCCACTTGGTGGACCTGTATGCTGAAAAGAAATTCCGCAACAATACGCTGGATGTTATTTTCGGGCGTATGTCGCTTACCCATGTGTTTGCCACATCGCCTTTGCTCTGCTCGTTCATGGTCACCTGTTCTGCACCTGTGGCCATCAAACAGAATCCGGGCATGAGCGTGTATCCAAAAGCCACATGGGGCGCACGTATTCGCTTCCGCCCTACATGGGATACGGCCATCCAAATTGGCGCGTATTCTGTGGGCGCACTGAACGAAAACCCCTCTGGTTGGGCTTGGGGGGCGGAACATGCCACCGGTATTTCCCTGCCGATTGAATTTACGTGGCAGCCCTTTTTAACGCGCAACCGCCTACCGGGGCATTACGTACTGGGCTACGCGCATGACACCACGCGCTATGCCGATAAAATTGGCTCGGCCCTGCCTAGTGCTGTTGCCGCACAGGTGCCCGGCGCACGCTCTGCCCCGTCTGACATGTTCTGGCTGGAAGCGGACCAGATGGTGTACCGCCTTGGTGGGCGTAATATGATGGCCGGTGGCTACCTGATGGGTGGCTACATCCACGTTACCCCGCGCGCAGTAAATGTGTCTGACCAGTTATATGGCGGCATTTCCCTTGTGGGGGTGATTCCCTCCCGCATGACAGACCGTCTGGGCATGATGTTTTCATGGTACAAAGTTAGCAACCGGCGGCGGCAAAGCGAACAACTTGCGCTGGATGGCGGATACGACCTGCCAAGTGGTGTGTACGGCGTGCAGCATTCGTCTGACGTGATTGAGGCCTATTACGGCATTGATGCCCTGCCCGGCCTGCTGGTGCAGCCCGGATTCCAGTATATGATTCACCCCGGTGAAACGCACAAAATCCGCAATGCGCGGCATGATGGGCCTTAAGGTTATTGCCAACCTCTAGCAGGTTTTGTCCATCCGTATGCAGTCTGCCCTAGTCAGGGCGGGCTGCCTCTGCTAGTCAGCCTGTCGAACGTTTAACCTACGCGACTGGCCTGCTGCATACCGGCATGACTGATACGCCCGAAAACACATCTTCCGGCACCCGCCTTTCCTCTAAAGCGGAAGCTGCCCGCGCCGAGCGCATGGCCCGGCAGGCTGCGGCGCTGCGTGCAAACTTGCGCCGCCGCAAGGAACAGGCACGTACCCGGCAGGACTCAACAGATTCTGCCACCCCCACCAGTTCTGAACCCGGCGCACAAAACCGCCACCCTACCGGAGAAGACAAGACATGCCCGTGATGCCAGATACATGGATCCGCCAGATGGCTCAGGACCACGGCATGATTGAACCGTTTGTGGAAAACCAGAAGCGCGAAGGCGTTATTTCCTACGGTCTTTCCTCCTACGGGTATGATGCCCGTGTGGCGGATGATTTCCGTATTTTTACGGATGTAAACAACGCCATTGTGGACCCCAAAAACTTCAGCCCGGATGGCTTTGTTTCCCGCCGGGCCGATGTATGCATTATTCCGCCCAATAGCTTTGTGCTGGCACATACTATTGAATACTTCCGTATCCCGCGTGATGTACTGGTGGTGTGCTTAGGCAAATCCACCTATGCGCGCTGCGGTATTATCGTCAACGTCACCCCTTTAGAGCCAGAATGGGAAGGACAGGTGACGATCGAGATCAGCAACACCACACCGTTGCCCGCACGCATTTATGCCAATGAGGGCATCTGCCAGTTCCTGTTCTTTAAGGGTGAAAGCCCGTGTGAAGTGAGCTACGCAGACCGTGCCGGTAAGTATATGGGCCAGCGTGGCGTTGCCACCCCGCGGATGTAAGAAAGACCATGGATCGTTTCATCATCCGGGGCGGACGCCCCCTGCACGGCGAAATTACCATTGGCGGCGCCAAGAACGCAGGCCTGAAACTGTTGGTAGCCGGGCTGCTGACATCTGAACGGCTGGTACTTTCCAACGTGCCGCGTATTGCCGATATTGGCACCATGCGCGCCCTGCTGCGCCAGCATGGGTTGGAAGTGGAAGACGTAAACGGTGATGGCTCTACCATTTCCGTTGGCGGTGACATTACCAATACCGAAGCACCGTATGACATAGTTTCCAAAATGCGTGCTTCCATTTTGGTGCTCGGCCCGCTGTTGGCCCGCTGCCATGAAGCCCGCGTTTCCCTCCCCGGTGGGTGCGCCATTGGCACGCGCCCGGTGGATATGCACCTGAAGGGGCTGGAAACTCTGGGTGCGGAAATTACGCTGGAAAACGGCTATATTCACGCCCGTGCCCCCAAGGGGCTTAAAGGCGAGCGGGTTATTCTGCCATTTGCCTCTGTTGGGGCTACAGAAAACATCATGATGGCCGCCACCCTTGCCAAAGGGCGCACGGAAATTGTGAATGCCGCGCGTGAGCCGGAAATGGTGGATCTGGCCAACTGCCTGAACGCCATGGGCGCACGTATTTCCGGCGCTGGCACCGGTACCATTACCATTGAGGGTGTAGAAGCCCTGCACGGTGCCCACCACCGCATTATGCCAGACCGTATTGAATGCGGCACCTATGCCTGCGCCGCCGCCATTACGGGTGGTGACTTGCGCCTGATTGATGGGCATGTGGATCATCTGGGGGCTGTGGTGCGCGCGCTGGAAGAAACCGGCGTGGAAGTAACGCAGGAAGGCAATGTTATGCGTGTGCGCCGCACCGGTGCACTGCGTGGCATTGATATCATGACGGAACCCTACCCCGGCTTCCCCACAGATATGCAGGCCCAGTTTATGGCGCTGCTTTCTGTAGCCGAAGGGGCCTCCATGATTACGGAAACCATTTTTGAAAACCGTTTCATGCATGTGCCAGAGCTTAACCGCATGGGCGCACGCATTAACGTGCATGGATCTTCCGCCATTATCCGGGGGGTGCACAGCCTTTCTGGCGCACCTGTTATGGCGACAGATTTGCGGGCATCTTTCTCTCTCATTCTGGCAGGACTTGCCGCGCATGGGGAAACCATCCTTAGACGCGTGTATCACCTAGACCGGGGGTATGAGGCTGTGGAACGCAAACTGGCAGCCTGTGGCGCGCAGATTGAGCGCGTGCGGGACTAAAACCTGCTAACAGCAGAGCGTTTTAAAAACGGGTGGCGGCAGCAATGCTTCCACCCGTTTTTGTATTCAGGCTTCGGGCGCGGTTTCCTCGCTTACAGCAAAGCCAATCAGGCCGCCCATAACGGCAATTAGGCCCACGTAATCTGCCATTCCTAATGAAACACTGCCCAGCAGCAGGGCTTCCCCCGCCAATGTAAAACCCACTTCTCCCGCTTGTGTGGCATCCACAGCAGCAATCAGATACGGATCTGATGAAAGATTGCGGGCATAGGTAAACAGTGGCGTAGCCAAACAACCTGCAAACAGCGCAATAAGACCCGTAGATGTTATCTGCCCCATATCTGGCAATGGGGGGTGCACCAATAACAAAAGCCCCGCAAAAAACGGCAGAGCGCCGAGTGTCATCAACAAAACAGCAGCTAATGGGTCTCGCAGCACTGCGGCGTGTGGGCCCGCCTGATGCCGAAAGCGATTAAGCAACTGGTTGCCAATAGGGTAACAAAACGCCGCCACCAGCAATGGTACCACACCAGAGGCAATTTGTGCCAATGGCACACCAGCTTCCAGCCGCCCTGCATTTAGAATAACGATACCAGCAAAAATCAGCACCAGAAACGCCACACCGCGTAAGGGCACCTTGCCACCAAAGGCCCATAGCACCACAGGTGTGGCCAGAATGGTGCTTTGCCACGTGGCCGCAACTATCCAGCCGGGCGCATGATTGGCCGCAAAGCAGCAACACGCGTAAAAGACACCATATCCGATGCCTCCTGCCACCAGCCAGAAGCGCAGCTTTTGCCAAAACAGGTGCCAGATTGCCGCCACCCAGCGCGGACCTTTGGCAACAAAGCCCCACGCTAACAGCAGAAAAGCGGTTTCAATATACCGGAGTGCAGCACTCCACACCCAGTCCCCACCATGCAGGCTGATAGACCGATTGAGTACAAAAGTAACAGAAAACAGCGCCGAAGCCACCAACCCCAGCCCAATAAGGCGGGGTGCCCCTGTGCCACCATGCCGTACATCTGCGCCTGCCAAAATGGGCGCTACCGCTGTGTTTTTATCCGCCATATCTGCGCCACCCGTTTTATAACCACACAGCACTCTTCAACCATGAGCAGACCAGAACCTGCCCTTATATTCTGTGCGATGTGTTAACGAATAATACAAGAGCGCAATGATGAGCCTTTGCATACAAAAAAGCCGGAGCAGGCGAATACCCGCTCCGGCTTTTTAAGAAATGCTGTTTTTTCCGGTCGGTAGGATTCACTCTTCCCACCATACAGAAAGCGTGCGCACGCCCTGCGCCCCACGCACCAGAACACCCTGAATATCAGCCGTGGCGGAAGGCCCGCTCATCAGCACACCATAATTGGCGGTGTGGAATTCGGGGCGGTCCATATAGGCCGTGTGCATGTTTGCGGTCAGATTCTTGGGGGAAAGAATGACCACAATATGCTGCGTCAGATGCGCTGCGGAGTTCAGGTTATTCAACTGCGCTTCGCTCAGATAGATAGAGCCCATTTCAGCAATACCGAAAGGTGAGCGCACCACCAGCACATCCACAGAGGCCGCCTGCTGTGGGGAATCCAGATCTTCAATCCGGATTGTGCCTTCAAAATCCGGCACAGCAGAGCAGATGATCTTAGAATCCGGAAAAGTGCGGGCAATGGCTGTTGCCAGCGTATCGTTTTCCTGCCGTTCCAGAACCTGGCCGCCAATAATTTGCAGGCTGTTTTCAAAACGTGCCTTACCTGCATCCATATCCCCTAGCTTGGCAACGGGGGGCAGCGGATGGGCGTTGGGGTCTGGGCGGTTATCCCGCAAACGGCTTAAGATGGCATCACGCGAGCTCATGCTTTTTCCCCTTCCTTCTGCTTGTTCAGGCGGTTTTTCTTGTACCAACTGTTGAAGGTGGTTTTTACGGGGTGCGGCAGTTCACGGTGCTTGCCCCACGGGTTCAGCCAGTTATACAGCACAAAACGCGGCATGGTGCTCAGCGCCACTTCCGTTCCGTTAATGGCTGCACGGTACAGCTTGGGCTGGCCCATAAGCTTACCGGCCATATGCATGATCTCACGTTTTACAAACGGCAGTTCATGATGTTCAGCCAGCACACGCCGCCATTTGTAAAGCTGCTCGTGAATGTTGATCTTAACAGGGCACACATTGGTGCAGCTTCCGTTCATGGTGGAAGCAAACGGCAGCGTGCTGTATTTGCGCTCGTTAAAGGTGGGGTCAATAATTGCGCCAATCGGGCCGGAATATACGGCACCGTAAGACAGGCCACCGGAACGACGATACACTGGGCAAGTGTTCATACAGGCACCGCAGCGAATACACTTCAGCGATGTCCAGAAATCCTGCATGCCAAGGCGATGTGAGCGGCCATTATCCACCAGCACCACATGCATTTCGCTGCCCTTTTGTGGGCCACGGAAGTGCGTGGTGTACTGCGTAATGGGAGAACCCAACGCACTGCGCGAAAGCAGACGAATGAACACACCCATATCCGCCATACGCGGCACAAGGCGTTCGATCCCGATAGTGGCAATATGCAGCCCCGGCACCGTGGCGCTTAGATCCGCATTACCTTCATTGGTGCAGACAACGAAGGACCCCGTTTCTGCCACAACAAAGTTGCCGCCTGTCATCCCTGCATCGGCAGACAGAATAACCGGACGTGCCGCCAGACGCTGCTGCCATGCCAAAGACTGCGCGCTGTTGTCGTTCGGGTCTGTGTGATAGTGCTCGGCAAAAATCTTGGCCACGTCTGGTATCAGCTTATGCACGGCTGGCACCACAATGTGGCTGGGCATCTGGTTATCAAGCTGCTGAATACGTTCACCAAGATCTGTCTCGGTTACCGTAACGCCGCGTGGTTCCAGATATTCGCGCATCTGGCATTCTTCGGTTACCATCGACTTACTTTTGATAAGCGATTTGGCGCCGTGTTTTTCCAGAATTTCGCCAACTATACGGTTATGTTCCGCACCATCGGCTGCCCAATGAACGTGAATGCCGTTCTTTTTGGCGTTGGCTTCAAACTGCTCCAGATATTCGGGCAGGTTGGCCAGCGTGTGTTCCTTAATCTGAGAGGCACGGGTGCGCAGTTCCTGCCATTCTGGCAGAATGTGCATCTGCTCATCACGCTTTTGGCGCAGGTCCCACAGGCGTTCGTCATGAAAGCTTTCATGCGCAACGTCATCAATGAACTCTTCAGCCGCCTTGGCGTGGTTAACTGGTTTGACCTTCATTCCCGTGCTCCATTCAGAATTTCAGCAATGTGAATGAAGCGGATGGGAACCCCGGCCCGTTCCGCACACCCTTGCTGGTGCATCATGCAGGACGTATCGGCAGAAACAATGTATTCCGCCCCGGCATTGTGATGATCTGTTACCTTATCCACCCCCATTTTGGCGGAAACGGCTTCTTCCGTCACAGAAAAGGTGCCACCAAAACCGCAGCATTCATCTGGCCGTTTGGGATGGGCAAAGGAAATGCCTTTAACCTTGGAAAGCAGGTCCATCGGTTTGGAGAAGAAAGGCTCACCCAGTTCAGACATGCTGGCCGTACGCAGGGCGCGCAGGGTGCCGCAACTGTTGTGCAAACCCACTTTATGCGGAAATTCCGCCCAAGGGAAATTATCTACCTTCAGCACGTCATGCAGAAATTCCACCAGTTCAAAGGTGTTTTCACGCACATGCCGCACTTCATCCGTTTGCGGAATGGCATCAAAATTGTCCCGCACATGGTGGGTGCAACTGCCAGATGGCATAACAATGGCATCGTATTTGGCAAAGAGTTTGACAAACAGCGCCTCAGCAGAGGCAGCATCCCGGTTACAGCCTGAATTGGCCATTGGCTGGCCGCAGCAGGTTTGTTCCATGGGGTATTCTACATCCTGGCCCAGCTTTTCCAGCAGCTCCAGCGTAGCAACCCCTGCGTTTGGATAAAACGCATCTATGTAACAGGGAATAAACAACCCGATTTTCATACGCACCCCCGGTTTTTGCAGCCTGACACTCTCAGCCCGCTGCAATCATAATTTCAACAAGCGTGGGGCCATCGGTCGCTAATGCTGCTTCCAGCGTGGGCGCAATATCCGCAGCCCGCGTTACTCTGCTGGAAGGCACCCCCATGGACCGGGCCAGAGCCTGATAGTCTATTTGTGGATCAACAATATCCATGGCGGGATATTTCCCCTCCTGCGCAGAGATATAGTTGTTTTGCTGCCGCATGAAGTTCTTGAGCACGTTGTACTCGCGATTGTTCATCACAACAAAAGTAACGGGCAGCTTTTCGTGTGCGGCTGTCCACAAAGCCTGTGGGGAATACAGGGCTGCCCCATCCCCCACCAGTGAGACAACTCTATCCCGCCCAAGGCCAAGTGAGGCCCCAACAGCCGCAGGCATGCCCCAGCCCAGTGCGCCACCCCGCAGGAAGGAATACTGTGCAGACCATGCACTTTCTAAAAACAACCGAACATCGGATGAAGTCGCAATGGCTTCATCCACAATGGCAACATCCGGGCCAATGGCACGCACCGTTTCCCACGCAGCAACACGAGGAGAAATAACGGCATCTGCCGGATGAGCCAGCACCTCTGCCACAGCCTGCGCACGCTGTGCGCGGCGGGTTTCTGCCACTTTCTGGCCCGATGCCGCATAGGCGGCACGCTGCGGGGCTGCCGCCTTTTGCAACATGGGCAACAGCGCCTGCAAGGATGCGCGAATATCCCCTACTACAGAAAGCGGCGTCCAGAACGTACGCCCCAGATCCCGCACATCGGAAGACATCTGATACACTGCACAAGATGGCGGCAGGGCCGGGCCTTCTGTGTACAAAATAGTGATGAGGGATTTGCCACCTAGTGCGAAAATGGCATCGTATCCACTCAGCTTTTCCGCAATACCGGTGGCTTGTGTGGGCAGATTACCGCACCACAACGGATGCGCCGTAGCAAACGGAATACGTGATGGCCATGATGAGCCATAAACCGGCGCACCCAAACACTCTGCCACAGCCGCAACTTCATCTGCGGCATCCGAGGCATACACCTCATCCCCCGCAATAATGGCCACCTTGCCGGGGCGCAGGGCTGTAAGGGCGCGCGCCAGTTCTGGCAGCCCACCCGCCACGGCCTGACGGTTGATAACGGAAGGTTCACCAATATCCACGCTGCTCATTTCTTCCATCACATCCATGGGAAGTGACAGAAACACTGGCCCTGTGGGGGCTGCTGTGGAATCATGAAAAGCGCGGCGCAGCAAAACAGGAAGCTGATCTGCATGGGCCACTTCCTGCGCCCATTTTACGGCGGGGCGGGCAATCTGCACCAGATCACCAAATAGAAGTGGATCAGAAATTGTGTGGCGGGAATCCTGCTGCCCGGCAGTAACCACCAATGGGGTTTGGGAAACACTGGCATTAAGCAGATTGCCCATGCCGTGGCCCAAGCCACCTGCTGTATGCAGGTTTAAAAAAGCCGGTTTGCGGGCGGCCTGTGCGTAACCATCGGCCATGGCCACCACGCTGGCTTCCTGAAGCCCCAGCACGTAATGCACGTTGGGCACTTCCAGCAACGCATCTATCAGCGGAAGTTCTGTGGTGCCAGGGTTGCCGAATATATATTCAACCCCTTCACTCCGCAGCACTTCCAACAAAACCGCTGCACCGCGCCGGGTTTTGCCGCCTGCTGTTTCTACAGATGTTACTGCCATTACGCCTGCCCCCTATTCTGCCGTTTTGGCAAATGTGCCACAGCCTGCGCATTGGCACACTTGCCATTGCCCAACTGTATATACACTTTGCACGACTGAAAGGATTTGTTCATTCCCCTACCCTGATAGACTGACAGAAATATGCAGGGGAATTCACAATAAGGCAGAACGTTAACATCTGCTTTGCCGGCCCGGATTTCTGTCATGCTGAGCTGCCCTTTCTGGCAGCCTGAACTGCTACGCCGCTTGTTATAACAAAATATGGCATTTTGCAAAACAGGCGGCGCGCACATCAGCAAAAAAATCTGGCCTGCGTTTTTTGCGCAGCTTTACGCTGCGGCACTCGTTTCACCCAACTGAGCCAGCGGCTGCATGAGCAGATGGTTGTGGGAATAATCAACCGGCACAGCAATAACCACTGGGCCTTCTACATCCATGGCCGTACGCAGGGCCTGACGCACTTCATCTTCCGTAGTGACGTTAATGCCCGTTGCGCCGCAGGCTTCTGCATATTTTGCAAAATCAATGGGGCCAAAGTTCACGCCGGAACCACGGCCATATTTCTTCTGCTCCTGCATTTCCACCATGTTGTAGGCTTCATCAATCCAAACCATGTGGATCAGGTTGCACTTCAGGCGCACAGCCGTTTCCAGCTCCATACTGGACATCATGAAGCCACCATCACCAGAGATGGACAGCACTTTCTGCGCCGGGTTCAGCAGGCTAGCGGCAATACCCCACGGCAGGCCCACACCCATTGTCTGCTGACCATTGCTGATAAGCACCTGACGTGCCCGGAAGGACAGCAGATAACGTGCCAGCCAGATATGGAAGGTGCCCATATCCAGGCACAGTGTCATATCAGGGGTTACAAACTGTTCCAGCTCACGCACGATCTGGAGCGGATGCACGGCATTGTTGCTAGTGCTCCGGGCTTCTAGCAGAGCGGTGGTGCGGGCTTTTTTGTAGCCTTCCAGAACAGCTTCCAGCTCTGGTGCACGGGTCAGCTTGCCTGCATCTTTTGCCAGCACTGTTAGCGTTGGTGCAATTTCACCAATCAGCTCAATGGCCGGAACGTAGGCGTTATCCAGCTCTGCAGGAACGATGTCTACGTTGATGATCTTGCGGTCATCATTCACGTTCCACAGCCACGGATCATATTCCACCGGGTTGTAGCCAACAGCCACAACAACATCGGCTTCGTGCAGAAGCTGATCACCATGCTGGTTGCGGAACAGGCCAACGCGGCCACCAAAACGATCCACCAGATCTTCAGAAACCGCACCCGCAGCCTGATAGGTGCCCACAACCGGCACACCTGTTGCTTTTACAAAAGCGCGCACGCCATCTGCCACATCTGGGCGGCTGGCCAGCATACCCAGCAGAACCACAGGGCGCTTGGCATTTTTCAGCATAGTTGCGGCTTCTGCAATCACATCAGCCGGAGCACCACCAACACGTGGCAACGGGCGACCAGCCAGAACCGGCGCATGTGCTGGCATGGAAAGCACATCCATAGGCGTGCTTACAAAAGCTGCACCGGGGCGGCCACCTTCTGCAAAGCGGAAAGCGTTGGCCATCACTTCAGAAATCGCAACCGGGGTTGTCAGCTCAACACTGTATTTGGTGATGGGCTTGAACAGGTTGACCGTATCCATGGTCTGGTGCGTCAGCTTCAGGCGGTCTGCCAGTTTTACGGCACCACCAATAGCCAGCACCGGGTCGCCTTCAGAATTGGCGGTAGCAAGGCCGGTTACAAAGTTGGAAGCACCGGGGCCGGATGTGGCAATGCACACGCCTGCCTTACCTGTAAGACGGCCAAGGCCACCTGCAATAAAGGCTGCGTTCTGTTCATGCCGCGTAACAACGGTTGTGATGGAGGAATCCACCAGCGCATCAAACAGACGGTCTACCTTGGCGCCCGGAATACCGAACACGTGCTTGACGCCGTGGGCTTCCAGATTTTTGACAATAAGCTCCGCACCGCACTGAGCGGCGTTGTCTGCCGGATTGGTCATTTCAGTTCTGTCCTGCAAAAACTGGGCTGCCATAAAGCTGTTTTTCAGCAGCCCCGTTAAAAATATTCAGCGAATGGAGGCTCAGCCGCCTTCAGCAATACGGATGGCTTCGCTCAGGCTTTCGGGGTTCAGATCTGCCTTGGCGAACTGTTCCGTACGGGGCAGTTGAATTTCCAGATCGGAAATGGAAGCCACTTCAAGCTTACCGCGCACAAGGCGATATTCCGTAACGTGCCCACCACGTTTACTGTCTTCAGACAGGAAGTGCAGATGGTAGCCCGCAACATTCACGCCCTGCATGTAAACCGGGGTGCGGAAACCGATCATTGTTCCCATCACGTTTTCCATGGTGCAGGTGGGCTGCTTTTTCACCACTTCCAACATGTGCGGATACGGCTTGCACTGGCAGAACACCGTGCGGGTATCAACGCGCTGGAATTCACCCGTAAAGCGCACGGCACCAAACAGGTTGGGGTTGCCAAGCAGGCTATCCACCAATTCCTCAAACGTTTCCTTGGTTTTTGGGGAATCGATGGTAACCGTTTTTTCCGGCTCAAAATAAGTCACGCACGCAAAAGGCGTTTTAAGAGAACCGGGCACTTCTGCGGCCAGACCTTCTGCACGGAACTGGCGCACAACGCCGTCCGTCACAATCATTTCGCCATCTAGAGCATTAAAGGTGCCAAGGCCAAAGTTACCGTGCTGGAGCAGTTCGTCCAGCGTGGTTTCACCATCGTACACCGCATCCAGCAGGGCTGCCATGGTGGAGGTCTGGTACAAACGGTTTGTAACAGGCTTTTTCAGCACGCCGTTACCAAGGGCAGAAGAGCGGACATCCATGTCCATCACCGACTGTTTTTTCATGCTGCAATACTCCCACAAACGCATGGTGGTTTAAGTTCGTTTCGCACGCACGTTATAACAGTGGAAGCCAGTCTTCCAATATATATTGAACACGTTATCCATATGTATTACATATACCATATGGATATCAGGCACCTGCGCTACTTCGTGACCGTTGCTGAACATGGCAGCATTACCCGTGCTGCAGAGGCACTGGGTATTGAGCAACCTCCACTCAGCCAGCAAATCCGCCAGCTTGAGCGCAATTTGGGCGTTACGCTGTTTGAGCGGCAGACTCGGGGCATGAAGTTGACAGAAATTGGCGAAGTGCTTTTGCCCCGCGCCCTCACCATTCTGGATTTGCAGGCACAGTTTCTTTCCACAGCAGAAGGTCTGGCACGGGGGGAAAGAGGGCATATTCGCGTAGGGCTGGCTGGGGCTGTGCCACTGTTGCCGGTTATTCCGCTCACCATCCGCCGGTTTCGGGAAATGGCGCCCGATGTCACGCTCTCTTTGGAAGAAAGCAACACCCCTGCCCTTTGCGCGGCATTGCACGAACCCAGCGTGGATATTGCCATTATCCGCCCGCCATTTACCGATCCCTCACGCCTATCGGTTTTTCACCTGCTGGATGAACCCACGGTTATCGCCCTGCCCCGTGGGCACAGGCTGGCGAAGGAACCGGTTATCAGTTTGGATATGGTAGCGGATGACCCACTGATTATCTTCCCGCGTGAGCTGGGGCCGGGCTTTCATGATGCCATTTTATCGGCTTATCAGCTTGCGGGCGTTACCCCCACAATGGGGCAGCAGGCCCCGCAAATTGCCGGCACCGTGCCTTTAGTGGCTGCGGGGCTTGGTGTTTCTGTTGTGCCACGCTCGCTCAGCCAGATTCATGCAGGCGGGGTTACGTTTCATGCCATCAGCGCGCCTGCACCCCACGCCACATTGGCTGTTGCCATCCGCACCGGGCAGAACATGCCGCTGGTTACGCGGTTTGTAACAGTGTTGCGCACGGCCTGCCGCAAGTGGGAGCAGCGCCAGCATGACACCGCCCTCTTTGCAGATTCGGAAAACCTCTAACTGTCTCAGCCCTGCTGCGGGCGATACGGCACAGAAGCCCGTGGCACACCGTCTTCTATAGGCATATCCGCATGGCGAGACCACTCGTTCCATGATCCCATATAGATGCGCAGTTTGGTAAACCCGGCAGAAGCCAGCGCCACATAGGTGTTGGCTGCGCGTGCCCCCTTGAAGCAATAGATGATGATATCATCATCCGGGTACAGGTTGCGCGTGGCTGCCAGAGCCCGAATTTCTTCTGGTGTTTTAAAGCGTGCTTCCTGATCCTGCGTGTGCATGAAGCTATACCACTCAATCCACACAGCACCGGGAATACGCCCTTTGCGCGGCGCAAAATCCACCCCGTAAGGTGATGAACTTTCACCCAACCATTCTACCTTATCGCGGTTATCCAGCAGCTTGATGGATGAGTTGGTAAGGGCCGCAAACACATCTTCCCGCGTGGCCATAAGCGCATGGTTGATAGCCAGCGGAAACTGCGTGGGGGCTGGGTGCGTAACATCCTGCGTGAGCGTGCCGCCAGAGGCCTGCCAAGCCCGCAGCCCGCCATCCAGAATACCTACCTTGGGGTAGCCCAGATACTGCAAAATCCAGTATCCACGGCAGGAAGCACCATAACGTGTATGCAGGGCATCTTCATACACAACCGCTGTTTTGCTACCATCCA